>JBBRCW010000104.1:0-18748 GCA_038204535.1 Chitinophagales bacterium | reverse complement strand
TGCCGATATTAAAACCAGGCAATACGAAGGCGAAACCTGGAAAAGTATAGTTGATGAAATAGTGTTGCAATTACCTGAAAAAGTATTTTTTAGCTTTGATGTTGATGGTCTTGACCCCAAATTATGTCCGAACACCGGCACGCCGGTGGCTGGCGGATTTGAGGTGGAGCAAATCATTTACCTGTTTAAAAAAGTGCTTGAATCGGGCAGGCACCTGATCGGTTTCGATTTGAATGAAGTGGGTGTAGGCGAAGGTTTTGACGCCAACGTTGCCGCCCGTATCTTATTTAAACTTTGTAACCTGCTTGTAAAAAGCAATGTAAAAGAGATGGCCCACTAACAGGCAACAGGCATGGTGTACGATTACCTGATAACGTTAAAAAAGCCCGACTATAAAATTGTTGACCTGATAAGCCAGTTACTCTACCTGGCGGCGTTGGGTACTTTTATATTTTTTGCTTCAAAAGTGCAGGGCAGCGCTATATTTTATTGGGTTGCATCCATGTTATTAATCGCTATTTACATTTTTCTGCAATTCAAGTTTTCAAGAAGAGAAAAGGTATATTATACGCCGGGGCTGGCAATAGCGGCCCAAACCTTTATAGCGGGGCCCTATACCAATTTACTTTTAGCAAGTCTGTATCTCATTAGCCTTTTTATTGAAAGAGAACTGAAATTTGAAAAGGAAGTGGGTTTTACTCAAAATGAAATCGTCTTCAATACCTTACTTAAGAAACAGTATGAATGGACTGATTTCAATAATATCATGATAAAAGATGGACTATTGACACTTGATTTTAAAGACAACCGATTGATGCAAAAAGAAATTGACGGGGATATTTCACCTGAAATAGAAATAGAATTCAACGAATTTTGCCACATTCAAATAATTGATAAAGCCACAGATCAAAACAAAATAGCCATCAACAATTAACAATAGATCAATGGTTATTGATCATTGACTTTTCACCATTCACAATTCGCCCGCATGCAATCACCTTACATTTTATACTCCGACGGTAATGGAAACATTTTTGAAGATACCAGCTTATATGTTACCGGCCGCACCGGCTGGGATGCAATTGAGGTGCCCGAAGATGAATGGATAGAATTACCCGAAGGAGGACAAATTTATGAGTTGCCAGGCCGCAGGGGTATTGGCATAGATGTGGAAACAGGAGATATGCGCCTGTGCGAAAAAGGCTGGGCTGTTGCCGCATTTATACCGCCCGCACATACCGGCTTTTACCTGGCTGCTTACGAAGCTGAACCCGATGCGCCAACCCTTCCCTTGTTTTGTTATACAGCCGCTGGCTGGCTCGACGATAAATTTTATGTTCCTACTACATGTATTGAACAGGACATCAGGCAAAATAGCAGTGGTTATAATGAGGCCGATGTAGAAATTGGTGTAAAAAGCCTGATGGAAGCTTATCCGCATAACCGCCTGGTAGAACACCTGGCCAATAATTGCGCGCTTACCTATAAATGCCCCGCCGCCCGTAATTTTTTCCTGGGTCGATGGGAATGCCCCATACCGGCATCCCCGGCCTGCAACGCCAATTGTTTGGGCTGTATTTCTTTTCAGCCCGAAGAGGAAAGCATTGTAAGCACGCAGGACCGGCTGACCTTTAAACCGACCGCCCACGAAATTGTAGAATATACCGTTCCCCATCTTGAAACGGCGCCCTACCCTATTGTAAGTTTTGGGCAGGGTTGCGAAGGCGAACCGTTGCTAATGTGGCAAACCATTCGCGAAGCCATCATTGAAATACGTAAACATACCCAAAAAGGCAGCATTAATATCAACACCAATGGCTCTATGCCGCAAGCGGTAAAAGCTTTATGCGAAGCTGGCCTTGACAGTATTCGCGTAAGCCTGAACAGCGTAAGAAAGCATGTGTACGATCCGTATTACTGTCCTAATAATTACCAGTTCAAAGACATTATTGAAAGCCTGAAGGTGATGAACAGTTTTGGCGGCTGGACCAGTGTTAACTATTTTGTTTTTCCGGGGATGACGGACAGCGTAGAAGAATATGAAGCGTTACGGGTGGTGATCAGGGAAACCGGTTTAAAAATGATCCAATGGCGAAATTTTAATATCGACCCTGACTGGTACCTTAGCAAAATTGGAATGACGGACACCGGCGAGGCGCTGGGCGTTAAACAACTGATGGAGCTGATACACGAAGAATTTCCGGAGGTAAAGTTTGGGTATTTCAATCCCCCCATGGAGCGGATTAAAGGTAATTTTGAAATGGATTTTGCGAGGTGATAAAACTGAAAGTAATGGAGAGGGCGTTCTTATTAAAATCACATTCCATTTATCCAAAAATATAATACAACACCAGCATGCTGCCCACCAGCAATGCCGATAAAAATTTATAGTTCCCAATGCCCGTCCATCCCTTGCTCTGCAATGGTTCCCATGGCGACTTCCAATAGAGCGTTTTGCTTTCTTCAGTATGTTGTACCCGGAATGCAACAGACAGTATAATTTGCAAAACCATGCACAGCACAAACAGGTAAAAAGCCATCATCATAAACGGGATGGTGCCAATGAATGAATGTGGCGCTAACTTATTGATAGCAAATACCACGGCACCTAATACAGAACCAACCCACAATGTATATTGGGCTGATTTTGCAGAAGCTTTTTTCCAGAATATGCCCAACAGAAAAACAGTGGTAATAGGTGGTGCCAGGTGTGCGATCACATCATTGATACCATTGAATAAACTTTCTTATTGGTTTATCAACGGCAACAAAGAAATGGACAACAATAATGCAATGCCTGCTGAAATTCTTCCGACAGAAACTAATTTTTTATCACTTGCGGCAGGACGATTGCGTTTATATAAATCGTAACTGAACAAAGTGGCAATGGAATTCAATGCGCCTGAAATCTGGCTTATCAATCCCGAAATAAGCGCTGCAGCCAATATGCCTGCCAGCCCTTTGGGTACCAATTGCGTTATCATTAATGTATAAACGCCTTTGGTACTGCCATCAGCAGACTGCGTTATGCTGCTTACATCAAACAGTTCTTTTTGCGCCAGTACATAAGCCATTAAACCGGGCAGCACAAAAATGAATACCGGTAAAATTTTTATAAAGCCGCAAAACAGAGCACCCGCTTTTGCGTGATTTTCATCTTTGGCACCAAGCACTCTTTGCACAATGGTTTGGTCGGCGCACCAATACCAGATGCCGAGCACCGGGTAGCCCAACACAATTGCCAGCCACGACATGCCACTGCTATCACCAACAGGCCTCAGCATGCTAAGTTTTTTTGTTTCTCCTGCTTGCTGCAATGTGTCGGTAATACCACTCCAACCGCCACTTTTATTATAACAAATTACCGTAATAATGATGGCACCGGTTAACAACACTACGGTTTGCACGGACTCTGTAATCATCACCGCCCACAAGCCACCAATGATGGTGTAGATTCCGGTAACGATGGCAATCGCAATTACACTGGTGTAAATATTTACGCCAAATAATGTTTGCAACACTATACCACCGGCCAGAAATGAAAATGCAATATGGATAACGACAGCAGATAAAATCGAAATAATCGTCAGCCAATCGCGGCATGCCCTGTTATATCTTTTTTCCAAAAAATCGGGTAATGTGGTGACCCCTGATTTGATGTAGAATGGTACAAAAAACAATGCTAGCAATATTAACGTAAATGAAGCCATCCATTCAAAATTGCCGTTGAGCAGGCCTGTATCAAAGCCTGACCGGGCAAGGCTTACCAGGTGCAGGCAACTGATATTTGTGGCAAATAATGCCAGGCCGATTACCGGCCATCGCTGTGTTTTACCAGCCAGAAAATAATCATCAGACTGGCTGCCTGAATTTTTTTTATTTTTTGATAACCCAGCCCATAAGCCTAAGGCAACAATGCCCAGAATGTAGACGATGCAAATAAAAATATCTATGGAATCAATCATTGAATTTATTTAAAGTCGCAACTGCTGCCTGGTTCAAAAGAAGTAACATATTTACCATTATCTATTTTTACCGGATGCACAAATTTTGATTTTAAATGGGGAATATGTTCCAGGAAAACAACTTCATGGCCGATGGCAATTTGATTAAATAAAACAAGGTGCTGGTGCAACTGGCCCATATCGCCTACATGCGGCACCACCGGAATGCCAAACTTTTTACAAAGTAAACTAACGGTAATAAATTCGCTTACACCACCTACCCGGACTGCATCCACCTGAATAAAACCCACGCTTCCGGTTTGTAAATAATTTTTAAAAACAACCCTGTTGGGCACATGCTCACCCAATGCCAGCTTGATTGGAGTAATTTTATCTGCCAGGGTTTTATGTGCCAGCACATCATCCGGGTGTGTCGGTTCTTCAATCCAATATGGATTCATCGACTTTAATTGACTACAGATGCTCAAGGCCTGCGGCAGGGTCCATTGTTGATTGGCATCCAGCATGACTTTACACTCATCACCTGCTACTTCACGCACAATATTTGCCCGGCGAATATCTCTTTGGGGATCGGAGGAACCGACTTTCAACTTCATAGCAGTAAATCCTTCTGCTATTGCCTTTCGGCAATTTATTTTTATGGTTTCGTCATCATAATTAAACCAACCTATGGAAGTATCATAACCGGGATATCCTTTTTCAACAATACCTTTTCTTTCAGCTTTACCTTCCTCCTGTTTCTTTAGTAACTGCAAAGCTTGTTCTCTTGTTAATTCATCTTCTAAATAAGAAAGATCAAGCGTATTTACTATTTGTTCCGGCGTTAAATCAATCAGAAGTTTCCACAGTGGTACCTGTCTTTTTTTTGCCCATAAATCATAACAGGCATTGGTAACAGAAGCAAGTGCTAAATGTACTACCCCTTTGTGCGGGCCGAGCCAACGGAATTGTTGTTCATTGGAAAATTTATTGAACACCTGGCCGAAGCCTGACATTAGTTCCTCAATGTCATTTCCTACTAATTGGGAGGCGTAAAATGCCGCGGCTTTGCAAACCAGGTCATTTCCTTCACCCAATGTAAAAGCAAATCCTGTTCCTGTAATACCGCAATCATCCAATAAATTGGTAACAGCATACGAATAAACCGGATCCCGGTGGATGGCATCACTGCCGGCACCTTTTTCTAAATTAAAACGCCGGTCCTTTACTTCAAATTGCTTTATCATTTATTGCATTTATTACTTACAACTACCAGTACAGTTATTGAGCCTATATCAAATTTGCAATCAGCTATATTTCATTTCAGAGAGCAATATTTTATTCATATTTTTTGTTTAATAAATTAGTCCCATTCGCATGGTTCTCGCCATTTACATTTCTATATCCCAGTTCAGCACCACCACTTACAGGCATAATACAACCGGTAACAAACCTTGCCTTATCAGAAAGCAGGAAAACACAAACATCTGCCACAACATCTCCTTCCGGACAGTATCCGAGCGGATGAATATCATCAAGATACTTCGTCATATCTACGCCAGCAGGCTGATCGTCATTCCATTTGCGCAGCATAGGCGTCCAAACACCTGCGGGGCTTACAGCATTTACACGAATATTGTATTTGGCATAATCTAATGCCATAGACTTTGTTAAAGCATTAATGCCTCCTTTGGTAGCGGTATAAGCTGCATGTGCCTCCTGCCCTATTTCCCCTACAAGGCTACTTGTATTTAGTATGCAGCCTCTGGAATTTTTTAATGCTTCAAATCCATTTTTTACAGTAAAATAAACTCCCTTGAGATTAACATTCATCAAATCATCCCATTCGTCCTCTGTAGTTTCATGAAGACAACAAGATGGACCTGCTATACCAGCATTATTATGAATGGCATCTATTCTTCCATAAACCTGAAGGGTTTTATTTATGGCATATATTACATTTGCTTCAACAGCCAGGTCGCAATAAATTCCAAGATGATCTTGTCCTAATTCATTTATTACATAATTTATGCGACTTTCATCTAATGCTGCGATAACCACCTTGGCGCCTTCAGCAGCATAAGCTTTTGCACATTCATATCCAATACCTTCAGTACCTCCTGTTAGAAAGATTACTTTGTTTTTTAGTAATTGCATATAATCATCAGTTTTAGCGTAATACATTTATTCATCCAGTAAAAAATAGACAATCCTGCAGGCAGTGCCTTTGCTGCCAACATTGGCATCTTTTAAAACACGAAGGCGCAATTTGTGTTTCTTATTCTGCAGACCTACTGCAAATAATTTATACCACGGTAAATACAGCCCGCTACTCCATTTTGTATATAAATCCATTTTTTGAAACGGTTTGTTATCAATGCTGTATTCTATTATTCCGGCATCCGGACCCGCCAGGAGAGCCATGCCTATAGCTTTTCCCTTAAATGAAAGTGATAATTCTGCCCCCGGTGTAACGGCTTCCAACACCGGAACATCCACAAATCCCGGCCTCGTAGAAACCTTATCGGAAGGATGCCAATGATCTACTAATTGAAATCCTTTCGCCAGCTGTGCTTCGGTGATAGAAAGATACCGACCATGGTCAAAATTGTATGGATCAAGTGGTGCGGGCAAATGTTGCACCGCCATTTCACCGTGAGACGAATCAGCTTTATCAAAGCTTTTTTCAATCAAAGCTTTTATTGTCTGAAAATATATTTCCTGTCCGAATGGCGATGGATGCAAATCTTTAAAATCATATTCCCAGCTAAATTCACCCGCATTAATTTTATCATACACTTCTTTTGCCAGGTTAATAGAAGGCAGCGAATAATGGGATGCAACTAATTCATGATTGCCTACTTCAACTGGTATTTTTTGTTCTTTATAATCTTTCATTTTATCCGGATCGGCAAAAGACATTAATATTATATCCATATCAGGATTGCTCCTTTTCGCATGCCGAACAATACCTTCCAGATCCCTAACCTGTGTAAGACTATCAGTACCATTGGCACGATCATTTACGGCAGCTTCCACAAACATCAAATCTATCTTCCCGGAATCAAGCACATCCCTCTGCAAACGGAATGCATGTGGCAAACTTCCCAGTGAAGGAATTCCGGCAGCAATAAAACGAAATGAAGTTGAAGGAAAACGCTCTTGTAAAAAAAGAGATAATTTATTTCGCCACCCAGGGTTGTAGGTAATAGAGCCGCCTAAATACGCAACAGTAACCGGTTGTCCGCTTTTTATTTTCTCATAAAATTGAGATAGCCCCTTCCTGACTTCAAAATAATTATGATAAGGTAATGGGTTTTTTACCGGGTAAGAATGCTTGAAAATAAAATCGGCCCACTGGTCGGGGTGCTCTATTATAAAGTGATGACCGTTCAACTCCTGTTTACCTCTTGTCATTGGAAAAACGGTTGCCGGGCCACCCAGATTCATATAGTTTTCCACTAGTACAAAAGTATTTTCCGCAGGAGGAACTACTTTATCTTTCAAGCTTACTACGTGCAATATGGGCACTTTAAAGGCAGCCAATACATCCAGGTTATTAATCGGATTATCTTTATAATCCATTGCTTGTTCTTCTGTAAATCCGTAAATCTTTTGCAATTCTTTCCAGCTATTAGGAGAACCTTCGCCCTTGCCTTTGCCGCCAGGCCAGCTTTTGAAATCACACACCGGCGCTTCCGCATAAATGCAACTTACTTTATCAGGATTTCTTTTTGCCCATCCGTAAACATATAACCCACCCCGGCTAACGCCTTCTAATGCCACCTTATGGGCAAATAATAATTTTCGGGTCAGGTAGTTGTAAAATTCATCCCAAACAATCATGGCTTTTGGTGCGCCATACTGATCGTTGGTATTAATATACACCACAAACATTCCTTTCTGCAGTAATAAACTATCCATAGTAATATGCCAGTTAGGAAAATGGGCACGCCATATCCACGGATTGCCCGTTAAAGGTTTTGGAGGTTTGATATAATAAGCAGGAATATCATTAAACAAAAAATTTACTTTTTCAAATCCATGCCACTGAGTTGAAGCTAATAGTGTGATTTTTTGCGCTTGTACTCCAGAGGAAATACCGAAAAGAAAAAAACAGGTTATCAATAAAATTAATTGTGACAATAGTCTCATGATAATTATTTTATAAATTTTCTATTTACAGTTATCACCAAAGTCTGTCCCACTTTCAATTGACACAACAGTTCAGTACCGTCTTCTTTTGATTTGATATTTGATTGATATTCCGGCTGACTGAAAGGGTTCTTAAGGCGGAATGACTGATCAACCGTGGCCGCTATTTTTACCTTTTTTGTTTTACCCCCCTTTCTTTCTGCATCTATAATAAACCTGCCATCGTTTACCTTGATGGTATTCTGTGAGGTTGTGCCCGTGTTTTGGGCACCAACGCCAATAGAAAGAACCATTGTGTAGAAAAGGCTAAAAAGAAAAGATTTCATTAAAATAATTTTTTGCTTGTTTTTTTATGTTGTAGTTTTTGCATCCTGGCTATTACTCTTTTTCATTAGTTCTTTATCAATGCAATTTTGCTGATCATCAGATTTTCTCCATTCGTAACTTTTGCCTTAAACGTAACTTTCCCCTTGTTTGTATCTTCGCGCATTACGAAAAGCTTTACCCAGCGGTCCTTCCCCCGCAGCTCTTCCAGCATAAATTCACGCCCTTCCACCGATACCACGCCAGCGCGGTTTTGATTATTCCAATCCTCGAATTTAACATACAGGTCTCCAATGATACCATTAGGCGTTTTCAGGTCAATGGTGATTTCTTTGCCCGTCCATGCGGTGCCCTTTTCATCTTTCCAGATGTTGCCACAACTAACCTGGTAATCCACATTTTTTTCTTGTTTATCTATTTTATCAAGCGATTGATCCCAGGCAACAGTACCGTTGGTTGTAATCGCTCCGCCGGCAGAAACATATAGCACCGCATTCTCAAACGCTTTAGGCACGCTTGTTTCGGCCGGTGGTGTATAATCAAACATCTCACGGGCGCTTGCTACCGTCAATGCAAACCAGGGATTGAAGTTGGATTGTTCCATGTATTGTAGAAGGCTTTGCTTTAATTGCTGTGCTACAGGTGAGCTTCCTGTAATATCATGTCCGCACACCAGTAGCATTCCTTTTCCTATTTTGCATTCAAATATCGAAGCCAGTTTGTCATTAATATGAAAATCGCTGATGGGCTGCACTACTGGCTCCAACTCTTTGTATTGGTTTACAACAAAACCACGCCCTTTGCTGATGGATTGCCATTGCCAGTTGTTGAAGGCCTCCGTAGGAAACGCCGCTAAAGCAGGATGGGCTTTGTTGATATACATCCCGAGGGTTTTGTTACTTTGCCCGGGAAAGAAAGAGTTAGACCAGAAAAGCGGTGTAAAATGCAATGGGTAGCTGTTGCTTTCTTTTCCCAGTTTATGCGCCAGCAGCAATACTTTACCACCGTCATTTAATGTTTTTAGTGCTTCGTCGTCCAAATTATCTTTAATCAAAACAGCAGAGGGTGAAGGTACCACAGGGGGGAAAACCCAAAAATTCCATTGGTTGTGAAAGGGTTGGTCTTTCAGGGTAAGGGTTAGGGTATATTTTCCTGCTTCGGCAATGGAATTTAATTTGTATTGGATAGAACCTAAATCGTTCAATTTTCCTTTTTCGATTTTTGCGCCCAATTGGCCTGAAGCCATTAATCCTCCCGACACGTTGGTAATGGTCCATTCTACTGGTGTTTGAATCGTTTCCTTTCCGTAGTTGGCTACCTGTATGAGGGCATTAAATGTTTCGTCGTTTTTCCACACATAGTCTTTAAAACGTGCCAGCGGAACCAGGCTGTTAGAATAACGGCTGAATTCATCAGTTGTAACCACGCCTTTAGAATCCCAAAAAGAATCCAGCCAGCCTACAAGCGCCTCACCCTGTCCGGAATAATCGGTCATACTCAGCATTTGAAATCCGGCACAGGAAGCGGTGCGGAATAGTGCTTCAATCATCGCCTTATACAAAATGGTTTGCAGTGCGCCGCTGGCCTCGTGAAAAGCCTTATCTAACTGATCAATGTTATTTTTTTGTGCTGTTTCTTTGAATTGCTGCAGATTACGCGCTTCCAGTACTCCGGTGTATTTGTGTATCTCGCTCCAAAGTGGATAAACGGGATATTGTCCCGGTTCATGGGCAATGATAGGCAGGGTGGCTTTGGAATAATTTTTTTCAAAATCGAAATCGGTACCTGCTCCCGATAAACCGTACGTACCGCCTGCATCGGGAATATTGTGTGTAGCCATATATTGATCTACAGGCATTATTTTGCGTGCCGTAGAAATAGCATACAAACGGCGATTGTCTTTGTCGCGCAGTTCTTTTATCCATTTTTGCATCACTTCAAAATCCGAGTTACCCAGTTCATTGCCAATGCACAACATGGCAAACGAGGGATGGTTTCCGTAAGCATCCAGCATGCGTTGCAATTCGGCGGGTACAAAGGCATCAGCGCTGGGGTTGTGCCCCAGGCCTGTGGGAAACCCTTTGGTCGTCATCTCCGGGCGGGCGGGGTTGATGACTGACATCCACCGATCAATCCACAAAACTTCTGCCTGGATATAAATGCCCAATTTGTCGGCTGCGGCAAAAGCGGCTTCGGGTGGGCACCATGAGTGAAACCGAACATGGTTCAATCCATACGATTTATAAATGCGGAAAATTCGCTCCCACTCGTTTATATCACAGGAAGGATAACCTGTAAGCGGAAAATGGAGGCAATCCAAATTGCCACGCATGAATACGGATTCATTATTGACTAAAATTTTAGATTTGGATGCACTGATGTCCCTGAAACCAAATGTCACGCTTTTTTCTTCGCGAAGTTTGCCCTGTGTCCATACGACTTTAAGGGTATAAAGATTGGGTGAAAATTCGTCCCAGGGTTTAACGGCTTCGTTAAGGGAAAAAATTTTGCGATGCGAAAAGGCGGTTTCTTTTCCTGAAAGCATTTCTTCAAAAGCAATGACCTTTTGACCGGTTTGGTTATCAGTCAATGTATAATGAACCTTTCCTTTATCTCCCCCATTTTCGTTTTTAGCATCAAAGGTTACGGTCAATTTATTTTGCTCAAATTCGGGAAAGGTGCGCAAATTTTGAAGGTTGATATTACCCTTGGGAAGCAATTCAATTTTACCTATCATACCGTTCCAGATGATCTGCGTGTATTCACCATAACTGTGTCCTTTATCTCCGATATTATAAATCATATCGTTGTTAACGCGAATGGCAAGCAGGTGTAGCCCGGGAGTTAATTTTCCAAGGAGATGATAATGTGGTGTACCCAATCCGTTCTGCGTGTCGGCGGGTTGGCCATCAATCCACACCTGCGATTGCCACATGACTCTTTCAAGGTGCAGAGTCACTTCTTTGTCGCGCCATGTTTGTGGAATAATAATTTCGCGTTTGTACCAGGCGGGGCCGGTGTATTTGTATTTGCGGGTAAGCACTCCGTAATCAGACCCTTTTGTTTTGGTGCCGAGGCCTGCTTCGTCCAGCGTTCCGGGCAGCATTATGACTTCGCCGGAAATATTTTCGAAATATTTTTTTTTCAGCCCTGTACTGTCGGGGTCAAGTTGCACCTGCCATTTTCCTGCAAGAGAGAGGGGTTGTTGTGCCCTGGCAGCAGAAAACCCTATAGAACACAGGAAAGCAAACAAAAACGAGATTTTAAAATTCATTGATAAAAATATTTAGTACCTATAGGGAGATCCGTAGTTTATTTATATAATTTTTTCTATCAGAAAAGTCAATGATAAATACATTTCTAAGAGTTATGTGTAACAGTTTTTCTATTGTCGTGTTTGTCACCTTTGTTTACAAATGAATGTATAAACCATAATTAGCAGGATAGCCGAAAGCTGATCTACTCTCTTTTGCCAGATTGATTAACGAAATATTATAATTGTAGAATTGATCCCAGATCTGCAACGATGTGACAGCATCATATTGATCATTGTTATTAATATAAAACACAAGTTTCACTACAATTATTTTTTAAAATTTCTATTTTGAAGTTATCACCAAAGTCTGTCCCATTTTCAATTGACATAGAAGATCAGTACCGTCTTCTTTTAGTTTGGCCGGTTTTAAATCGTTAACCATATGATCGTAGATACCTCCTTCACCGGGCCCTTTCCAATCCCGGGCAAGTCCGGTTGCACCCAAACAATACTTAAATATTGCAGGATTATATACTGACTTTTTTAACTCACGGGCAAAACTCACTTCAGGTCCAAAGTGCCCCAATGGAAATCTTCCCGTTTGTGGCTGCATGGTAATCCACTCCCCGTTTGAACTTTCTTTACCATAAAAGGTCCAATTTAATAAGATGGAATTATCCAGATCCTTTTCATCTTTTGGATATTCCGCTGCATTCCCCATCCATCCCTGAGCATTGGACTGGCCTGCCCAGATAAAGAAATCGATGTTTTCACCAGCTATAGCAGCATGGGCAAAAAAGAATAGGACCAACAGTAGTTTAAATCGAAACATACTTTAAGTTTTTATTACAAATAGATATAAGATTTATTTTTCATATTATGTCCTTTTTTATGCAGAAAGTGAATAGAGTAAAATCATGACTAGCATCAAAATACCAGAGAGTATTAAAGGTGTATTACGAATTTCTCCCTCTTCATTCTTCAAAAAAGCCAAAGGAGAACTTAAGGTACAGCTCTCTATTTTACTATAATCCGGCCGGGGGGTTAATAGGCTTACCACTACATATATTATGGAGCTACAAACAAAAAGCCACCAGGCTTGCATCATAAAAGAAATGCCCCATATTTCTGTAATAATCTTAGTGTTTCCGAAAACGGGAAAGTCAATAAGAAAAGCGGTCAGCCCAAGTAAAAAACCACCTATAAATGTGGCAATTGCGCCTTGATGGTTACCTCTTTTCCAGAACACACCCCACAAAAAAACGGTAGAAATTGGCGGTGATATTACAGTAAGTAAAACAGTAATCGCTTCAAAAATACTATCAAACCTGGCAATTATTGGTGACCATAGGACGGCTACGATCATCGTCACTATGGCTGTAATTCTACCAATCCTTACTTGCTTTGCATCAGATATTTGCGGCCAGTTTCGTTTTACAATATCTAAGGAAACCAAGGTACCAGCGCTGTTTAAGGCTGCAGCAATGGTACTCATCAATGCCGCCAATAGTGCTGCAGCCATCAATCCCTTGAGACCTGTTGGTAGCAATTCGGAAATCAAAACCGGAAAAGTATCATTGGCATCTGTAATGATATCACTAAACAAAATATATCCAAGAACTCCTGGAAGAACCAGAATGAACATAGGCAGAATTTTGATGGCTGCCGCAAACAGGGGACCGATTTTGGCATCTTGTATCGTTTTTGCAGCCAACACACGCTGTACAATGGTCTGGTCCGCACACCAATACCAAATTCCCAACACCGGATATCCCAATAATATGCCCCAAAAAGTCAGTCCTGATGAATTTGATGAAGTCGGAATAACACTTAACTGTTCAGGTTTAGCCGCCGCTTTCAATGCTTCCCAGTTATGAATACCATGTTCTGGGAGTGCCATAAATGCGAAAATCGTGAGAACAATTGCCCCGACGACTAATATTACTGTTTGGATGGTCTCTGTAATCACTACAGATTGCAGGCCACCAATGACTGTATAAAGAGCTGTAATAAAGGAAATAATCAATATGGATACATATACGTTCAATCCAAAAAAGTGTTCGAACACAACAGCCCCTGCATATAAGCTCACCCCTATATGCATAAATAATGCCCCTAATAGTGCTAATACGGCCAGACAGGTTCGAGAAGTGGAATTGTAACGAATTTCCAAAAATTCAGGAAGGGTTGCAATTTTGTTTTTATAATAAAATGGTGCGAAAACCAACCCAAGAATGATAAGAACAAAAACAGCCATCCATTCGAAATTCCCCCAGACAAGACCATCTTTAAATCCTGACGCTGCCAGCCCTACTAAATGTATGGTCGAAATATTCGAGGCAAACAATGCCGCACCTATAACAGGCCATTTCAGCGAATGGCCTGCAAGAAAATAAGCTTCAGCGTTCATAGTCTTTTTATGAACAACCCATAGCCCAATGACCATTATTCCAATTATGTATAAGGCAATCACTAAACCATCTATAAGAGTCATGCTTTTGCATTTAAATTAAAATCACAGCATCTGTTATAAAATTTTATAAGTAGAATTTTCAATTAAATCCCAATCTAGTTCAATGCCGAGTCCAGGTTTTTCCGGAAGGTAGGCATGTCCATTTTCAATTCTTATGGATTCGGCAAGACCAAAATCAAAATA
This sequence comes from Chitinophagales bacterium, assembly GCA_038204535.1. Lineage (GTDB taxonomy): Bacteria > Bacteroidota > Bacteroidia > Chitinophagales > Chitinophagaceae > Segetibacter. The sequence continues at coordinate 4,413 of JBBRCW010000104.1, read as the reverse complement.
TTCTATGGGGTCAAGAACTTCAAAAAACTCACAATTTTTCATAGCTGCAGCGCAGTGCAAGTTTACAAGTTCAAGAGGCATATAGATGGCTGTATGGATTTCACATTGCATACCAAAGGATTCTGCAAGATGTGCTGTTTTCATTACAGGTGTAATACCACCTTTCCAGGAGACATCAGTTCTAATAATATCCACCGCCTCTGATGTAATACAATCGGCCGTACTATAGTGGCTTCCAACAAGCACCTCTGTTCCACAAATGGGAATATCAAGTTTATTTGTAAGCATTCTCAATCCATGGAAATCTGTATCATATAAAGGCTCTTCAAACCAGTAATAATCCAATTTTTCTAATATCCTCCCGATTTTTAAGGCTTCCTGGTGGTTGTAACTTGCCACAGGGTCTGCCATCAGTTTAAAGACTTTGCCGACGGCTTTCCTACACAATTCATAGGCTTTGGTATCAAATTCTATGTTACCAGGGGGGTGAAGTTTATAAGCAGCCCATCCACGATTTTTAATTTTTAGAGCTTGTTCAGCATAGGCTTCCGGAGTATCGTGGACCAAAGAACTCGCATATACCGGCACTTTATCCCGATATGCTCCTAAAAACTTATATAGTGGCAGACCTGCTGCTTTTGCAGAAAGAAGCCAACAGGCTATATCGAACGGGCCATAAGAGTAGATTGGAAGATGGTTCCACCAACGATCCGCCATTCTAAAATCGTGCCAGTGCTTTTCTCGATAACATGGGTCTTTTCCCAGGAAAAAGGGCTTTAATATGTCTGCTGCAATTTGGCCGGCAACTTTAGCACCCCTACCGGCAAATCCAAATGTGTCTGCTTGAATACCTTCATCTGTTTTCATTGAAATAACTAAAAACTCAAGATCGGATTTTATGCCATTTCTCATTTCACTATCCTTCATGGACGGTATAGCATGTTTGCATAAACGTATTTCAATATTGGTAATTTTCATGTGTTCATTTTTAGTGCGCTGGCTAAAGCCAGCTGTTTTTAATGGTCACATATCCGCCCGCCCTTGCCGTTAGGGCGGGTACGCCAGCTCCCGGGTCTTTCATAAAAATGCCTTTTACTTAATTACTTTATAAATTGATAATATTTTCGCCACTCAGAATTTGCCATATTTCAAATACGCCTCCTGGGGATCTATTCCTTCCAATATGGCTTTCCTAACAAGACTTTCTGTTTGTAATACTTTTTCTGTTTTTTCAACTACCTCTTCTACAATTACTTGGGGAATAATTACTACACCATCTCTATCTGCCATAACATAGTCTCCGGTCTCTACTGCAACTTGCCCTATCTTAATGGGTTCGGCGAATTTATCGGCTACCCATTTCCCCACAATATCTACAGGTGTAAAATACTTGCAAAACACTTTGAACCCTATTCTACTTATAAATCCAGAATCCCTACAGCCGCCATCGACTATATATCCTCTAATACCACGTAATTGCAAAGTTTCTGTTGATAATTCACCCATATGCGCCAATGTGTTATCATTAGGTTGGCAAATTACCACACTACCCTCTGGTGCTTTTGATAGCAATCCAGTCCATTGGAGAAGTGTTTCATGCGGGTCGAGCGTTTCATCATACCTTCCACTAACTGTATAAATAGGGCCTGTTAATTTGCTGTCCAAATCAATAGGACGAATTGTATTAGGAAGTGTTTGGTTCGGATAACCCATAGCACGAAGCACATCATTTACCGCACCAGAATAACAATTTTCCAATCTGTCGCTTAAGGATTTTTCCTCTTTTGTATTTAGCATATTTTTCAATTAATCCTTTGGCCTGGAAACCGGTTTAATATTTTTTGATGATAATAATTCCGTCCAGGGCTTTTGGTGCAAGAACAAGCCATGCTTCTTTATTTTCAAACTTAAAATCATACCTCTCAATATTTTTTCCATGTAGCCTTTATTACTTTTCGTCTGAAAGAAAGTTATAATTTCCTTTTTCTCTATTTTCCCATCGTATCCTGGAATTAAATTTTTATTCCACATTAAAAAAAATCATACGTAATTAGTTATTTAAATTTAATAGATCTCCATGCTTTTTAATTGAGGCTCCCCTTTTGATTCATTGATGATAAGACGCACCTCAGAAACTTCAATTTCATCAAACCCATGAATAAACTTATGGCCAATGCCAGAGCCATTAAAAATAGTTTTCCAACCACTCTTTGTTTTCCCTTCCAGAGTAAATTTTCGAACACGTTCTCCTTTTGAAATGTCTTCCATCAGAACTACCTGTTTAACTTTTTGTTTTTGAGGAAGTTTTAAGTTTAACTTTTCTCCAAATCCTGAAGTTGAAACAATTGGGTTGGAAAATCTGTGCTTAATTTCGTCACCCCATTCTTTCAGTCTTTGCACATCGGGGGTAGGAAGGAGACCATCCGCATCAGGCGTTAAACCCATGATTAAAGTGGAATTTCTGCCCACCGACTTAACATACATGTCCATCAGATTTTCAACAGGAAAAATATTTGCTTCGTCGCCGGGTTCCCAAAACCATTCATGCCGGCCCTTATAACCACGCAAGGGTGCATCTGCCATGGCGGGCATATAATATTTACCATTGGGATCTCCATTTTTAATAGGCGCAAAATTTTCTTTGGCGCCACTATAGTTAAACCAGGCAGGATACCCAAAGGTGGCCCAGCAAGGGTAGGGAACAGTCCCCGATTCGGAACCTCCCCAGCGTACATCTGCCCTTTGTAAATTATGATAGAAGATAGCATCGGGCTGATATTTTTCTATGATGGGCAATATATCCGGGCCACCTTGTTCTGGCCCATGTGCACCACCATCAAACCATATAAAAAAAAGCTTACCATAACGGCTTACCAATTCAGTGGTCAATTGTTCGCAGTAGCGATTGTAATATGCCTGCCTGTTTTTTGCAAATGCATTATCTCCCTGCACTTTAAAATCATATACGCCCATAAAAGCATTCCAGCGTATACCGATATAAATACCAGGTTGTATACCATACTTTTTGCAGGAGTTTACAAAATCCCTGAGAATATCGCCTTTGCCATCTTTCCATTTTAGCGCTTTTAGGCTGTAAGGATTTACATCACTTTGATAAAGGGCAAAACCTGTTTCATGGGTAACGGTGAGAATGGCAAACTTAACCCCTGCTGATTTTGCAGACTGTATCCACTGGTCGGTATTTAAATGTGTGGGATTAAATATATTGTAATCCGCTATGGGTGTAATACGGTTTTCGGCCTGGTTATATTTTTTGTTATCAAACACATGCAGGTCGTAATGAAAAACTACACCGAGTTCCGCCTGTTGCCAGGCAAGTTGTGATGCTGTAGGAATGGGTACCCGGGCCTCCATTTTATTAGATGTTGTCACCAGACATATGAGCAGTATAAGAGCTTTTTTTATAAGCCTTTTGCTAAATGATCTACTACTTAAATACCTATTCATAACTTCTTATTTATAACTTGAACCGATTACTTTTTTCCGCTTTCTTAATCCCACAATAACTTCAAAATACTTATCAACCTCCCGTTAGCATTATTCTATTTTCTTAATTATCTCATCAGGCCAGGGAACAGGTTTTCCGCTACTCCTGTATAAAGGCCTTTGAGCCTCATTTTTTATTAATTCTTTAGTCAACAACCTGGCAAGCTCTTTAGTTTTTACTGGATTTTCTTTTGAAAGATCCTTCAACTCTCTGATGTCATCTTTTAAATTATACAACTCCAATCTCCCGTATTTTTGAAAATAGATCAACTTCCAATCGCCCTGCCTGATTGCAGTCATAAACGAATTATCATCGCCCAAATCTCCACCCGTCCAGTCATTCGGGTAATTCCAGATTATGGCTCTTTTATTATCCACTAAGCCAGGGCTTTTTAAATACGGCACAATACTTTTCCCATCTATTTTTTGAGTTGTTTTGTAATTTTTTATTCCTGCCATTTCCAGAAGGGTAGGATAAAAATCATGAATAGTGGTGTATTGATTACTAACGCTGCCGGGTTTGGTAACACCATTCCAATAGACCATCATTGGTTCTCTGATACCACCTTCATACAAAGAGCCTTTACCACCACGTAAAGGGTAATTCTGAGTATTGTCTTTTCCTTCTCTTGGCCTGTGCGAAAATCCCCCGTTATCAGACATGAAAATGATGATCGTATTTTTTGCCAGATTATTTTTATTTAAATAATCCATCAATTCTCCCAGGCTTTCATCCATGCCTTCTACCAATGCGCAATAAGCCGCTTCAGGTTTGGTGTATCCCCTGTCAATATATTTTTGGATAAATCTTTTATCCGCATTGTATGGAAGATGAACGGCATAATGAGACATGTAAAGAAAAAATGGTTTCTTTTTTATTTGTGCTGTATCCATTGCCAGCATCGC
>JBBRCW010000103.1:0-18795 GCA_038204535.1 Chitinophagales bacterium | reverse complement strand
GGCTGAAATCATTGGGCCATGATGTTCACAGGCACAATATTTCAAATGATGCCGCTGCATTTAAAAATTACCCGGAAGCCATAGAGAAATTGCAAAAGGAAGGTACAAACTCACTGCCTTACATCTTTATAAATGACCGGTTGGTAACAAGTGGTTATTATCCTACAAAAGCAGATTGGGAAATGACCCTTCAAAACAATATCGATATTAATTCAGATTTGTTGGTTGGCACAGCTAAGGAAGAAAAGTCTTCTGCCGGTAGTTGCTAAGTATTTTATTACAAAATTAAATTGATCAACATGGCAAATACAATAACACCTTACTTGTTTTTTACCGGTAAAGGTGGTGTAGGCAAAACATCTCTTTCCTGTGCTACGGCAGTAAAACTTGCTGATGAAGGTAAAAGAGTTCTGTTAGTCAGTACAGATCCTGCATCTAATCTTCAGGATGTGCTGGAAAGTAAAGTGTACGAAAAAATAAGCCCGGTAGAAGGACTTGAAAATTTGTATGCCATCAATATCAACCCTGAAGTTTCAGCAGAAGAATATCGCAGCAGGGTTACTGAACCTTTAAAAGGCATTTTGCCCGAAGCTGAAATAAAAAAGATGAATGAAGAATTGTCGGGAGCCTGCACAACAGAGATAGCATCCTTTGATGAGTTCTCCCGTTTTATATCAGGCGAAAACGAAGGTGGTCATTTTGATGTAATTATTTTTGATACAGCACCAACAGGTCATACATTACGGTTACTGGAACTACCTGCAGCCTGGGCCGATTTCAGCGTAGAAAATCCAGATGGAGCTTCTTGCCTTGGTCCATCTTCTGCACTAAAAAGCAGCCAGGAGCGATACAATAAAGTGGTTAGCCGACTACGTGATCCGGAACAAACTACTTTTTATTTGGTTGCCCGTGCCGAACAATCTTCTCTTAAAGAAGCGGCCCGTACCAGCGAAGAATTAATTGAACTGGGGATGTACAATCAAAAGCTATACATCAACGGTGTGTACAAAGCAATTGATAACAAGGATACGTTTGCAACTAAAATGCAGGCGTTGGCAGATGAACAATTGAAAGCCATTCCAAAAAATCTGCAAAGCTTGTCCTTAGAAACATTTCCACTATTGCCCTACAATGTGTTGGGCATTCAAAAGCTGCGTTCTCTTTTACATACTGATATTCAAAAACAGGTCGTGGAACCGGTATTTGGACAAGCCGTTGAATTTGATCATGCACTGGCAACCCTGGAAGATTTAGTAAATGAAATATCCGAGCATCAAAATCACGGTCTGATTATGACAATGGGCAAAGGTGGTGTGGGTAAAACATTGGCTGCCTCTGCCATTGCCGTATTGTTGGCAAAAAAAGGTTTTGAAGTAGACCTTACCACTACCGATCCGGCAGCACATATCCAGGATTATATCAACCAATTACAAGGGATACCCAAAAATTTAACCATTGACCGCATTGACCCAAAAGTTGAAACGCAGCGGTATACTGAAAAAATCCTTTTACAAAAAGGGGTGAAATTAGACGAAGAGGGTAAAAAGCTTTTGCTCGAAGATTTGAAATCGCCCTGTACCGAAGAGGTAGCTGTTTTTCATGCTTTTTCAAAAGCGATTAATAATGCCAAACGCAAATTTGTGGTGATAGACACTGCACCTACCGGGCACACTTTGCTTTTACTTGATACTACCGGAAGTTACCATCGGGAAATAATGCGAAACAGTGCTTTAGATGCAAGCCATATCAAAACACCTTATATGGCTTTGCAAGACGGGCAGTTGTCTAAAATCTTATTGGTTTCCTTACCCGAAACAACACCCATGAGGGAAGCGTCGTCTTTACAGGATGATCTTGAAAGAGCAGGTATTCACCCCTATGCCTGGGTAATTAACCAAAGCCTGTGTATGCAGCCGCATATTACAGACCCGCTTTTAAGAGGCCGTGCTGCTGCTGAAATAGAAGTAATTAAAACGATAGAAAGTAAGCTGGCAGATAAAACATTTGGCATACCCTATATACCGGAAAAAAATTTATTGCCGGCTCTCATTGATCTTTATACAGAAAGCCTTCATCCTCAAAATGTATAAGATGCTTTTGAAGAGATCAATCAATATTCAATAAACCAACGATATAGAATGTCAGCAAACAATTGTGCCCCGGCAAACGAAAGAAAGAAGTTGAGTTTCTTAGACAGGTATTTAACACTTTGGATTTTTATAGCAATGGGTCTTGGAGTAGCAATTGGCTACTTCTTTCCTTCCTCTTCAATATTCATTAATTCCTTTTCATCAGGTACCACAAACATCCCTTTGGCAATAGGTTTAATACTAATGATGTACCCGCCATTTGCTAAAGTGAGGTATGAAAAACTGAAAGAAGTATTTAAGAATACAAAAGTTTTAGGTGTTTCGTTATTGCTCAATTGGGTAATAGGTCCAATTCTAATGTCCATTCTTGCTATCGTGTTTTTACATGGTTATCCTGAATACATGGTAGGTCTTATTTTGATAGGCTTAGCCCGATGCATTGCAATGGTAATAGTATGGAATGAATTAGCAGAAGGCAGCAGGGAATACGCAGCAGGTTTAGTAGCATTAAACAGCATCTTTCAGGTACTGCTTTATAGTGTGTATGCTTACGTTTTTGTAACTCTATTGCCACCCTTATTTGGCATCACAGGTTCAGTAGTAAACATTACCATCGCACAAATTGCAGAAAGCGTTGCCATCTATTTAGGTATTCCTTTCGCTGCCGGGGTTATCACTCGTATCGTATTAAAAAAAGCAAAAGGCGAAAACTGGTATCAAAACAAATTCATTCCTGTTATCTCTCCAATCACTTTAATAGCATTATTGTTTACCATCGTAGTAATGTTCAGCCTCAAAGGTGAATTGATTATTCAAATACCCTTTGATGTGGTCAGAATAGCCATCCCTTTAGTTATCTATTTTGCTATCATGTTTATTGTGAGCTTCTTTATCGGCAAGAAGATGGGAGCAGATTATTCAACCAATGCATCAATCGCTTTCACAGCAGCAGGCAACAACTTTGAATTAGCAATAGCAGTAGCAATAGGTGTATTTGGCATCAATAGCGGTCAGGCATTCGCCGGTGTTATTGGACCATTAGTAGAAGTGCCGGCTTTGATTGCGTTGGTTAATGTGGCTTTTTGGTTAAGGAGAAAATATTATGCCCTGCCGCTAAAATCCGTTTGAGGTACATAATTCTATTAAGCAGAATTTGCCGCAAAGCCGCGAAGTCACAAAGCAACGCGAAGCCTTAGCGTACCTTAGCGCCTTTGCGTCTTCGTGGCTGAAAAAAACTGCACATAGGTTTGCCGTACAAGTGACACAACGATGTCGCCATAAAAAACAAATGTTCACCACCAAAAAATAATATAATGAGAATTGCACTCTTTAGTGATATACACGCCAATCTTCCTGCCTTGGAAGCTTGTTTAAAAAGCATTGAAGAACAAAAGCCAGATGCTATTTATTGCCTCGGTGATTTGGTAGGTTACAACATTTGGCCAAACGAAGTGATTAATGAAATAAGGAAAAGAGGCATTCCAACCATAGCGGGAAACTATGACCAGGGCATTGGTTTAATGAGTGATGAATGTGGGTGTGCATATAAATCTGATCCTGAAAAAGACATGGGTAAAATCTCCATTTCTTATACCAACTTCCTCGTAAAGCCTGAAGAAAGAAAATATCTAAGAACATTACCGGCACACATCAAAGTAGAGTTTCAATTAAATGAAGACAAACTAAACTTGTTATTAGTACATGGCAGCCCAAGAAAAATAAATGAATACTTGTTTGAAGACAGGGACGAAAAAAGCATGTTGCGAATAATGGAAAGTGCAGATGCAGACATTATGTGCTTCGGACATACGCATAAACCATATCACAGAATACTGCCAACAGAACCCGGCGAAAATCCTCATTACCGTCATGCAATAAATATCGGTTCAGTAGGAAAGCCAAAAGATGGAAATCCGCAAGGATGTTATGTTATACTTACTATAAATCAGGATAGCAGCATAACAAACAAAGATGCCGTACAGGTAGCATTTATACGGTTTACATATGACGTAGAGAAAGCAGCAAAAGCAGTTGAAGACAGTCCATTGCCAAATGAGTATGCAGATATGCTAAGAAGGGGTTGTTAATCACTAAAAATAAAAAATGGTGCAATTTCCAAATGACTACAAATATTCTAAAGAGCATACCTGGGTTAAAGTAGAAGGTGAAACAGGCATAATAGGCATTACTGAATTTGCACAAAGCGGGTTGGGAGAAATTGTATATGTTGACCTGCCAGATATTGAAGAGTTTGCCCTGCCAGATAATGCCCCGGCATATACTAAAAGATGAAAGAATTAAAGTGACCAATACGGTAATTAAAGAAGAAGTCAAACAACAAATGAGAAGAGTTGCCTTCTTTTCAGAAAAGTATGGTAAAGCCTTTGTGTACACCACCAATAATTTTGAACTCACCACTGTAGAAGTAGCCGCTATATATGATATTCGGTGGCAGATAGAAACGTTTTTCAAAAAATTACAACAAACCCGATAGCTATCGGGCCCCTTAATTACTTCTTTAGAGATAATGCCAACGCCATTGAAACACAAATCTGGTGTGCTTTAATAGCATTACGGCTATTAGATGTAACGCACAAAAGCACATAACTCAAAAATGGCCTTCTCAATACTATCCACCATCATTCGGCTGCATATAATGAACCATGTGGACCTTTCTGCCATCATTGATGCCTATAAACTTAAATGAAAAAGGTTCAAAAAAGATAACAAACCTAAGATCGAACCTAAAAAAACACACCCCCTGCTTTACAATTTAAATTTTAAATGTAGTGCCAGTAAGCTACACAGCTACAATTATGCACTTTTCAGTTCGTTTGTCGGATAACAATAATTAACAATTATATATAGAAGTTATAGACAGCCAGAAAAAGCTGTTTTATACATAGAGCGGCGTTTCCTTTTCCTGCAGCCATTTGGCTCGGCCATAACCGGCTATAACATGCTTTTCGCTATGGTATGAGGACCGAACCAGGGGTCCGCTTTCAACATAATCAAAACCTAGTTCATAACCGATCTGGCGTAATTCAGCAAATTCCGACGGGTGTACAAACCGGGCCACAGGCAGGTGTTTTTTGGTGGGTTGCAAATATTGACCCAGCGTAAGGACATCGACACCAACGGCCACCAGGTCTTCCATACTTTGTATTACTTCTTCTTTTGTTTCTCCCAAACCCAGCATCATACCGGTTTTGGTTCGCATGCCGCCTTCTTTCAATATTTTTAAAACGGTCAGGCTGCGACGGTATTTGGCTTGTATACGTACCTGCCGTGTTAACCTTTCTACTGTTTCAATATTATGGCTGACCACTTCGGGGGCAACATCAATTATACGCTGTACCTGGTCGGCAAAGCCACGAAAATCGGGTATCAATGTTTCGAGGGTGGTATCAGGATTTAATGCCTTTACAGCTTTGATGGTATTACTCCATATAATAGAGCCGCCATCTTTCAGTTCGTCGCGGTCAACGCTGGTTAATACGGCATGCTTCACTTTCATTAAATGAATAGCCTCTGCAACTCTTTGCGGCTCATCCCAATCTACCGGGTCGGGCCTGCCGGTGGCAACAGCGCAAAAGCCGCAACTGCGGGTACACGTATTGCCTAATATCATAAAAGTAGCGGTGCCTTCGCCCCAGCATTCGCCCATGTTAGGGCAGTTACCGCTTTCGCAAATGGTATGTAATTTATGGGTATCAACCAGCCCCCTTACGTGTTTGTAGCTTTCGCCAATAGGCAATTTAACCCTTAACCAATCGGGCTTTTTAACTTTAGAAGCTGATGGATCTATTTTTGAAACTACCGGAAGTTCTTGCATGAAAAAACCTTAAAAATTAATATTAGCCGAAGTCAGACCTTAAAAAAGCAAATTACCGGCCGATTAAAGCGTTGCTGTAAAAGTGTGCGACGCAAGAAAAGACGGGTAATAAACTATTGTCCGGCTCCAAAAAACGAGCGGCAAAAATACATCACTTTCGTTTACCGAATTCAATAGCCACATAGGCGTTAAAAAAGAATTGGCGCTCTTTATTGCGTAGAAGAATGGGCATTTTGGAACCGTAAAACTCAACATTTAAACCAACCTCAAAAGCGCTTACGGCTTCGTTGTAGCGGCCATAATCGAAACGCAGGGCTGTTTTAGCAAAAACGCCAGGTTTAAATTTAATTTCATTAAAGCCTTTTCCAAACCCGGAAGAGCCTTGTATAATATCGGCTGAGAGAAAAATGCTGTCGTTATCGGCGTACTTGATATCTTTTTGCTGCCCGTTTTGCGGATCGTTGATCTTAATGTAATAGGGCTTTAACAACCCTGCGCTTAAACCGCCGCCATAAACGGCAGAAACCGCTACGCCGTTCTTGTTGCCCTTACCTCCTATTAGCCGCTGCTGTCCAAAGCCAAGCTTTGTATAATAGAAGTTATTTACTTTACCATATATAAAGGGATTACCGATGGCAAAGCCCAGAATTCCCCTGGTAATTTTTTCCTCTTTCGAGGCCTTTCTTTCGCCTATTTCAAGACTGTATAAATTTATTTTGGTAGGGGATTTTAAACGGCCCAGCTCATAAAATGCGCCATAACCATCTGTGTTAAGCTTTATACCAAAAGTGTTCTGCTTTTGAAATATAATTGCGCCTTCCTCCTCTTGCTTAATGAGCTTTTTGATGCGCTCTTTATTGGCTGCTTTTCGAATTTCGCGTGGGCTAAGTTCTTTTTCCTGGGCTTTTACAGCAACCGAAATAACCATGACCAATGCTACAAATATTATCTTCTTCACCTGCATATTGTTTGTTACTTGTAAATTTAGGCAAATTTATTACAATGACTTCACAGATAATTTACGAAGGAAACCTAAGAACAGTTGCCACCCATTTACAAAGTGGAACAGTTATAGAAACCGATGCGCCTACCGATAACCAGGGAAAGGGAGAACGGTTTTCGCCCACCGATTTAGTGGCGACTGCATTAGGCAATTGCATGCTTACTATAATGGGAATAAAGGCCAGGGATATGGGTTTGAGCCTGGAAGGCACTAAGCTGGATATCACTAAAATAATGGCTGCTAACCCCCGAAGAATTAGCGGTGTTAAAATTATGTTTCATTTTACCGAAGCATTAAAAACAGACGAAAAACAACGCCAAATACTGGAAAGGGCCGCATTAACATGCCCCGTAATTGAAAGCCTGGATAAGGAGATGGAAAAGGATATTGTATTTGGATGGGAACTATCGTGAAACGCCCGGCGCTTTATTTTGAACAAAGTGTTACAATTTTAATCACAGGGCCTAATGAGATGCGGAGATGAATGTTCGCTTAGGAAATAAGACATACTTTTTACCTTTTTGATTTTTGTCTTTTGCATTTTGCCCCACACCCTTTAAATGAAGAAAAATTTATTTATAGCTTTTGAAGGAATAGACGGAAGCGGAAAAAGTACACAACTGCAATTGCTGGGCGAAAAGCTACAGCATGAAGGCCACCAGGTTTATGCCACCTTTGAACCTTCGGACAGGCCCATTGGAAAAATGATCAGGGAAATTTTAAAGGGCGGCTCTGGTATGGACGATCGGGTAATTGCCGGACTTTTTGTAGCCGACCGTTTAGATCATTTATTAAACCATGAAAATGGCATTGTTAAAAAACTGGAGCAAGGCTATACCGTGCTTTGCGATCGCTATTGTTTTTCATCGTATGCCTATCAGGGTACCCATATGAGCATGGATTGGGTGATAAAAGCCAATTCGATGAGCGCTTCAATCTTAAAACCCGATCTGAATATTTTTATTGATGTGGCCCCTGAAGTAAGTATGCAGCGCATTAATAAAAATAGGGAAACAATAGAAATATATGAGACCCTGGAAAACCTGAGAAACGTTCGGGCCAAATTTTTTGAAGCGTTTGAAAAGCTTAATAACGATGAAAATATTTTTATAGTGAAGGGCGAAAGGGACAAAGAAGTAGTAACCAATGAGATTTACCAAAAGGTGGATGCACTATTGCGAATGTAAAAGGCACCAGCCCATCTTATTGATAAGTGCTGCCATCCAAAACCTTCACCTTTTTTTTACCCTTGTTCTTTTTTTCAAAATCGAGCACGGCCTGCGGTTTGGCTTTAGGTCCTAACGGCGCTTTTAATGCAGAGGAATCGGCTCCGGCAGAATTAAAACCATTTTGAACCAGGCTATTGTAAGGATCCTGCAGTTTATCTAAAAAAAAGGCTTCGGTTCTTAATATCCTTCCCGAGCCGGTCTCGTAATACTTCCAGTTACCATGTTTTACTGAGCTGCCTTCAATCTTAACTACTTTCATTTCAACTTTGGCGGGATCCAGCGGATCTGGCACTTCGATAGTGTCATATGGGTTGGCCGGATTAACGGCTTTCCAGCTTTCTTCTCTTACTAATCCTGCAATATTAAAATACTGGCTTACACCATCCCTATTTCCCCACCTGTAGCGCTCAACTGCAAAAAGATCGCCCATTGTTGTGTAAACCCTCCAAAAACCATCCTTTTTATCATCAATAAATATCCCTTCTTCGTCATACCCGGGTTCGCCTCTTACTCCTTCTACTTTTACTACCCATTTACCCTGACGAAGGTCGTTTTTGTCAATACAATTCAAGGTGTCGCCATTACGGGTCAGTTTAAACGACTTGTACTGACCGTTTACAACCTGGCTTAATAATAAAACCAGTACAAGGGCATACTTTATAAATCCGCTATTCATGGTTCGAAAATACACGTTTAAAATCTGTAAACTGCCTTTGTAGCTGTTAAAATACAGTGGGAATAAAGGTATATAAACGAAAAATAGTTCTAAAAATTACACTAATAATTTTCGTTCTTATAAATACCCGAAAATGGTTATTCTATCTTTACCCAATACACGTTAAATGAAAAGAGGCCTCCAATTTTTTTTACTGATCTTATTTTTAAAAACCGGCATAGCGCAGGACATCTCTATTAATCGCATAGGCGACGGGGCCAATACAAGCATAAGAGGAATGAGTATCCCCTCTGATAAAGTGATCTGGGTTAGCGGCAGTAATGGCATGGTGGGCAGGTCAATTAATGGTGGCAATAACTGGCAATGGACATCGGTGCAGGACTACGAAAAACTTGACTTTAGAGATATACATGCCATGGATAGCAGCACTGCAATTATAATGGCTGTTGGTAATCCGGCCTATATTTTTAAAACCACCGATGGCGGACAAACATGGAAAAAAACATTTGAACGTAAATTGGACGGAATGTTTCTGGATGCAATGGATTTTAAAAACAATAAAGAAGGTATCTGCATAGGAGATCCGTTAGTGGTTAGCGGCGCTGCCAAAAAACTATTCTTTATTATCAGGACCTACGATGGCGGCGATACCTGGACACCTGTACCGCTTTTTCAGTTGCCGCCCGCCCAGGACAATGAAGCTATTTTTTCAGCCAGCGGCACAAATATTTCTTTCCTCAACCATCCCGACTTTGAATATGGTTTTGTAACCGGGGGCACCATCTCTAATCTTTTTTTGATGGGAAGGCCGGGCAAACCCAACAAAATGGTAAACATACCCATTAACCAGGGCATCGCCAGTACCGGCACTTTTTCGGTGGCTACCGATAAAATGAATAAGTTTTATTGCATTGGCGGCGATTACAAAGAACCGGGCAACCAATACGACAATTTTTATTATTCCACTGATGCAGGAAGAAAATGGGCCAGTTCGTCTGTTGCCCCCCCTTTTGGATATAGAAGCTGCATACGAATTGTGGATGATAAAAAACTGGTTGCCTGCGGCACCAATGGAATTGATTATTCAGCCAACGGTGGAAAGGAATGGTTAGATGTTAGCAAAGAAGGTTTTAATGTTTGCATGGTTAGCCCCGATAAGAACACCGTAATTTTTGCTGGAGAAAAAGGAAAAATTGCCCGCTTAACTTTCAACAAATGACTTTATTGAAAAGAATTTTGACTTGCTTTAATTAAAGGAAAGTTAAAGCAGGCAAATTTATGGCTGCGGGTTAAACTTTGGGATCAGCTCAGTGTCTCATATCTGGAACAGCATAAAACAGAAAAAATTTAAATAAGGTTTTCATGGTGGTTACATAGCAGTAGTTGGTTTTTTTTGCAAAAGGGTATTCCGGTAGTTTGGGATACCCTTATTTTTTTATGAAAAAACGCCAAATTTTCTATAAATGCGAAGCTGACCAGGTATCAAATGACAAGGTTCCTTTGAATACCAAACCGAAAAAACTGAACGTTACCAGCGTCATCGCTTTCTGAATTATTTCTAATAGAGATCCATTCCAGCCCGATTTAAACACCTGCGTTTGCCGGCACCCGTTCAGAGGTACCCGCACAAAACAATGGATCGGCTAATTATAAAGACTTTCCAAAGCGGAATACTTTTTTCTTTTAAATGCCCATACCCGGCAACCGTCAAAATAAAATTTGAGGTGATTGACATTTTGATGGTTCAACTGAGAAGGCCTTAATTGTATTTTACCTGTTTTTCCAATTCCTTATCACTTAAAGGTTCATTGGAATTTTTGCCTGTTATTGCCACAGCCACGCCCAGAAGCAGTACGTAGGCTATTATTAAAATGAGGAGTTCGGTTAAATTGATCCAATACCCTGCCCATTTATAAACCCGGGCATTAATGGGGTTACCGGGATCGTAGATAACCTCCACCTTTTGATTGGCGGTTAAATTTTTAAGAAACCAGTTGTCGTTTTCGCTGAAATAAAGCGTATCCCGCTCTGCTACAAATTCAACAACGGGGTGATGGGTGGGTTCGATATGATATTTTTTCAAATTCCCGCTGCTTACATTTCCGGCATCTGCTACATAACCAAAGGTTTGCTCGCTGGTAAAATAGTCGGGTTGCCTTGAAAAGAGTATATATGCAATAAAACAAATAATAAAAAGTAAGGAGGCGCTTTTGTACAATTGGATGATTTAATAACAAAGAACGCAAACTTTTTTAAAGTCGAAAAAAGATAATAGCAACTAAAACTTCTGCTACCTAACGATACGCACATATCCTGCCGATGTATATATGATGCAGTTATCTTTACGCTTCTAAAAAACGATTGTATGATAAAGAAGATAGCCGTAATAGGTGCCGGAACTATGGGCAATGGCATTGCCCATGTTTTTGCGCAGAATGGTTTTACAGTTTCATTGATTGATGTAAACCAGCAGCAATTGAACAATGCCATGGAAACCATTGGAAAAAATCTTGACCGAATGATTGCAAAGGAGCTCATTTCCATCGGCGACAAGCAAACAACCCTTGATAACATTACGGCCAGCAATAATATTGAAGAAGGCGTGGTTAACGCAGATTTGATTGTGGAAGCCGCTACTGAAAATGTCGATCTTAAGCTGAAGATCTTTTCGCAACTGGATAAGGCAGCGCCTGCCGATTGTATATTAGCTTCTAACACTTCTTCTATATCAATAACAAAAATTGCATCGGCCACAAAACGCCCCGAAAAAGTAATTGGCATGCACTTTATGAACCCCGTGCCGGTTATGAAATTGGTTGAAATTATTAACGGCTATACGACCGACAAAAAAGTTACCGAATCCATAGCGCAGCTGGCTGCAGCAATTGGCAAGGTGCCTTGCGTGGTAAACGATTACCCGGGTTTTATTGCCAACCGAATTTTAATGCCAATGATTAATGAGGCTGTTTACAGTTTGTTCGAAGGGGTGGCCAATGTATCGGAAATTGACACTGTTATGAAGTTGGGCATGGCGCACCCTATGGGGCCATTGCAATTAGCCGATTTTATTGGGCTGGATGTTTGCCTGAGTATTTTGAATGTATTGCACCAGGGCTTTGGTAATCCTAAATATGCGCCCTGCCCCTTATTGGTTAATATGGTAACAGCAGGTTTTAAGGGAATTAAATCGGGAGAAGGTTTTTATAAGTACACGCCGGGAAGCAAGGAATTAGTGGTTAGCGACAGGTTTTCGCTGTAGTAAAGCGTGTTTTGACAGCAAAATAGAATAGGCATTTTGGCAATAAAATAGCGTCCTGAAATTGGAACGATCCCATGTGTAGAAGTTTATGATTTATTGCACTCTTTTTTAAAAAACATATTAAAACAGAACCCTTCAACGTTATAGTACCAGATTACAATTTTATCCAATATTCTAATGAAAAAAGCAGCCTTGGTTTCTTGCGGCCTGTTAATTACTTTGTGTGTACTTGCGCAATCGTATGCTATAGACAGCATGAAAAGAATATTAAGATCAACTACCTATGTAGACTCTAATAAGGTGCGATTGTGTATGCAGATTAGCAACGCATGGCTAAAGTCCAATGCAGACTCCGCTTTGGTTTATGCCAACAAATCCTACGAACTGGCATCCACAAAAAATTATTCCGATTTTCAGGCAGACGCCCGGGCCCTTCAGGCAAAAATATATGCTGTTTTAGGCAAGTATGACAAGGCGTATGAATCTTACCTGGAAGCATTGCACAAATACACCATGCAGAACAATTTTGCCGGAATGGGCGATATCAATATAGAACTGGGAAAGACGTTCGACAAACAGGATAATTACTCCAGAGCACTGATTTATTTTCAGCAGGCCCTTAATATTTATACCCAGGCAGGTCTTAAATCGGGTGTTGCGCGTACCTACCTCGAAATTGGATTGGTGCATTCAAAAGTGAATGAAGTAGAAAAGGCGGTAGTTAATTTTCAAAAATCGGCTGACATGGCCATTCTATCATCCGATAGAATAATTGCCATAGAATGTTATAACAGGCTATGCAAGGAATACGGTAACCTCGGATATTACGAAAAAGCGGTTCAATCGGCAACCCGGGCAAAAAACCTGGCCCTTATTTCGGGATTGCTGCCCGAAATTGGCGAGGCAAATCTGAATTTAGGTAAAGCGTATAGCGATCTTAATTTGTACGACTCTGCAACCAATGCCTACAAAACTGCCCTCACCTATTTTACACAACTGCGTAATAAAGAACGAATTGCAAGAACTTATGACGGTATTGGAGAAATATACTATTTGAAAAAGGACTTTGTAAATGCAATCCAATATATAAAATTGAGTAACCAATATGCGCTGGATATTGACGATAAAAAATTGCTGCGCGTTAATTATGAAGCGTTACTATCTATTGCAAAGGCCGATGGCAATTATAAAGTGGCGACCGAATATTTTGATGAATTGCTGTTGTTGAAAGACAACATTTTTGACATTGAAAAAAATAAGAGTATTGAAAAGGTTCGTGCGGCCTACGACCTGGAGAAAAAACAGGCACGCATTGCTGAATTGCAGCAGGAAAATATGGATAAGACCCATGAAAGAAACTTATTTATTATTGGTTTCTCCATAGTGGTCATTTCAGTTATAGGTCTTGGATTTAGCATCATACATATTAAAAAGAAGCAGGTTATTCTTGAAAAGCAAAAGAAGGAACTGGAAGAGTTAAACCTGGTAAAGGATCGCTTTTTCTCGATTATTGGGCACGATCTCCGTTCGCCTATGGCAAATATTCTTAGCCTGATACAATTGATGGGCGAAGAAAATATGTTAACAGAAGCAGAGAAGAAAGACCTGTTCGAAAACCTGCGCGTAAGTACACTTACTGCACTTGAAACAATGGATAATATGCTTGCCTGGGGAATGAACCAGATAAAAGCAAGCACTACCGAAACCAGGGAAGTGGATGTGCAGGAAATAACCCAGAGGGTATGCAGGTTTTTACAACAGTCAGCAGATAATAAATCGGTACAGCTAATTAACCGCGTAAATGAACCCGTTAAAATATGGGCCGACAAAAACCAGGTGGAGTTTGTATTGCGCAACCTGGTAAGTAATGCGCTTAAGTTTTCGCATAAAAATGGCGTGGTTGAATTATGGGCTACCTCCGAAAGTGGTGTAAAAAATATTTATGTCCGCGATACAGGCACAGGTATGTCGCCCGAATTGAAACACAAGTTATTTGACGACCACAAAAAAGGCAGTGTACGGGGTACAGCCGGCGAAAGCGGTTCGGGCCTCGGCTTATTACTCAGCAAACAATTTATTACAAAAAACAACGGCTCTTTATCGGTTAAAAGCGAACAGGGTAAGGGTTCAATCTTTACCGTTTCGTTACCGCAGGCAGGCACATAACAACAGGCAGGAAGTAAGCAACCAGTAAATCCATTGCAATTTTTTGCAGTGGATTTTTTTATTCAGCAGTTTCATTCATTGCAACTGCCTTCTCAAGGCATTTTTGCCACCTCTACCGAATGCAATTCCTTAAATTTAAACAGCACTTCATCGGCTCGGCCTTTGGGAACCGAGATCACCATTTCGCAAAACAACAACGTTTCTGATTTAAGAACCTCGCATCCAAACTGCTTAACGATCATCATTACATCGTTCATACGCGTATAATCAAAGCTTAGCTTGTAATTGATAGTTACCTGTTTTTGAATCAGCGGCGTAAGTTGTAAGGCCATGGCTGCTGCCGATTTGTAGGCATTAATTAAACCAGGCACACCTAATAAAGTCCCGCCAAAATACCGCGTTACAATCACCGCAGTATTAATTAGCCCTTTGTTGTCCAGTTGGCCTAAAATGGGTTTGCCGGCAGTGCCCGAGGGCTCTCCATCATCGCTGATCCTAAAATTATTACCATCGGTACCAATACGGTAGGCAAAACAATAATGCCCCGCTTTGGGATGTTCCTTTTTTATCTGCTGCCAGGCCTCTTTAAAATCATCCGCTGTTTTTATTGGAAATGCAAGCGCAATAAAACGGCTGCCCCGGTCGCGAAACTCGGCTGTACCTTCTCTTTCAATCGTATTAAAATATAATTGTTCACTCATAATAATCCTCCAAGGGCCATCAAAAAAATAGCCACCAGCGACAAGGCAATGCCTGCCGCATTTTTTACGCTTAACTTCTCTTTAAAAATTAACCAGGCCGCCAGCACGCTGCATAAAACAATTCCCAAATTATTTATAGGTATAATGGCGCTGCTGGGTAACGGACTAACCTGCAAATATTTTACAAGGCACCATATTGAAAAATAATTGGGGACACCAATAGCAATACCTGCAAGTATGTTTTTCCAGTTAAAAACCTGCTGACGCCGTACCAGCCGAACCGACAATGCAATACTGCCAATTAATGACGCTGAAGCAAACGCACATCCCAGAAAAGCATCTTTATTGGTATCATTTAAAAAAGCCTGCTCAGTATATTTTATCAGGGTATCCTGAATTCCGCTTCCGAAAAATAAAAACGCTGGCAGCAATACTAATAAATAAGGCTCAACAATTTTGGAGTTATTTTTTATTACTTTGGGCCAGCACGTTAAAATAACAGCTGCGAGAGCCAAAATAATGCCCAGCCATTGCAAAAAAGTGAGTGTTTCATTATACAGATATATACTGCATATTGCCGGTATAATGAGTGATACTTTGTATGAAACGGCCGAAACGGCGGCACTTATTTTTTGGGTGGTGATGCCGACCAGGTTGAACAGCGCAACAAAAAGCAAACCCATAAAACAGGCCCAGGCAAACCAGGGCGCCTTTATATTAGCGGAGATAACTGCAAAGTTACCGCTCATTAAAGACCCTACAATTGTACAGGTAATATAGTTAAAGACAATTGACTGAAATATTCCCAGTTTAAATTTTTCGAGGACCTTAAACGCCAATATAAGGTAGGCGGTCAGTAAAATACTTCCAAAAAGATAGATCATGCAGAATTGGTTAGTTGAGTTCAGGACAGCCTCTGGCTGTCCTGGGCTATTTAGCAGCATCTTGCTGCTGGCCATTTACTAATGGATTGGCCGGTAATAATTTATCTTGTCATTAAAATGATGTTCAGAACCGATCTGCTCATATTGAAATAAAACCGGCGCAATTACACCCTTGTCAATTATCAGTGTCTCATTTTCAATAACCCGTGCTTCGTCCCAAAGTTTTAGGTCGATAAACGACTGTAATAATTTGGCCCCACCCTCCACCAACAGACTAATAATATTCAATTGATAGCAAGCCTTTGCAATTTGCACGGGCACCGGTTCATCCTTGTCTAATTTGTAAAACACAACTTGTCCATTGCTTTCTGACTTTTGATAGTTAAATACAATGGTTCGGTTGGTGCCGTCAAACAATTTTAAATGGACAGGCAGCGTGAGATCACCGTCAATCACCATTCTAACGGGGCTGTTTCCATTCCATAGCCGGTTGTTTAATTGCGGGTCATCATTTAAGGCAGTATTTTTACCGACCAAAATACCTGCTTCGTGGCTGCGCCATTTATGCACCAAACGGTTTGAATATTGATTGCTGATTTTAATTTGGCTTCCATCCAACGTTCCTATGACACCATTTTTTGTCTGTGCCCATTTCAAAATTATATAGGTCCTTTTCTGTACATGAAAAGTAAAAAAACGTCGGTTCAGATGGATACACTCTTTTTCCAAAACACCCTGCACCACTTCAATACCTGCCTTTTCCAGTTTCTCCACTCCTTTACCATTTACCATATCAAAGGGATCGCGACAACCGATGACCACTTTAGGAATATTTTGCCGGATAATGAGATCGGCACAAGGGGGCGTTTTTCCATAATGTGCGCATGGCTCCAGAGAAACATATAAAGTACTGGATGCAATCAGCTTTTTATCCGCTTTACTTACACTTCTTAAACAATTAACTTCAGCATGGGCATGGCCATATTGCCGGTGGAATCCTTCACCAATTATTCTACGCTCATGCACCAGCACCGAACCTACCATAGGATTGGGTGCAACACTACCTGCGCCTGATTGTGCCAACTGAATACAGCGGCACATATATAATTCGTGTTGTTGCATAACAAAGGGGCAAATGTAATTTAAAAAAGCAGTAGCATTGCACCATGACTATTCAGTTAGCCTATAAACAATTACTTGTGCAGTTGTATGATGTTTACGACAACCGCGAAGCCGCTAATATCGCTGATTGGGTAATTGAAAATGTGACCGGTCAAAACAAACTAAACAGAATTATATACAAAGACCTGCCGGTATCCGCCGACCAGCATCAATCAATAAATGAAGCAGCAAAACAGTTATTATTGCACAGGCCCATTCAATATATTTTGCAGGAGGCATGGTTCGCCGGATCAAAGTTTTATGTAAATGACAATGTGTTAATCCCCCGGCCCGAAACAGAAGAATTAGTGGACTGGGTAATAGATGATCTTAGCCAGGTCGCTGGCGAAAATGCTCAAAACAAATTATTGCTGGATGTAGGTACAGGCAGCGGCTGTATTGCCCTATCACTTAAAAAGAAACTGCGGGGCAGCACACTTTACGCTGTTGATGTTTCGGAAGACGCGCTGGCTG
The DNA here is from genome assembly GCA_038204535.1 of Chitinophagales bacterium. GTDB lineage: Bacteria > Bacteroidota > Bacteroidia > Chitinophagales > Chitinophagaceae > Segetibacter. Next base: position 1,317 of record JBBRCW010000103.1, on the reverse strand, counting down.
TTGCAAAAAAAAATGCCACAGAACAGCAAATACAGGTAACGTTTATACAAATGAATTTTCTGCAAAAGTCCGGCTGGCAAACCCTGGGCAAATATGATGCGATTGTAAGTAACCCTCCTTATATAAAAAATAGCGAAGCGGGTGCCATGTCTGCGAATGTGTTACAGTATGAACCTGGCCTTGCCCTGTTTGTACCCAATGAAGACCCTTTACTTTTTTACAAAGCCATTGCTGAATTTGCAGTGGATGGCCTGGCAGTTAATGGCGCTGTGTATGTAGAAATAAATGAAGCATTAGGGCAACAGGTGGTGGATATGTTCCATCAAAAAGGCTTCGCGAAAGTTGAACTTAGAAAAGACATGCAACAAAAAGACCGGATGGTTAAGGCTGTCAAATAGGGAAAACCGACGATTTGCCGACCGAATAAACTTGCTCGTAATTGAAAAATACAGAGAAGGACTTTAGGCGTTGGCTATCACCTAAAAACTGACAAAGAGCAGGGAAATCACATTTCCCGTAAGCTACAGCCCTCCGCGATTGTCTACCGCCATTACCGGCGTGGCGCCCAACTTTTTTATCACCTGCATAACTTTAATAGCTGTTCCTAAATGTGCTGTGCTGTCTCCATTTATAACTACCGAGGGTTTACCTGTTTCCTTTGCCAGGTAAACCCGCAAATCCGCTTCCAACTGGCTAATATCTATTTCTGTTTGTCCAATAAATATCCGTTGATTCTTATCAACCGTAACCACTACAGTCTGCTTGCTTTTGGCATCACTCTTCGCCTTTGGATTCGAAACCTTTATTACATTAGGATTAGCCAATGTAGATACAATTAAGAAAAATAATAAAAGTATAAACAGGATGTCGTTTAACGCTCCTGTTTGCACTTCTGGTTTTGTTTTATACCTGCTTCTAAAATTCATGTATCTAAACTTAATCTTTATTTATTTTCTGAGTGCCCCTTTGCCTTAAGCCTTCTTTCTCCTGCCTTCTGCATTCTCTCTGCCTTCTGCCTTCTACCTCCTGCAAATTTTATTATAAAATCCGGAAGGTTCAAATGCAAGTTTCATTGACCCTTTGCCTTCAGCCTTATACCATCTATCTTCCCTGCCTTCTACCTCCTGCCTCCTGCCTTCTACCTCCTGCCTCCTGCCTCCTGCCTTCTACCTCCTGCCTCCTGCCTTCTACCTCCTGCCTCCTGCCTCCTGCCTTCTACCTCCTGCCTTCTACCTCCTGCCTCCTACCTCCTCCCATCATCCTTCAGAAAACTAAATACTGCCATCTCCCAACACCATTAATACTCCTTCATAAAAA
>JBBRCW010000102.1:0-18819 GCA_038204535.1 Chitinophagales bacterium | reverse complement strand
GGATCGAGGGTCATCATTTGAGGCAACACTAATTGCGGAAAAGCACCCGAAGTTATCTGCTCGAGACAGCCATGCGGGTATTCTATTAAATAAGCCAATCGCTTCTCCAGGTTGATGGCCGGTATCGACGATATCTCCAATACAGCGCTATTCGTTCCACCTGTACCAATGGCCGAAACCGTGGAAGTAAAATTTTGTCCTGCTCCCAAAGTTTTCTCTGTAATACTGGTGATGGGTGGGTTTGGATTCCGGATATCAATCTCCACCTCGTAATCGGCTTTCTCGTTACCGCTGCTGGCTGCCAGTTTTATTTTACCAATGCCGGTAGTTGGTTTCACCTTCACATCAAAATAAACCAACTGGTCGCCGGTATTTGAAAAACTGACCGTTTGGGTGGCGCTGCCAATAGTTTGCAAAAAAGGATTCGGCAGCATTTGCAGGTTCACATTTTTTATGCGGTTATCGGTGGCAAATACGGTTACCGGTATGCGCACTACTTCCGATGGGCCCAGCACTCTGGGCAAGGTTGCCAGCAACATCAATGGCTTTTTTACCGTTACAGATTTTTCGGCAAAACCATAGGCGCCGTCTTTGGCCGCGATTACCATGGCGCGTACACTGCCCATGTAGGGAGGTAAAATAAATGAGTGGGTTTTACTGCCTCCGCTGCTGGTAAATGGCCCCATAAAAGTTACCACCGGTTTAAAACGGTTTGCCTTTTTGTTTTTTGATAGCATGCTGCCTTCACTGTCTCCGCCAATAGTTAGTATGCGTTCAAGCCCGCCGCCCCATGCCCCGATTACATAATCAAACAAGTCCCAGCTTTTAACGCCCAATGCTTCTTTGGCATAAAAGGCTTTATGCGGATCGGGTGTTTTAAAGCGGGTTAAATCAAGAAGCCCTTCATCAACCAGTGCCACCACATAGGTCATGTTTTTGCCGGTTGCTTCCGATACTGTAATGGTATTGGTTTGTTCGGGTTTAATTACATCGGCCATTTTTATGACCGGTCGTATAATGGTTTCCTTGTCTTCAACTGTTATTGGTAAAATGCCATACATGCGTATTGGCAGGTCGTTAATGGTTTGTGCATAGGGCTGAAATAAACTTACATTGGCATAAACATTAGGCGCCATGCTCTTATCAGCCGTAAACTTAAATACCGTTTGCCCCTGGGTGGTTTCTGTAAAAAAGGTTTTTAAAACGCCGCTGCCATTCTCAATGCTTATCATGGCCTGGCCTCCTTTGCTGCTGGGTATGGTTAGCGCTACTTCATCACCCGCATTAAATTTTTCTTTGTTACTGGTAAACGATAGCATGGCCGCCGCTGTAGGATCATCGGTATTATCGCGGGTTTGCCAGTATGGATCATCAGCATAAAATACCTGCCCTGTAACGTGCCCGCTTTTTTCATCCCTCACTAAAATCAAAAAACGGCCCCAGTCGCTTTCGGCTATGTTTATATTGTAAGATCCTTTACCGTTTTGCAGGGCTATTGTTTGCTTTTTAAGCAGCTTGTTATAGGTGTCTTGTGTAAAGTTGCTCAGGTCGTCGCCGCTGTTATCCCACCACCAGCGCCATTGAATTTTGTACAATTCTACTGTTACGTTTTCAGCTTCGGTCATCGGTGTGCCTTTGGTATCAACATTTATAATATTTGCTTTATGGGTTTTGCCGGTTGTAAGGTAGCCCCAGGGTTTTTGGCCTTCAGGCAATTGAATACCCACATAACTATTGTAAGGATAGTAGGGGATAGATACATTGTCGATGCTGAAATTGCCTCCCTGTTCAAAAACCTTTACCAGCAGGTTGGCATTCAGCACACCGGGTGCATTATTGACATCGCCAAAATTGGGTTGTATGGTGGTGGCGCCTTCGCCGCTTAACAAACCATCAAATACGGTTTTTGAAACAGTTGAATAGTTTGAAATTGGGTTGTCGAATGTGTATTGCCCATATTTGGGAAAGGTAGTTTTGGTTTTATACAGCATGGCATCAATTCTTGCTTTTAGGTTTTGGGCCTTTGCGCCAAATAACCATTGAGCTGATAAATTGATGACAGATCCCGATGCTTTACTCAAGGCAGTTGCCCCGTTAAAATTCATGTCTATCTTTAGACGGTTAGGCATCACCGTTTCAATCTTTAGCTTCTTTTCAAAAGTGGCTCCTCCCACTTTTACTTTACATAGCCAGTTACCGGTGGGCGCTCCGGCATCGGTTACCGTTTTAAACACATTAAAACCATCTTTTGCATTTATCTGTATCAGCTTTTTATACAATTGTCCCTGCGGGCTATACAATTCCATTTCAACAGGATGTTCGGGCGGCAGTTTGTTCCCCTTATCTTCAATAATACAGCTCAGGTACAAACTATCTCCCGGCCGCCATACGCCTCTTTCTCCAAAAATAAAACCCTTTAAGCCGTTCTTTACTTCTTCGCCGGCTACATCAAAACGGCTGAGCGGCAAGGCATTTCCATCATCCAGTTTCAGGTAGCCTTTCTCTGTGGCTTTCTTCGCGATCAGCAAAAATGGTTTGCGGTTAATACTAATGGAGGCTATGCCATTGCTGCCTGTTTTTCCACTGGCAATTACCTGGTTCTGGTAGTCCAGTACCTGCAGATCTACATCGGGCATAGACGCGGTCGAAATTATATTGGTGGCGATGACCACCAGTTGGTTGTTCGTTCCTCTTTTTGCGGTTAGCCCAATATTGCTGGCGATAATGTTTCGTGCGGCAAAACGCTCTTTGTTGTAGTACGATTTACCGCATGGGTTATCGCGTTGCTGCCAGTTAAAACCATAGGGATAATATTGATCGTATCTCCGCCAGAATTCATCATCCTCGTCAGGACCATCATCGCTTCCTTCATCGGCGTATTCGTTGTAATATTCGTCCTCTTCTTCGTTTGCTGAAGAGTCTGCCTGGCTGCAGTTGTACAATGAGTACCCGGGCCTGAAACCAATCGTCAGGCGATAAATAGCGCCGGGTTCGGTGCGCAGGTATTTATCTATGTCGAGCGAGAAACGCTTTTTATGGTGCAGGTCAATGCTCTTGTCGTTGTCTAAAGCAATGGTTGTTTTTACCAATGGTTTTGCCACACGCCGCAGATCGTTTTCACCATTCAAATTATTGCTTTGTAAAAATTGGGCAATGTTATTTTCATAAATCTTTATAATGCTCACGTCAACCGCCCGCAGGTTTACAGCTTCAAAAGGTAAGATGAGTTTGCCGCCAGTACCGGGCAAAATATTACCACGGCCCTGTATTTTAACAGATGGAAGCCGGTTTTCAAAAAAGATGTTGGCGGTATATGGCTTACTGAGTTTGGCGCCCCAAAGATTTTCTATTCCGGGGTAAACCGTTGCGGTGAAATTTCCATCCAGGGTGGCAGGCGCGTAAACCTTTACCTCGCTGCCATCAATAGAAAAACTAACATCGCCCTGGTTGCTGATCACAATGAGGCCATTAAGGTCCTGGTTTATGGCTATTGGATCGCTAAACTGAACGAGTGCATATTCTTCGTTTTGCTGAACAGGCCGAACTGCCAGTACTTTAAAATTGCCGACAGCTGGAACCGCAATGGACTTGTTGTCTTTTTGCGTTGCACCAATCGCGTCCCCATCCCAGGCAAGGGTTAGTGGTTTTTCCGAACTGGTTCGTTGAATGCCATTGATACGAAAAGCATATTCTTTATTGGCCTCATTTGGCTGCCATTCTATTGTTAAGTTCGTGCCATCATAGGCAGCGTTCAGCAGTTTTTTTATATCGGCGCTTTCTTCCGCATCGGCGGTGCGGATCACGCCCTTCAGGGTCATTTTGTCTTTGGTGTTATTTTCTGCCTTCAGTCCAAATTCTTCCACCTGAAAAGAGGGTCTTACCACCTGTATGTTAAAGGTGAAGACGGAAAAATCGGCAGGTACTTTCATTATCTTGCCCAGGTTAAAGCTAATGGTGTACAGTGTGCCCGGGGTTAAGTCTGCTGCGGGTTTAAACTCCAGGGTAGTTGCATCAGCCCAATAGGCTTTTCCTTTAACCGCAGGGCTTATTTCGAAAATGTCGTCTTGAATGGTTTCGTTGAGGGTATGCGTGGTATTGGTCTGGGCCGAGAGTTGTATCCTGATGGCGCTTTTTTTTGATACCACGCCCGATGTGTAGGCTTCTATGTACTTGCTAAAACCCGGATCCACCGAAACGATTGTATTTTTCTTTTTACATCCGAAAGCAAAAGCAAGGCTTACAAATAAAAGGGAAAGGATGGCAGGCAGAATCGGCAGTTTAAAACGAAACCCCATTGTTTTTTATTTATGTGATGATTTTATAAGTAAGTTAACATAACCATGGCTTTGAATAAAAGAAAATTTGTAAACCATTTTCAATGTCCTTTCTAAGCAAAACACATTTAGCACCAAAACAGCCATCATGCTGCGAAGGGTGCATTTTGAATTGTCGCTATTTATTTGTTGGAACGAGGTTTAAAGCCCCTCGTCATTGTCCCGAATTACTTTCGGTAAAGCAATCCCCTGCATAATCGCGTTGATAAATTGCCGAGGATTGCTTCGCTTCCGATAACTATCGGAACGCAAGAATCGCAATAACGAACTTGTTTAATGCGACAATCTGAAATGCACCCGTTGCGAACGATGTTTTGAAATGGTTTTTGTAACTGTTTTTTTTTCGGATTTTTTGTCACCGTTTTTATAAGGCCAGCCAATTTTTTTTTGTTTTAACTTGTAATAAATCTTACATCATAAGCCGGTTGGTTTAAAATGAAACCTTACATTTATAAGCCCACCCAAACATTCCATATGGTTAATAAACATTTTGATACATTTATAAAGCTGCTGGGCAATTCTTTCAGATTTAAGATGTTTATGTTATCCAAGCTTCCTGCTGCATTTTTTGCCGGATTACGCATCGAAAAATTAACGTACGACGAAGCCAGTATTAGTGTACACTACAAATGGTTCAATAAAAATCCTTTCCGTTCAATATATGTGGGTATTTTGGCAATGCCTTCGGAGGTAAGCACTGGTATTTTGGGGATGGGTGCATTGTATAAGCAGGTGCCTGCGGTAAGTATGCTGGTGGTTAAAAGCGAAGGCGCCTATGTAAAGAAAGCAGTCGGCAAAATTGTTTTTACCTGTAAAGATGGTGCGATTATTCAAAACGCTGTTAACGAGGCCATACAAACAGGAGAGGGTGTTGCCGTAAAATGTCATACAATTGGCACCAATCAAAATGGAGAGATAGTAGCTGAATTTGATTACACCTGGAGTTTTAAGGCCAGGAAAAGTTCGTGATAATAAAAGGCAGGAGATAGAAATTTTTATAGGTAATACGCATGTTGACAAAGCAACTGTGGCTTATCGGCTTCGTTCTGAATTGGCACTTAAAAAACAAAAACAAGGATATGAATATTTCTTTTCATGGCGCTGCCCATACAGTAACTGGTTCCAAACATCTTATTTCACTCAATAACGAAAAAAAATTATTGCTCGATTGCGGCATGTTTCAGGGCATGGGGCAACAGACCGATACCTTAAACCGCACTTTTGGATTTGAGCCGGCTTCGGTAACTTACGTGCTACTGTCGCATGCACACATAGACCATAGCGGGCTTATTCCAAAGCTGGTAAAAGAAGGCTTTACAGGTAAAATATTTTGCACCTCAGCAACAAAAGATTTGTGTGCCATCTTACTGGAAGACAGCGCCACAATACAACGCGACGATACCAAGTATATCAACAGAAAAAGGGTTAAAAGAAATTTGCCGCTGTTTGAGCCAATGTATTCCGTGGACGATGCACGACAGGCTATAAGCCAGTTTGAAGTAAGAAAGTACAATGAATGGTTTAGCGTTGATGAAGACATTGAAGCACTTTTTACCGATGCCGGGCATATTATTGGCAGTGCGGCAGTAAGCGTAACTATTAAGGAAGACAACAAGACGACCGCTTTAACTTTTAGCGGCGATGTAGGCCGGTACAACGATGCTATTCTAAAGTCGCCGGAGCCTTTTCCGCAGGCGGATTATGTGGTGTGCGAAAGCACTTATGGAAACAAGTTGCACGACGATGTGCATCCCATTGGCGATTCAATTTTGCAATGGATAGAAAAGACCTGTCTAGCTAAAAAGGGAAATCTGATTATGCCCGCCTTTAGTGTGGGGCGTACCCAGGAAATATTAATTGCGCTTAACCAACTGGAAAACGAAAACAGGCTGCCCAAAGTACATTATTATGTGGACAGTCCTTTAAGTCTTGAAGCAACAGAAGTTGTAAGAAAACATCCTGAAAATTTTAACAACCGGCTGCAGGACGTGATGAAAAGGGACCAGGATGTTTTTGATTTTAAAGGCCTGCATTATATCCAGTCGGTTGATGAGAGCAAGGCGATCAATTTTTATCAATTTCCCTGCGTTATCATTAGTGCCAGCGGAATGGCCGACGCGGGCCGTATAAAACACCATATCCGAAACAATATCAGCGATGTTAAAAACACGATATTGCTGGTGGGCTATGCCTCGCCTTATTCTCTTGCCGGAAAATTGGTGGATGGTGTAAAAAAAGTAAATATTTATGGCGATGAATTTGATGTGCACGCAGAGGTAGGGCAAATAAAAAGCATGAGCGCTCATGGCGATTATGACGACCTGCTCATGTTTTTGGATTGCCAGGATAAAAGTAAAGTGAAGAAGCTTTTTTTAGTACATGGGGAATATGATGTACAACTGGACTTTGCAAAAAGGCTGGAACGCAAAGGCTGGAAGGTTGAAGTGCCAGGTATGAATTCTGCATTTGAGCTGGTTTAACAAAAATCTGACCAGCCGCTGAAGACAGATTGGATTTTCTGCATGATAACCTGAAAAATGATCGTATGCATTTTTCTTTTCATGGTGCGGCCCGTTGCGTAGCCGGCTCAAAACACCTGCTTACTTTAGACAATGGTACGCAGGTTTTGTTTGACTGTGGAATGTATCAGGGTATGGTCAGCCAGGCCGGCGAATTGAATGCCACATTTGGTTTTGATCCGTCCGCTATAAAATACCTGTTACTTTCACATGCCCACATCGATCACTCAGGGCTAATACCAAATTTGGTGAAGGATGGGTTTTCAGGGCTCATATTCTGTACTACCACCACCCGCGACCTCGCAGAAATCTTATTATACGACAGCGCCGGAATACAAACCTAAGAACGGAATCAAATGAACCGGAAAAGGCAAGACGGGGTAAATGAGCACACGGAACCGCTGTACAATGCAGCGCATGTAAAACAGACAATGCAGTTGTTTCGCCCCTGCAATTTTAACGAATGAATTGTTTTGAGTGATGATATAGACAAAATGTTTAACCATACCGGCCATCTGAATGGCAAAATGCAAATTCGGCCTACATTTTTTTTAACTTTAGAATATGGAATTTCCGTTTGAAAATGTTATAAGGATATGCCTGGCTTTTGGTGCCGGTGCGTTGCTCGGTTTTGAGAGAGAGTCACAAAGCAAACCGGCGGGACTTCGCACCATGATATTGATAACTGTGGGTTCTGCGTTATTTTCCGTACTCAGTATTTCTTTAACTAACAGCACCTTCGACCGTATTGCCTCTAATATAGTAACTGGTGTGGGTTTTGTAGGCGGCGGCGTTATATTTAAAGAAGGCGCTAGCGTAAAGGGGATCACCACCGCCGCTACTATCTGGACGGCGGCTGCAATAGGGATGGCGATAGGATTCGGCGATTATTGGCTGGCGGGGGTATCGCTGGTGCTGGTAATGATTACGCTGACTACTCTTTCGTACATAGAAGAAAAAGTGGATGGCAATGAGAAAAAAATTTATAAGATAACCTTCGATACCCGGCATTATTCTCTGGAAAAACTTGAAGAAGATTTACTGAAAATAAAAGTCCGGTTTAGTAAAAAAAAATTAATCCGAAAGCAAACCAACCTTACTGTTTATTGCCATGTTAAAGAAAAGAAAAGCAAGCATAAAATGCTGGAGAATGAGCTGATGACAAACGGGTTAATTGAGGAGTTTGAAGTTTAATGGTTTCTCTTTTGGCCATTCATACTAAGGCTGCAAAGTGAAACGCGGTGTATACTTCCTCACAATAAGGTATTTTCAGCAGCTACACCAGGCAAGCCTAACCGGGGTAACAAAGGCTGTCCGGGCACATAAAACCCGTATGCATTATGCCGGCACCGAAAACCGGAAACCCATTCCATGAATGATTTCCAGCACAACCCTGTCGTCTGCCTTTAAGTATTTTCTAAGTTTAGTAATAAAAACATCCATGCTTCGGCCCAAAAAGAAATCGTCTTTTCCCCAAACATTCATCAATACTTCTTCTCTTTTAAGCACCTTGTTTTTATGATCACAAAAAAACTTAAGAAGGTCGTTTTCCTTGGGGGTAATATTAAATGCTTCGCCGGGGGTTTGTATAGTAAGATTGGTGTACGAAAAAACAATATTTCCAAGATGGTATTCTGCGACTGAATCAGAATGAAGCCTTTTTGATCTTTTTAGAAATACTTCAATCTTTTTAAGCAGTTCCTGCATACTAAATGGTTTGGCAATGTAATCGTCGCCACCCAGGTCGTAACTCTTAATGCGGTCTTCTTCCCTGTTTTTAGTACTTAAAAATAAAATGGGGGTCAGGTCGGTCATTTGCCTGATCTTTTTTGCTACAGTATATCCATCCTTGTATGGCATCATAATGTCCAGCAGGCACAAATCAAATTTGTCTTTATCAAAGCTTTCAATGGCTGTTTGGCCATCAGCACAATGTATCACTTTGTAACCCTCGTTTTCCAGCGTGTCTTTAACCATAAAGGCGAGGCTATGGTCATCTTCTGCAAATAGAATGTATCCTTTGTTTTGTTGCATGGTGTAGTTTTTTGTAGCAGAAGTCTAAATTAATGGATAGGAAGTTCTATTATGAATTCTGATCCCTTGCCTAACGTGCTTTTAACATCTATGGTTCCATTGTGCACATTAATCACTTTTTTCACAAAGTATAGTCCGAGCCCTAATCCTTTAACATTGTGTATGTCGCCGGTGGGTATCCTGTAAAATTTCTTAAACAATTTTTTCTTTAATTTTTCGTGAATACCAAAACCATTGTCTTTTATAGTAAGCACGTATTTGTTGCCTGTAATTTTATTTTCAATGTTGATGACCGGCTCATCTGAAAATTTTATAGCATTCGATATCACATTCAGCACGGCCACATACAGGCTGTTATCATCGGCTGTAATTAACTGGTTACTTTTTTCGGGAATAAAGTGAATGACCGCATTTTTTTCTTCGATTGAGGTTTGTAATTGCGCTACCGCACTTTCAACCAGTTCGTTGGGGTTCACGTCTGATTTTTCTATCACCAGCCCACTTGCCTCCGACTTTAAAACCTTCATCAGGTTTTCGATATGGTATTTTAAGTACACTGCCTGCGACTGCATCAGTTTTATATAGGTATCGTATTTATGACGGTTTTGGGCCACCGCCGGTTTGGTAATTGCCTCTAAACCTACCATTAATGTGGAAAGCGGTGTCTGAAATTCGTGCGTTACATTTTGTATAAAATCATTCTGTATCTCGTTTAGAAATTTTTGTTTATACAGGAAAAAAATACTGAAGCCAAGCGCCAGTAAAACGATCATCATTATTATTCCCGAAATAATCCACCACCACATGGAATATAAAAGGTATTGGCTTCGGGTTGGAAAATACATGTAGATATGAGGATAGTTCTTATGATACGATTTATAAATCGTATCATTTAAAACGGCAGACTTTGAGTCTGGCCCAGGCAGGTAGCCGCCGTACAAAAATGTACTGCTGTCGAAAACAGCAACCTGGCAATCTGCGAAAACCTGGAAACTTTCCAGGTTGTTTGCAATTACAGTAAGTAAAGGGTCTTTTGGCGGAATACTGTCTATCCTAAACAGAAATGAGTTTTCGTCGGGTTGTTTTATAAGCTTTTGTAGTTGCGAAATGGGCATTTGGTTCAGATGCATGTCTTCAAATACCCCCCGGATGCTTTTAATGACGCTGGTTTTAAATTCAACTTTTTCGTAATGGTATATTTTGTTGAGCCAGAATAGCTGAATAGAAAATAAAAGCCCAATAGAAAGCGTGGTAATTAAAATAATCCAGCGAAGCGTTTTAGAATGCATATAACTAAGATAACAAGTGCTTAGCCCTGTGTTTTTAAGCCATGGTTTTAACTAATTATAGATTTAACCGTAACCAAGGTATGGCAGCATAATTATTTTTTGATAGAGCAGATTTTAAATTTTTTTCAATCTTTAAAAGCAAAAGCTAATAAGCGGTTAAGTTAATCTTGCACGAACAGAGAAAAGAAATTGGAAAGAAGAAACTACGTCACTGGTGTACGCTGTATTGAAATGAAAATAAAACTACAAAGCCTTAAACGTGTGTTTTAAGGCTTTGTTTTGGTAGTCCCAATCGAACAAATGTCGAACTCTTTTATTGAAGATTTGAAATTCCATGCTAGATTAGCAGCTTGACTACTATATCGTTATAGAAAGCTCGGCAATATTATTTTTCGAGTTAGGGTTACTAAAATTCTCATATTGTTTAACAAAAACAATTAATCTAACTGGAACATTAGTTACAACGTTGAATAAGCAATTATTAAATTTTGATAGCTACCGATCGCAATATCTTAGCTCCCATATTAAATTCCTTTAAATAACCTTCATTGAACAGTTAATTGAAAACCTTTTAAAAGGAGCGGGAAATAATAAGTTCGATATCTCCGGAAGTGGAGTTTTGACGGATTGCATTAACGAGTATAGGTACGATCTAACCTCCATATTACCGGTTAGACATTCCGATTGGCCATCTTTCTCTTCCGAAAAGCTTTTACCTCTTTTCTTTTCTTCCTCACCATTGCAGGGGTTATATCCTCCGGCCGATAAAGACGTCTTGTCAGAAGTTTTATAATGTATTTATCCGAGAGCTTTTCTTTTTGCTTATCCCAATATCTTTTCACCCTTTCATTCCTGGTATTATCAGCATAGCCCTTGCGTTTTTCATTCAGCTCAGCCTTATTAGCATAATAATATTCAAGCATGTAATTCCGCTGATATTGCCGGTACTTCTTATGTGTCCTTACATATTCACGTTGCGCCGCTTTACGCTTTTCCCAGCGAACCGGGTCATTCCTCATCGCCTGGTAGTATTTCTGGTCCTTTGTGAGAGGTTTATGTTTAGCCATATTATTTGGTAATAGATTGGAAGATAATCAATAGGCTTAGTTATGTCATTTGCAGAGATCCTTAAAAACTACAAATTTAATGACAACCTGATTTTGGGAGGCTATAATTCCCCAGGCTTTAAAATGTGTTGGCAAGAAATCAACATGTAAAAAAAGGATTACTTTCAGATAAAGCTTCAGTGGCATCACTAAAGCAATAAATATATTAAAGCCTGAACAAATCCGATCAATATTACAGAGGAAAGTGACGTAGGGTCACCCTTAGATAAATCTACATAAAACAACAAAGCCTTAAACGTGTGTTTAAGGCTTAGATTTGGGTAGAGCGTACGGGAATCGAACCCGTGATTCCTCCGTGAAAGGGAGGCGTCTTAACCCCTTGACCAACGCTCCATTTTGTTAATTGGAGCGCAAAAATAGGGTCATCGGTTATTTCTGCCAAAAGTTTTTTTATTTCATCGATAAATATATTTCGGGCACCTTTTGTGGCGGGTCAAAACCCTTGTATCCGAACAGTTTAGACCCATGCCCGAAACGCTGACGGGTAAGTATACAGTTGATAAACAATGACTGTGCATTCAAAAAATTTAATACTTAATTAGTCTAATCCTTGTAAATTCGCAGCTGTTTTTAACTAATAAAACAAATAATATGAGTACAGTTAAAGTTGCAATCAATGGTTTTGGACGAATTGGCCGCCTGGTTTTTCGTCAGATAAATGATATGAAAGGGGTGGATGTTGTTGCTATCAACGATTTAACCAGTCCTAAAGTATTGGCTCACCTGTTAAAATACGATAGTGCCCAGGGCCGTTTTGATGGTGAGGTGACCAGCACCGATAATTCAATAATAGTAAACGGCGAAGAAGTAAAAATATACGCTCAAAAAGATCCTTCTCAAATTCCCTGGGCTGCCCACGAAGTTGATGTGGTAATTGAAAGCACCGGATTTTTTACCGACAAAACAAAAGCCGGGGCCCACATTACTGCAGGAGCCAAGAAAGTAATTATTTCGGCACCCGCTACAGGAGACTTAAAGACAGTTGTTTTTAACGTAAACCACGAAATCCTGGATGGAAGTGAAACGATCATCAGTTGTGCTTCCTGCACCACCAATTGCCTGGCGCCAATGGCCAAAGTAATGAACGATGAGTTTAAGATCGTTACCGGCTTCATGACTACTATCCACGCCTATACCAACGATCAGAATACCCTCGACGCTCCTCATGCTAAAGGTGATTTGCGCCGCGCAAGAGCTGCTGCAGCCAACATCGTTCCCAACAGCACCGGTGCTGCAAAAGCAATTGGTTTGGTATTGCCCGAGCTGAAAGGTAAACTGGATGGTAGTGCGCAGCGTATCCCTGTTATTACCGGTTCGCTGACCGAATTAACCACCATTGTAGAGAAGAAAGTAACAGTTGAAGAGGTGAATGCCGCTATGAAGGCTGCCAGCAACGAAAGCTTTGGTTATAACGAAGATGAAATAGTAAGCACCGATATAATTGGCACAACTTTCGGTTCGTTGTTCGACGCTACACAAACCAAAGTAATTACTACAGGCGATGCCCAGTTGGTTAAAACCGTTAGCTGGTACGATAACGAAATGAGTTATGTTAGCCAGTTAGTTCGTACCGTTCAGTTTTTTGCCGGATTGATTTCGAAGTAGTTTTTTGGGGATACCAGCAGACCGAATGCGATTTTATATTGGTGCTACGCCTGCCCGGACGGTACGGACAGGCTTAGTTCAAAGGCAAAGCATTGTTGGAACCCGGCTTTGAAATGTACATTATATGGGCCAAAGGCATAAACGATCGAAAGGGCATTTTGCCAGAAGTATAAATCGATTTATAATTATGTATCAACCGCAGTCTCGCATGGGCTGCGGTTTTTTGTATAAATTTGAAACATGAACGGGCAAGAAACAAACGAGCTTCTTCAGCGAATTACCATTAAGCCAGGTTTGATGGGGGGAAAGCCAACGATAAGAGGTTTGCGCTTTTCCGTGGCCGATATTCTGGAGATGTTGGCCAGCGGCATGAAAGAAGAAGAAATATTAAAGCAGCATCCAATTCTGGAACAACCGGATATAGCTGCGGCATTACTTTATGCGTCTTTTCAAATGAAAAACACCCGTATAATTCATGCTGCCTGATTTGGATTGGGAGATATGGCTTGATACTCGGATTTTTCGCAGCTCATTAATTTGTACGGTGCCCTGCCCAAACTGATTTCCCTCCAAATTGGCAATTGCGATAATCGAATACTTTACCAATTCCTGCTAAAAAATATGCAAGAGGCAATTATGCGATTAATTAATTATGCAGATATTGTTGATTTAATAACTTAACACTCTAAATAGAAACTATGTCCAAATTCAAATCGAATAACTTCTCAGGCCAAAAGGCATTGATCCGTGTTGACTTTAACGTGCCGCTTAACGCTGAATTTGAAATAACCGATGACAACCGTATGAAGGCGGCCATCCCCACCATAAAGAAAATTATAGCCGATGGTGGAAGTGTTATTTTAATGAGCCACCTGGGCAGGCCAAAAGATGGGCCGACAGACAAATATTCACTCAAACATTTGGTGCCGCACCTTAGCGAATTGTTAGATGGTGCCACCGTTCAGTTTGCTGATGACTGTATAGGCGAAGAAGCCTTAAAATCTGCGGATGGTCTTCAGCCTGGAGAAGTGCTGCTGTTAGAAAACCTGCGTTTTTATAAACAGGAGGAAAAGGGCGACGAAGGCTTTGCCGAAAAGTTAAGCAAGCTGGGCGACATATATGTGAACGATGCTTTTGGTACTGCACACCGTGCACATGCATCTACCGCGGTGATCGCTAAGTTTTTTCCGGGCGATAAAAAAATGTTCGGCCTATTAATGGAGGCTGAAATTACAGCAGCGGATAAAGTGCTGAAAAATGCAGAACAGCCTTTTACCGCCATATTGGGCGGGGCAAAGGTTAGCGATAAGATTATGCTGATTGAAAGCCTGATGGAAAGAGCGCACTTTATAATAATTGGCGGCGGCATGGCGTACACTTTCTTAAAGGCACAAGGCAAAGAAATTGGCAGCAGCCTGGTTGAAATGGATAAGCTGGATCTTGCGCTTGAACTGCTTGCTAAAGCCAAAGCTAAGAATGTAAATATTATATTACCACCGGATAGCGTGGTGGCCGACAAATTTGCAGCCGATGCAAATACCAAAACCGTATCCAACGATCACATACCCGAAGGATGGATGGGGCTTGATATTGCTGAAGAAGCGGTTGACCTGTTTGGCAATATAATATTAGGCAGCAAAACCATTTTATGGAACGGGCCTATGGGCGTTTTTGAAATGGAAAAGTTTCACTACGGCACACTTGAAGTAGCCAACCTGGTAGCCAATGCCACAGCTAAAGGCGCTTATACGCTGGTAGGCGGCGGCGATAGTGTAGCGGCCATTAATAAATTTGACCTGGCCGATAAAGTGAGTTATGTGAGCACAGGCGGCGGCGCCATGCTTGAGTATTTTGAAGGCAAGGAATTACCGGGAATTGCCGCTATTAATGCAGGATAATAAAAAAATGTTAAAGACCGCATCGTGCTAAAAATACCCTATTGTAATTGTAATGTTTTGGGTGTTTGGTGTACTTATTACGGTAGCAAAAATAATATAGCTATTTTAGCCAAACTTAAATATTAAAAAATGAAAGGAAAAAATCTCACTATTATAATTATACTGGCCGCCGTATTGGTTTTAGGCGGTTGCGGTTGTGGTCAATACAATGGCCTCGTACAGCAAGACGAAGCGGTAAAATTGGCCTGGAATAATGTGCAAAGCGATTATCAGCGCCGGGCCGATCTGATACCCAACCTGGTAAATACCGTAAAGGGCGAAGCCAATTTTGAGCAAACAACACTTACCAATGTTATACAGGCAAGGGCTTCTGCAACTCAAATGAAGATAGATCCCGAAAATCTAACGCCTGAGAAACTGGAGCAGTTTCAGCAAACGCAAGGTCAGTTATCACAGGCTTTAGGCAGGTTATTGGTGGTTTCGGAGCAATACCCCACTTTAAGGGCCAATGATGCTTTCAGGGGATTACAAGCCCAGTTAGAAGGAACTGAGAACAGGATCAAAGTTGCCCGTAACGATTTCAACAGTGCTGTACAAACCTATAATGTTACCGTTAGAAAGTTTCCTGCTGCATTATTTGCAGGGATGATGGGCTTTAAACCCCGCACAGGCTTTACCGCCGATGCAGGATCAGATAAGGCACCGGAAGTTAAATTTTAATCTAAAAGCCAGCGCCTTGAGTTTATTTCCATTTTTTAAAAGAAAGGATTTTTTTGATGCTGCAGATCAAAAACGCATGGTTGAGGCTGTGAATGCAGCAGAAAAAAATACCAGTGGCGAAGTAAGAATTTTTATGGAGAGCCATTGTGAGTATGTTGATCCGGTTGACCGGGCAGCCGAAATTTTCTTCGGACTAAAAATGGATGCTACCAAAGATCGCAACGCTGTGCTTTTTTACATGGCTGTAAAAGATCATCAGATAGCATTATTTGCCGACGAAGGTATCTACCAGCGCCTTGGCAGCGAATTTTGGAATAAGGAAGTAAAGCTTATTTTAAATGAATTTACCAGGAGCGATATTGTTGGAGGCGTTTGCAAATGTATAGGTGATATAGGCCAGGCGTTAAAAGAACAGTTTCCTTACGAAACCGATGATAAAAACGAACTACCAGACGAGATCATTTTTGGAAAATAAAACAGTCCCGCCTTTTGGGCGGGATTGTTTCTTACTGCAAAACATGAAGCATATTTTATTAACTATATCACTGTTTTTGCTTACGTGGGTAAGCATGGCTCAGAATATTCCTGAAAGGCCATCGCCCCCAAGGCTGGTAAACGACTTTACCAATACCCTGACCCCCGACCAGTTACACACCTTAGAACGAAAACTGGTTGACTATGATGATAGTACCAGCAATCAAATTGCTGTTGTAATTGTAAATTCCACCGACGATTATGCACCGGTGGATTATGCAACCAAGTTAGGCAGGCAATGGGGTGTTGGCAATAAGAAAACAAATAACGGGGTAATCGTTTTGGTAGCAAAAGCCGATCGAAAGGTTTTTATTGCCCCCGGCTATGGATTAGAAGGCGCTATACCTGATATAACCGCAAAATCAATAGTCGATAACGAAATAGTTCCCAACTTTAGGGAAAACGATTTTTACCGCGGCATAGATCTGGGTACCACTGCAATAATGAAGGCTGCCACCGGCGAATACAAGGCACCGGCAGGTTACAATAAGCGGGCCTCTAAAGGCAAGGGAGGCGGGTCTATATTGGGTGTAATTATTTTGATCGTGATTTTTATAATAATCTTTGGAAGTCGGGGCGGCGGTGGCGGAGGCAGAATGATCAGTCGTCGCGGGTCAGGAAATTTTATAACCGGGGCCATATTAGGAAGTATGTTAGGAGGCGGCCACCGAGGCGGCGGATTTGGAGGTGGCGGTTTCGGCGGCGGCAGTTCGGGCGGCGGCGGCTTCGGAGGGTTTGGCGGCGGAAGCTTTGGTGGCGGCGGATCGGGTGGCAGCTGGTAATATATGATCTTATAAATGAGCGGCCTTCTCAGCAATGAGAGGGCCGTTTATTTTACTAACCTTTTTAATTTGTTATTTTATTGCCAGACTCGCTTGAATAAGCAGTACCAGTACCTCAATCACTTTTGACATTCGTTTAAGTTTTTCTTATTGATTTTATAATCAGGTTTATTCGGTTCACATTATACCAGAACAATAAATGATTGTCGAAACTGCTTCACCTTAAAAAAAACTAAAACTGCAGCTTCCACACCTTATCAGATAAAACATCATTCACCGATCCTCCCGCCAGGTAAACTGTGTTGTTAACAGAAATGATAGACGCACCGGTGAGATTTATAGGTAGCACACCAATAGACCAGGTGTTAGATGTAGTATCATATATATCGAATTTATTATTGTTACGACCCGAATAGCTATAGAATCTGTAGAATATTATTTTATTGCCCCTTACAACCGGATTCTGGCCCCCGTTAATACTAAATTCTGCAGGGCGATGCAAGTAATCAACTGAGCTATTCCCTGTATTTAAATCATTTATCTCGACCAGGCAGGAATTATAAAAATTTCTTCCCGTAAATCCGCCTGCCCAATAAATTTTATTGTTAACTGCTATCCCTCCAATTGCAACTTTTCTTTCCTTTAAAGAAGATGTAGTCCAGGCGTTGGTAGCATTGTCATATATATCTATTCTATCAGAAACAGATTCGTTGTCCCTGCCCATCCGACTCAATCCGCCGCCAAAATATATTTTGTTATTAGCAGTGACCGCCCTAATGCCTTCTCTTGGCTGACTTAATTGCATTGTTGACCAGCTATTGTAATAAAGGTCATAAACATCTACTTTATCGCTACTCTTCGTATAACTTATATCAACATTGCCACCCGCAAAAAACACTTTATTGCCTACAGTTGCTGCGGCAATAAAAGACCGTGGCTCGCTTAAGGAAGTCTTTGACCAACTGTTTGCAGAAGCATCATAAATGTCCACTGCAGAAAAAAGCTGATCAGGGGCGCCATCCCCTAATTTTCCCCCTGCAAAAAATATCTTATTACCGGCTGCCACGGTTGCCAGGTCTGAACGCGGTTCACTTAATTGCGCCGTGGACCAGGTTTGGGTAACAATATCATAGATATCTACTTTTGAAGATCCATACACCGGAACCGGAGAACCATATGCATTGGATAGGTTAGCACCGGCAAATACAATTTTATTTCCTGCTGATGCCACAGCCATTCCATCCCGCTTTTGTGAAAGGGTACCAACCTGTATTAGCTGAACATTAATGTGTGGCCTGTTGCTGTTGTCGCAAGCATACACGCTTACCTCAATTGTATCTTTTGAAAACATACCCCCACCATCTGCAACTTTCAATTCAAAGAGATAGATTCCTGGCTCAAGGCCTGTTACCTGTGTCTGTTTAGAATCTGCGCTGGCAATGTTAACAGAGGAACCTGTTATCTCAGTCCAGTTATAACTTATGATATTATTTTCCGGATCGGTGGAGCCACTTCCGTCCAGGATAACAGTATTGGCGGGTAAACCAATTTCCTGATCCGGGCCTGCATTTGCTATTGGAGGTTTATTAACTGCTGAATTGTCTGCTACCATAACCTGCACCGTATCTTTAGCCGAAAGCCCCCCATTATCTGTTACTGTTAATTCAAATTTGTAAACACCTGTCACCAAAGTTTTTACTGGCGTTTTTGATGAGTCGGATTTACTAATGTTTGATGAAACAGGGCCGGCAATTTTAATCCATTTATAAGAAGTGATAGTGCCATCAGGATCGGAGGAGGCGCTGCCATCAAGCATAGCACTATCTGTTGGTAAAATGATTGTTTGATCCGTTCCTGCATTTGCAAGAGGTGGTTTATTAGCATCTTTGCAACCTTCACAGGAGAGTTCTTTTTTGCAGGAGATTGAAAATACAACCGCCATTAATAAAATGCAAGCAGTAAATTTTTGTATCTGTT
>JBBRCW010000101.1:0-18987 GCA_038204535.1 Chitinophagales bacterium | reverse complement strand
GCGTGGCCCTGCAAACAATTGTGGCAATGCCGAAAAAGCATAATCGGTACGGGAGGCATCAATATTATTGTTGTAGTAGGCGGTTTGCGTATATAAAGCCAATGCGGTTACTTCGCTTTTACCAAAAGTTCTCGAATAGTTTAAGTGGGTTTCAAAAGTATTATTCCTGTATTTTGAAAAGCCCTGGTACAATGCCGGCAGGTTATCTCCGCCATATTCTTCGCCGGTTACACTGTTGTACGACAAGTAAGGTGTATAAAAGTCATTGTAATCAAAATACCCAAAGTCGTGAGCCACAATTATTTTAGCCGATAATCCTTTGGTTAAAAAATCAAGCTTTTGATTTACCGTTGCAGTTGTTTGCAGGTTAACCGGAACCTCCTCTCTTTTACCTGCTACCGTTAGATCACCTATTGGGTTTGCTCCCCAAAGCGATGCAAATGTTCCATCCTCGTTTCTTATGGGAAATGCGTTTGGTGGTAAATAAGTCGTCAGGCTAAATATGCCGCCATCCTGCGTAACACCACCAATACCCGGTCTTGTTTTTTTCTGAAAGTCGCCGGCTACTGTAATAGAAACGGTAGTAGTTTTTGTTATATCCGCATCTATGTTTAAACGGCCATTGTATTTTCTTAAATTGGTAGACCTGTAAATTGCATCCTGGTCAAAATAGCCGAACAATGCGAAATACCTAAACTTATCCGACCCTCCACTCATTGACAGGGAATGCCGCTGCTGAAGCGCATCTGGCTGAATGGTAGCTTTGTACCAATTTACGTCAGGATGAGTAAAAGGAGCAGAGTGGTCTTTATACTTTTGAAGATCATCAGCAGTGTACTGCAACTGACCTGGCGTAAGACTCGGGTCATCATTTTGTTGTGCCACGTTGTAAAGGCGGGCAAAGTCGTAGGAGTTAAGGTAATTGGGAATATTGATTACGTTTTGCAAACCAGCATAACTGGTATAATTGAAAGTAGGTTTGGAAGTGACACCTCGTTTAGTGGTCACTAATATTACCCCGTTAGCGCCCCTGGTTCCATAAATAGCGGTGGCAGATGCATCTTTAAGAACAGAAACAGTCGCAATCTCGTTTGGATCGATCTGGTTAAAATCACGCTGAATACCATCAACCATAATCAAGGGGTCATTTCCGTTGAGCGTTGCCCTTCCTCTTATCAGCAACTCAGCTGCATCGTCGCCAGGTTCCCCATTACGCTGTATCGCTATAATTCCAGACACTCGGCCTGCCAGGGAGTTGCTAAGGCTGGGTGCATTACTTTGCACAATCGCATCGCCTGTGACCGTAGCAACAGCTCCTACAACATCCTTCTTCTTCTGACTTCCATACCCTACCACCACCACCTCGTTCAACTGGGCCTTGTCGACAGACAGTGAAATAGAAAGATTTTTACGACTATTTACCGGCACACGCCCCGAAGCGTACCCCGAAAAGGTAATCAATAAAACACTGTTGGCCGGTATGTTGCTTAGTTTAAAAGTACCATCGCTATTGGTTGTTGTACCTATAGTAGTACCCTCTACCAAAATACTGGCACCGCTTAAAGGTGCTGTATTGGATGCATCCAATACCCTTCCCGAAACCAATGGGCTATTTTGTGCGATAAGGGTTAGTACGCCTGTAAAAAGTGAGAAAACCAGCATTGTTAACGCCTTTAGGAACCCTTTAAAAGGCGGGTTTAATTTTTTCATATGCATTTGTTTTTTGTGTTAATTATGGTTAATAAAAAGTTACGCTTCCTCATAAATGGTTACTTCCTTAAAATACGGTGCACTTGATTGCGCCCCCATTCGTGTAACGGAAATGGCCGCTGCATGACAGGCAAAGGTGACTGCCTCCAAAATGGGTCTATTTTCTGACAGGGCTACTGCAAGCGCACCATTAAAAACATCACCGGCAGCGGTGGTATCAACAGCCTGCACCTTAGTAGCATGTATCATTTGTACAAGGGTGTCGGTTA
Organism: Chitinophagales bacterium; assembly: GCA_038204535.1. Classification (GTDB taxonomy): domain Bacteria; phylum Bacteroidota; class Bacteroidia; order Chitinophagales; family Chitinophagaceae; genus Segetibacter. The sequence continues at coordinate 17,008 of JBBRCW010000101.1, read as the reverse complement.
CCACCAGAGCTCCCTGCGATCCCAATGTTATTATTACAGTACCCACCCCTTTATCGCGTATGGCGCTGGCTGCAGCAGTAGCAGATTCCATATCGCTTATGGTAATGCCAGACAGCATTTCTGCTTCCGTTTTATTTGGGGTTAGTACTGAAACATTCCGCATCAACTCTTCGGGTATTTCGCAGGCAGGGGCAGGGTTCAGCACCACCGTAACACCCGCCGCTGCAGCTATGCCCGCTACGTAAGCCACCGTTTCGAGCGGTATCTCTAATTGCATTAATACAATGGTGGCGCTTGCTATTAAAGTTTCGGCCTTTGCCAGGTTTGGGGGCAGCAGGGAGGCGTTGGCACCAGATGCCACGACGATACAATTTTCAGCATTTTTATCAACGGTAATCAAGGCCACCCCCGATGGATTTTTGGGATCGGATAGAATAAAACTGGTATTAATCCCTTCTTCTTCAAATAACTGGAGCGATTGGCGACCAAATATGTCGTTGCCCGTTTTGCATATAAAAGTAACTGAACCATTTAGGCGGGCCGCCGCCACTGCCTGGTTGGCACCTTTGCCACCGGGGTTCATAAAAAAAGTACCGCCAAGGATCGTTTCACCTGGCATGGGTAAATGGTCTGCTTTTATGACCATATCGGTATTGGAGCTACCTACTACTAGTATTGATGGTTTCATATTGACAATAATCGTTTTTCGTTTAAGCATTTAAAATTATTTTAGATAGTTAAAGACTTGATACCAAATTAATAACCAGAAATATAAACCCAAAACCAGAAAAACCAGATTACCGTTCCACTTTTACGACTGGATGAACCTATATTTATTACATTATTTAAACAAACCCAAGAAAAAAAATTGCCCAAAATTTCTACGATCGTTTCCCTCGTGCATTCGCTGTCGAAAGCCGAAAAAGACAATTTAAAATGTACTCTTCGTTGCAAAAGGGGGAAAAAGACTACGTATCCCTTTTCCAGGTTATTGAAAAACATCACAACGAAAAAGATATAAAAAAGGCCTTTGAAAATAAATGCGACGGCTCCGTTTTTAATGTAGCCATCAAACATTTGTACAAGGTGTTGACCGACTGCCTTTTGCAGCTAAAAATGGGCCAGGACAGGGAATCGGGATTACATACAGAGCTATTAAAAGCAACTTTATTACTGGATAAATCGCTTTACCGCGAAGGGTTTGACGTACTGCACAAAGTGCAAAGGGATGCCGAAAAATACGAGCAATATATTTTGTTATTGCTGGCAACCCGGATAGAATTAAACTACCTCAGTTCACTCAACTTCCAGGGCTTTACCGAAGGCGAACTACAAAAAAAGCAGGGAAAGATAGAAGAGGTGATACGGTATATAAAGAACAGCCATCAACACAGTACATTGTACGAAATTTTGGGACACCGGCTTGCACACAAAGGACATGTGCGCACCAACGAACAAAAAAAAGAGTTGAACGACCTGGTAGTTAGCGAAATGACCATTATGGCTAACCCGCTTGCTTTTACGGTTGAAAGCTCAAAGATCCACCTACTGTTCCAGGCGAATTATTTTATAACTATCAACGATTACAAATCGGCCCTGAAAGCCTTTTATGAGTTAATTGAATTGTTGGAAGAACACAGATACCTGTGGGTAGATTCGCCGGTTGATTACCTTGTTTCTATAGAGGGGATACTCGATAGCTTACGTACTATTGGGCAGTTTGATAGCATGAAATATTTTCTTGATAAACTGGCTAAACTACCCCGGCAAACAGGGCAGTTTGAAGTGATGGTTCAACGGGTAAACTACATCTATATTTTATCATCATACACTGACCGTGGCCAATACCATGAAGCGCTGCTATTGCCGGGCAAGTTTAAAGAAAGTCTTTTTGATAAAATAGATATGCTTGATACTAATAAGCAGGCAGAAGTATTTTTATACACGGCACTCATTTATTTTAGCAACAACGACCTCGATAAAGCGCACTTTTACCTTGGTAAGGTATTGTTTAAAGGAAAAGAATATTATAAACTGCCCGTGTTCCAAACGTTTAGGCTGTTGCACCTGCTTATTCATCACGAAATGGGAAACGACGATGTAGTTATTAATGAGCTACGGTCGGTTAAGCGAACCATGCTTAGTGGACAACGCAAAACCTATAGAGTTGAAAAGATTATTTTCAGTTTTGTGCAGCTCTCGGGCCAATCGATTTCGGGTAAAGAAAAGACTGCCCTTGCAGAGAAATATAAAAGCATGTTTTCGGCCATAGGCAACGATAAAAACGAAATACAGGTGCTAAAGATTTTTGATTTTGCAAGCTGGATAGAATCCAAAATAACCGGGCGGACGTTTGTGGAGGTTATCAAGAATAAAATGCAAAATTCTGCCACGATATAAACGGATAGCTTTTTAGTCCTGCTGGGGTCTTCGTCCTGCTGGGGTCTCCTCCTTTTAGCTTTGTGTTCAGGCACGGATCGCGAACAGTGATCAAGAAGTTATGTGAAGGATCAGGTCTACGTTGTGCTTTTTTCTCTTTTATCCCTTTAAGGGTTGGGGCTTTTTTTGTACTTAGCTTTTTTGCTACTGTGCGTCTCCCGTTGTGTCACACACTTTTACGGATGTAGTTGCCTGGACATTACCATGATTACTGCCTACAAGGAATGGTCAGAAGCGCAAAGCCTGGCACAACTTAAAGATGGCAGCTTATGCCTCTTCTATCTGAATGTCTTTGACTACGGGATGTAAATGAAAAGGCCGATTGTATCGGGACTTTAATAACCCGACGTAGACGTTTAAAGAAACAGGTCAAAGTAAATCAACAGCAATTTTTCAATACCAAACATAGTCTGGGTTTTCATTTACCTCCGTAGTTGTCCTGCGGAACACTACGGAGAGCTGTTTTATACCGCAATAGTATCCTTTTCGTTTGTTTTTAAACTCACCTGTTTCAGCGGATCTATGGCCAGCCAAAGCAGCGCACCCGTTAACATTACAAAAGCCACGACATAAAGCGGGTAATCAAAGTTGTTGGTTGCATGTACAATTCTACCGAAGATAATTGCCAGGAAAAATGCACCCATTTGCCCGAAAAAATTCATAGCGCCCGTAACCGTTCCGGCATTGTTGCGCCCTATGTCGGTGCAAACAGCATACGAAACCATAACACCAAATGAAAAGAAGGCGTTGGCGGCAATAAGGCAAAAAGCAACATAGTTTACCTGCGGCAGAAAAGCAGCTAAAAAAAGTAATACAGCGCAGCCTCCCAGGCCTAGCATGCCAACAAAACGCCGGCCGAAACGAAGCCCTTTCCGTTTTACCAACACATCGCCCACATAACCGCCGATAAGGAAGCCTGCAATGCCCGCAACAAACAAGGTGAAGACAATTTGCTTCATGGTATTTTCAGAGAAATGTTTTCCTTCTACCAGGTAAACCGGCATCCATGCAACAAAGAAATAGTTGGCCCACTGCACACAAAAATACATGAGCATGAGTGCCCATAGGTTCCTGTTGCTGAGGATGATTTTCCATGGAATTGCATGATGGTTGGTATTGAATCTGCGGTTTCTTTCTATGTAGGCAACTTCCTCCGGTTGTATGTTTTTCATTTGAGAAGGAAAATTTCGGAACCACCTGTAACAGATAATTACCCAGACAACACCGATTAGCGCATTTACATAAAAAGTTGTTCGCCACCCGTAGGCTACTGCAATAGGAATAATGATTAGCGGTGCAATAGCTGAACCAATTTGTGAACCAATGCCTACCCATGTTAAGGAGCGGCCAATTTCCTGCACAGGAAACCAGCGGGAAACTACAATCATGCAATTGGGATAAGTGCCGGATTCTCCCATTCCAAACAGGAAACGTATAATGATCAATGAGACAAGCCCGGTGGCTAAACCGGTTAAAGCTGTAAAGAGGGACCAGAATAAAACAATGCGAATAAATAATGCCTTCGGTCCAATACGATCGCCCCAAACGCCGGAAGGTATTTCGAAGAGCGCATAGGCGAGTGAAAAAGCAGCAAGTACCCACCCAAACTGCTCATTATTTAGCGAAAACTCTGATTTAATTCTTACCCCAACAATAGATATACAAATACGATCAAGATAGGTTAGTGTAGTGAGGGAGCACAATAGTGCTAATACACGATAGCGGTAGGGTATATTTGACAGCATGATCTAAAATTATAGATTAAAGCTGCTATAAGTTTACTTGTGCCGTTTTATTTTTTAGCGCATTTTGTTAAGAGAATAGAGGCGTTAAAAGCTTATTTCAGGAGAGTTGCATAAGCAAACACCGTTCTATCATTTTCGAGTTTGCAGGTGTTCTTCACCGGTAAATTTTTACCTATCATCTTGGAAGCTGTTTAAAAATGATGTTTTATTATATCAGCAGCAGTTTTCCATAGCTTCTTCGTTGCCACGCTCGGTTCACAAGCAAGTTTTCATAGCGGCGTGGCGGTTTACCCTGAGCTTGTCGAAGGGTCGCAATCACTTTATCTGTAGTAAATATGGCATCGTCGGTTTTAAAATCAAAGTTTCAAATTATATTTAAACAGCTTCTTATAAATGAAAAACATTTATTTTAGTAGATGCTTTTCAGCGAATATTATCCTAATTATTTTACTGCCCCCATACTTGAGTGCCCGCCTGACCGAACGGGCAGGGAAGCATCTGCTAAAACAGAACAAGTATAAAGATCAGTTATATCCAGTTTGAATTTTTAGTTAAAGAAAAACCGAATATAAGTGTATGGCTTTTGCCTAACAATCCCGTTGTTGCAGGCCTATGCCAATTTCCTGAAGAATATCGCTATTCTTCTGCCTCCTTTTACGAAACCGGGGAAAGTGAGTGGAATTTTATAACTCACTACCAGCTTAGAAGATTGTTGCTGAAGAACACCTAACAAAGGCGAAGTATAAACAGTATTAAAATAAACTATGTCGTATTGCGTTGCTCATAGTACTTCAACAGTACAAGAGCGCGACCCCGCAAAAATGACGGGGCAGGCAGCAACAATGCTTAATCATTGCTCAACTTTTAGGTCCAAAATATCTTTTAAAAAACGACGTTGATTAAATAACTATTCACATAAAAGTAAACATGATCACTTTTCTCTTTAAAATTTTATTCCCGTATTTCTCTTTTCCCTTTTACTTTTCTCCTCGCTAAAAATCAGGTTCTTCTTTAATTTTCCGCTCTCCTTCAGGTCTTTCATTTGCCTGTTCTTCTGAGCTGTTTAGTTCATGAGTATCCTGCTCATACATTCCTTTTAAGTCGTCCATTACTGAGCCTTTCCACAGCTTTGTACCAATAAAATAAGCTGTGCGGCCAATCATGTGCGCCGCTACAGGAGCGGTTAGCAATAAAAATAAAATAATGGCCAATACCCGTGAGGTAACCGATGAATTGTAGAAATAAACGGCTGCGCTGCCCAGCACCAACCCCACACCCAATGTAGCGGCTTTGGTGGTTACCGACACCCGCAGAAAAAAATCGGGCATGCGCACAAAGCCAATTGCCGCCAACAAGATAAACAGGGCGCCTGCCCCGCTCAATATCATAATTATTATTTCAATCATTTTTCTTTCGTCTTTGCAGGTAATACGAAAAGGCTACCGTACCCAAAAAGGCAATCAGCGCCAAAATCATGGCAATATCCAAAAATGTTGGCTGGTTATTAATTACACTGTACATAGCAATGATGGCAATGCCAATGGTGATAAGCAAATCCAATGCTATTACACGGTCTACCACACCCGGCCCTTTAATAAACCTGATAAACACCAGCACAACCGAAATGCTGAGCACGGGTAAAATACCATAATATAAAAATTGATATAAGCTCATCGTAGTATTTCAAGTAAGCGTTTTTCAAAACCCTCTTTTATATTGTTAATAAATGCCTCTTTTGATTTAATGTACATGGCATGCACATAGAGCACTTTTTTATCGTCGGACACATCAAGCGACAGTGTGCCGGGGGTAAGGGTGATCAGGTTGGCCAGCAACGTAATCTCCAGGTCGGTTTTCGCCTCCAGCGGAATGCGTACGATGCCCGGCTTCATAAAAAATTTTGGTGTGATCACGTCAAAGGCCACCTCAAAGTTTGCCTTTATTAACTCGTACAAAAAGAAAAAGATAAAGCCGATGACCCTGGGTGCCCGGCTGAAGTACTTATTATTTTCGCCCCGTCGCCCCAGCAGCCAAAGAATAAAAAAGCTTATCACAAATCCGAACACAAAGTTTACCAGTAAAAATTTACCGGTAAGCGCCATCCACACCAGGGAAAGCAGCAGGTTAAGCAATAATGGTTTACTCATGCAATTGTTTTTAGCGTGGCGCCGTACTACCCAAAACAGCACGTATGTATGGGGTTGGGTCAATTAACTGTTCAGCAATATGATTTGAAACGGCCATGATGTTGCCAGCCCCAAGGCCTATATACACTGTTACAAGTGCAAGTAATATTACCGGGCCAATAAGCAGCGCCCTTCTTGCCCGGGGCATCGTTTTAAAATGGTCAGGCCCGCTTTCTTCGGTTTGCAGTTGGTCTTTCCAAAACACTTCTACCCACAACTTACCCACCACATACATAGTTACAAAACTGGCAAATATTATTGCGGCAACCGTGCTATACGAGCGGGTGACAAAACCTTGCTGCAGTAATAATATTTTTGGCCAAAACCCTGATAACGGTGGAGTGCCGACAACCGAAAACAGCACCACCGCAATTATTAGCGATAGCCTGGGGTAGGTTGTATACATGCCGCCCAAAGCTTTTAGTTTAACCGTACCGTGTATTTTAAAAATGAGCCCGCTAATAAGAAACAAGTTAGTCTTTACCATGATATCATGAATGAGGTAGAAGATAGCCCCGGTAAGCGCTAATTGGGTGAAAAGCCCCAGGCCCGCAATCATAAAGCCTATGTGGCACACTATGAGGTAAGAAAATATTTTACGTACATCAATTTTAACCATAGCCCCAAAAGCACCCGCAATAAGGGTAGCGATGGCAATGATTAAAAAGGTATTTTGAATAAATGGGTCGGGTACAAATACAAGGGTAAACACCCGTAGCAAAGCATACACCCCCACCTTGGTAAGCAGTCCTCCAAAAATAGCAGCAATGGCAGAGGGCGGGGTATGGTACGACGAAGGCAGCCAGAAGTACAAAGGAAACACTGCCGACTTAATGCCAAAACCTGATAAAAACAGCAGCGCAGTTACATTTACCAGGCCCCTGTTGGTTAGTTGCGAAACTTTAAAAGCAAGGTCGGCCATGTTAAGGCTACCGGTTAGTCCATATAAAATACCGATGGCGGTAAGAAAAATGACCGAGGCCAGCAGGTTCATGGTTACGTACTTGATGCCACCCTCTATCTGTGGCTTACGGCCCCCCAGCGTAAGCAACACGAAGGAAGCAATAATGATGACCTCGAACCATACATACAGGTTAAAGAGATCGCCGGTAAGGAAGGCACCGTTTAACCCCATCAATAAAAAATGTAGTATGGGGAAGTAGCCGAATTTCATTCTTGATTTGCTTACCCCAACAGTGGAGAAGATGCTGACCGCAAGGCCTGCAATAGCTGTAAGCAATATCATAGTACAGCTAAATACATCGGCTACCATGGTTATACCGAACGGCGCCGGCCAGCCACCGGCCTGCATGGTCTCTATACCGTTGTACCATACCTGCCTGAACTGTACAATACTTAAGATAAGCACCAACAAGTTGCCTGCAACGCTCACCACCCGCTTGGCTATTATAAAACGCCACAAAAACATCAGCACTACTGCTGTAAACATGTGGGCCAATATGGGTAGTATAATGTTGTTGCCGGTCATAGATCGTCTTCGGTTGAGTTAAGGTCATCAAGGTCGTCGCTGTTTATTACCGTATATACCCGCTTGATTAAAATAATGGCAAATGCCTGCAGGCCAAAGCTGATAACGATGGCTGTAAGGATGAGCGCCTGTGGTATGGGATCGGCATAGATGTCGGTAAGCATTTTGGAAGCGCTGTCAATAACCGGGGGCTTACCTTTTACAATACGCCCTAATAAAAAAATAAGCAGGTTGGCTCCATTGCCCAGCAATATCAAGCCAATAATAAGCTTAACAAGGCTACGCCGCAGCAGCATATAAATGCCTGAACTGTATAGCACCCCGATTAATAAGGTAAGCAGTAACTCCATCAGGTATCTGTAGTTTCAGAAATGGTAAAAAGTATGGTGAGGGTAACCCCGATTACTACCAGGAAAACGCCGATGTCAAAAAACAGGGCAGATCCAATCATTCCGACGACAGGCATGGGTTCATCAAACCATAAACCCTTCATAAACGCTTGCCCTAACACCATGGGCGCAAACCCACTGATGAGTGAAATGGAAAGCCCGATTGGTATTAGCACCCCGGGATGGTATTTGAGAAACTTTTTTGTCGTCTTCAGGCCATTGGCAAATGCATGCAGCACAAAAGCCACGGAAGCAATCAGGCCGCCAACAAACCCTCCGCCGGGCTCATAGTGCCCACGCAACAAAATAAATACGCTAAACAGCAACAGTAAGGGCAAAAGGTAGTTGGAAGCTGTTTTAAGAATTATAGAACGCATAAGTTTTCTTTTTTTAAGATGCAAACAGAATGGCGCTGCCACCCGAGAGAGCAATCCATTATTCTTTTTCTTCTACACTTATTTTCAATTTTAGCATGCTATACACTCCTATGGCGGCAATGGTAAGCACTGTTATTTCTACCAGGGTATCTAATCCTCTAAAATCAACCAATATTACGTTCACCACATTTTTTCCTTTGGCCAGTAAGTAAGCGTTCTCTGCATAATAACGACTTGTTTCTTTGTTTACTTTTTCATTCAGCACCTCAAGGGCAATAATGGACAACAAACCCCCAAAGGCCATCGACACAATTGCATCGCGAATTTTAGTACGGGGTTGTGTAAGCTTTAAAAAAGGAGGCAATCTAAAAAGCACCAGTACAAACAATACTACCGTTAGGGTGTCAATAGAAAACTGGGTCATTGCCAGGTCGGGGGCGCTGTAAAAAACAAACAACAGGCAAATGCAATAACCCACCACGCCCATTGCACAAACCGCTATAAGCCGCGACCGGGTCTGAAGGGTTTTAAAAATTGCCACGATCATTACGCCCACTATTGCCGCTTCGTAAACGGTAATTTCCTGTAGCTGTTTTGTACTAACATAAATGTTTACCCCCGTATATAGCTTATACGAAAGCAGCACAATAATAAAGCACACGATCATTAACACGTAGTTGCGCAAATACCCGTTTTGAAACAAGGCAGTAAAACGATCGGCGAAATAGATGATTTTTTTTGCTGAGGTTGTAACGACGTGTTGAGGCGACCAATGCTGAAAAGGACGTAGTATATCGATCAGTCGTGTAGCAGGTTTAAGTACAACATACAACGTTACCCCGGCAACAATGGTAATTCCACTCAACAGCAATACGGTATTAAACCCATGCCAAACCTTCAAAGCTGTCTCAGGCGTTTTACCCGCTACCGCCAACACTATCGGGTGAAGCAAAGGCACGTCAATAACCGACGGAAAAAGGCCCACCACTATGCCTGCTATACCCAGTAGCAAGGGCGGCACCCAAATTGAGGGCGATGGCAGGTGAACCTTTTGCATAGCAGCAGGCAGCGCTCCTGTAAACGGCGTAATACCAGCCACAAACCCAGCATACAGTAACAAAATATTGGTGACCACTGCCGCAATGGTAAGCAACAGGTAAGCATCGCCCCCATGCAGGGTGCTTTCGTAAATGAGTTCTTTGCCTATAAAACCAAATGAAAAAGGTAGCCCGGCGCTGGAGATAGCGGCAAGTATACCGGCAACAGCTACCGGCGGCAACACCTTACGTAAACCCCGCAACACGGTTACATCGCGTGTACCTGTTTCATGATCAATGATGCCCGCAATTAAAAAAAGCCCTGCTTTATATAAGGCATGCACCAAAATAAAAATAGTGGCTGCGGTAATAGCTGCGGTGGTGCCAATACCCAGCAAAAACACAATGATACCGAGCGCTGAAATAGTGGAATACGCCAAAATTCCTTTTAGATCAGTTCGGAACAATGCATGAAAAGCAGCGTACACCATGGTTATGCCACCTGCAATTAATAAAGCACTGTTCCATGCGGTTGTACTACCCAGCACAGGGGTAAGCCTTGCCAGCAGGTAAATGCCCGCCTTTACCATTGTGGCCGAATGCAGGTAGGCAGAAACTGGTGTAGGCGCCTTCATAGCGCCGGGTAACCAAAAGTGAAAAGGGAACTGTGCAGACTTGGTAAAGGCACCTGCCAACACCAGCACCACTACTGTACTATACCACTCGTGCCCCGTAAATGCATCTCTGTTGGCTACCATTGCTGCAATGGAATAATTACCATTTATATTGCCCATGAGCACAAAACCTGCGAGAAGCAAAAAGCCACCACCGCCTGTTATGGCAAGCGCAAGCAATGCACTGCGCCGCGACTCAGCTTCATCATTATTGAAACCAATGAGAAAAAAAGAACTAATGCTGGTAAGCTCCCAAAACACAAAAAGCGTAATTACATTATCGCTGAGCACAAGGCCAAGCATACTTGCCATGAATATAGCCAGGTAGCTAAAGAAACGATCCAGATAGCGATGCCCTTTCAGGTAAGGTGATGCATATATAAAAACCAAGGAGCCAATACCTGTAATTAACAAACTGAATAATAGTGAAAGGCCATCCACGTTAAAATCTAACCGTATACCCAATGCCGGGATCCATGGATAGGCAAACACCAGGTTTTTTCCATCGGCCATTTGGGGCACAAGGCTAAGAAAGTATACAAATAAGCCAATAGGAAGCAGTGATAGCAGTAGTGACAGCTTTCCCCTGAAAAGCCTGCCTGCTAACAGCACCAATACAGCTACTATAAATCCTGATAAAACTGCTATAAGCATTTGGTAATGAATAAATGGGCTAAAGATAAGCAGGGCAAAAAAATCTTGCCAATTAAATTAAAAATTTAATCGTCCTGTAATACACTCCCGGCGATGTTTCCGCCTTTGCAGGGTGTTCTTCACCTGCAAATTTTTCCCTATAATCTTCGTCATGCCGGAGTCTTCATCAGGTTACATCGCGCTACCGGTATGTCTGCGACTACGGCGAAAAATAAAAAGCTTGATTGTATTGGGACTTTAATAAGCGGACGTTGAGGTTTTAAAGCAACTGGCTAAAGTAAACCAACAGTAAGGTTTCAAATACCAGATGCAGTCTGGGTTTCATTTACCTCCGTAGTTGTATTGCGGAACACTACGGAGAGCTGGGTCTAAAAGCGTAGAGATTTTATTGATGTTGTCTACATACTAAATCCATGTGTTCTCAAAAAAGAAAATGTGTCTAGATGAGGCACACTAAAATTGCTACAAACATCAGGTAGTTTAATATTTTTCACAGAAGCAAGTGCAGATATTTCCTGTGATATAACTGTTGCTGTAAGTGTCTTCGCAGAAGCAACCACAAAAGGGTCTGCATTATCAAACTCAGAAAAATCCATTTTTGCGTTGTAGTTATACTGGCGATGATTATTTCCCCACTGCATAATAGAACCATAATGTGCCATAGTAGCAACATCGCAATGAAAAACACTAGCAGTTGGAATTTACGTATCAAGCCATTTCTTTAAATCATCATTTCCTCGGAAAATTTCAGCATGAACCCTATCAATAAATATAAAGTCTCCTGAAACTATTCCGTCTTTAATAAACTTCCAGAAACTTGGTGCAATATCAAACGGGTAGTAAATCCGGACAGCTTGTGTTAAGCAACTTGTATCAAGAATAAAAGAAGCCATCAGTTATCGAAAGTTGTTAGGTAAGTGTGAAAAGTGTTGCCATACAAATTGGTGAGTTTATATGCATCAGTATAAAGCAGTTTTCCACTGCTTACCGCTTCACTTACCGTATTAAAAAACGCCTTCCCTACACGATAATTCTGATTATTGTAGAAAGAGCCGCCACCTTCACTGTTACCATTACTGGATTCCCACTCTATTTTGCAGCGATTATAAAAGGCAAAGAACTGCGCTTTTGTGTAAGCACTTATATCTAACAGTCTGCGGGCAATTACCAATCTGCTCACTTTGAAATGTCGCTCTAAAAGCTGTAAATGATTTTCTTTTTTACTATACAGTGCCCATTGAACTTGCAACTCCTTTTCGGGCACCAACAATTCTGCAGCAACCTGGTCGCATAATTTTTCTTCGCTGGTATTAGCAGGCTGAAATTTTTCGATATCTAAAGCTGCTGTTTTACCTATCCAAACATGAGCAAGCTCATGCATAAGCGTGAAAAGTTTGGCTGCAGGAAAGTCTTTGCCATTAATGAAAATATACGGCGCCCATTTATTTGTTAGCACAAAGCCTTTAAACTCTTCGGGGTTTAAGTTGTGTGGGCTATTACCCACTACGCCGTTAATGGCTACAAATAACCGTGCGTTTTCAATTTTTTCGATAAGATATTTTAATGCGGCATCTTTATTCGTTAAACCCTCAGACCAGGCTAAAGGAAGTTGCAAAACTTGCCGCATATTGTTTGCCACTGTGGTAGCATTGTGGTTTACACCAAAAGACCCGACAAATGGAAGCTCTTCATATCCTTCAATACGGAAATAATCTGTAAGCCACTCCTGTCTTCTTTCTATAGCACGGATCGTTTCACTTAGCTCGAAGCCGTAATTAAAGTCGGGTGTATTACGGTTGCTTCTGAATAACGGGACCTTATTTTGTTTTTGCGGCAAATTATCAAGAAAGAAAAAGCCGAAGGGTACATGTACCTGCCTTGCAAATTCTGCCAGTTGATTTAAGGTAGGCAGTTTAGAGCCGTCAATCCATAGGGGAAGAGAAGGAAATTTCGTCCACACTTCATTGCCTGCAGCGGATGCTGCCTGATCAAGCAATAGATGATTTATTGGTGGATAAACTCTCATTTTTCAAAAATAATCTTTAAAAGCCGCTTTCAAAAAGCATTTGCATATTAGCCAACACTTTAATAATCTACCTCCCCCTCCGCCGCCATACTCAATACCTTCTTTACCATTTCATACACCTTACCTACACTCACCTGCCTGTTCATCAGCATGGGCAATAATATTTGTTCAGAGATTAGAGATATATGCTATTGTTGGTCGAAGCGGGATATTCATAGCTAGGCTTTGTGTGTGGCATGCGACCCTGCGCTCCATGCCTGCGTCCCTCTTCAAACGCACAAAACCTTTATTGGAAACCTAAGCAAGACGAAACGAAAGCCTTCTTTGCTTTACTTTTGCCGTTGCAGGTGTTGTCACCTGCCACCTGCGGCGTGGGTGGTACATATGTTGGAACAGTTAAAGAGAAAGCAAGTGACAGGAGTTACCAAAACAAGGGGCGCAATCTGTTAAGTATCGAACTATGTAGCAGACCGTGTTCTTGGAGAACTTTAATAAAATTGACAACAATTCGGGTAAATATCCAAACCACTCTCTCGGCGATTAAGACCTGTGGAGGCAAAAATTCCTCCGGTTTTATCTTTTTCATTTGTGCAGGAAAATTTTTGAACCACCTGTAACAGATCATTACCCAGACAAAACCGATTAGCGCATTTACATAAAAGGTTGTTCGCCACCCGTAAGCTATGGCTATAGGAATAATGATTAGCGGAGCAATGGCTGAACCAATTTGTGAACCAATGTCTACCCATGTTAGGGAGCGACCAATTTCCTGAACGGGAAACCAGCGGGAAACTACAATCATGCAATTGGTGTAAGTGCCTGATTCTCCCATCCCAAACAGGAAACGTATAATGATTAATGAGACAAGCCCGGTGGCCAAACCGGTCAAAGCAGTAAAGAGGGACCAGAATAAAACAATACGAATAAATAATGCCTTCGGTCCAATGCGATCGCCCAAAATGCCGGAAGGTATTTCGAAGAGCAGCATGGGCGAGTGAAAAGGAAGCAAGTACCCACACAAATTGCTCATTGTCTAGCGAAAACTCTGATTTAATTCTTACCTTAACAATAGATAAACAAATACGATCAAGATAAGTGAGCGTAGTGAGCGAGCACAATAGTGCTAATACACGATAGCGGTAGGGTATATATGGCAGCATGTTCTAAAATTGTAGATTATAGCTGCTATAAGTTTACTGGTGCCGTTTTATTGTTTAGCGCATTTTGTGAAGAGAATCGAGGCGTTTAAAGCCTATTGTAGGAGAGATGCCTAAGCGAACATCGTTCTATTTTTTTCTCCTTTGCAGGTACCTACAAATGCATGTGGTGATTTTTTTCGAAGACAATTTGTAATCAGGCTAACAGCACATCTGCAGGAATACTCAACTCCCGGTGAAAAATCTTTGCCAACTCCAGTGTAAGTGGCTTTTTTTTATTGAGCAGTGCAGAAACATATCCCTTTGTTCCAACCATTCCTACGAGGTCTTTATTTTTTAACCCCCTTTCTTCCATTTTTAATTTAATGGCGTCTATAGGGTTTGGAAAAGGAATAGGGTAGTTTGCATCTTCGTATTGTTTTACCAGTAATAATGCAACCTGTACTTTTTCTCCCAATGAGCTGTCCGGTTTCACTTGAGTATCAAATTGTTTGTCAATCCAATCCAGATATTCCTGGTATTGCTTCTTTGTTTTTATTATTCTAAGTTCCATAGCTAATTCTTTTTGTTTTGTATTGTTGTTACATCAATCTTATTGTATTCAGCATGGGTACCAAACCATTTTACCTGTATGGCCTTAAAATCAAAAACAATTCTTACCACCAACCGGTATTTATGAGTCATGAAAAGTACAAAGATTTATTAATTGAAAACCTTTTTGCCAAAAATCTTGCAAGCGGTGTTTAAACCGAAATCAGATTATATACACAATAAACTTGTTATTACTAGCCTATGTCGGGTTCGGGAAGAATACCGCTATTCTTCTGCGTCCTTTTACGAAACTGCGAAAGTGAGTGGAATTTATAAGGCGATGACAAGATTGGAAGATTATTGGTGAAGATCACTAACAAAATGGAATTACTATCGTGTAGAAGATCTTTTTGTTACCAGCATATTTTCTTTGTGGAGGCATCGTTGCTACGCTCAGTTCATCGGCAAAGCTTTGAGGAACCATAAGAGGGAATGCTATGCAAAGACGTCCAGTTTTAAAAGCAACCGGTGGAGGCAAAACTTCCTGCGGTTTTGTCTTTTTCATTTGAGCAGGAAAATTTTTGAACCACCTGTAATTACCCAGACAATACCGATAAGCGCATTTACATAAAAGGTTGTTTGCCACCCGTAAGCTACTGCAAAAGGAATAATGATGAGCGGTGCAATAGCTGACCCAATTTGTCAACCAATGCCTACCCATGTTAAGGAGCGGCCAATTTCCTGAACGGGAAACCAGCGGGAAACTACAATCATTCAATTGGGGCAAGTGCCGGATTCTCCCATCCCAAACAGGAAACGTATAATGATGAGTGAGACAAGTCCGGTGGCTAAGCCGGTTAAAGCAGTAAACAAGGCCCAGAATAAAACAATGCGAATAAATAATGCCTTCGGCCCGATACGATCGCCCCAAACGCCGGAAGGTATTTTGAAGAGCGCATAGGCGAGTGAAAAAGAAGCAAGTACCCACCCAAACTGCCTGTTGTTGAGCGAAAACTCTGATTTAATACTTACCCCAACAATAGATATACAAATACGATCGAGATAAATTAGCGTAGTGAGGGAGCACAATAGTGCTGGTACACGATAGCGGTAGGGTATATTTGGCAGCATGAAAGGAAGCCTGCACTGTGGTGTAGGGTCGGCCAGTTTTTTTGGATGGGTTAGTTGCTTATATTGGTGGAGTTGTGCCTCACCTTGCAGACCATTTACTGTTAAACAAAATTTCTTAAATTTGAACTGTATGCAAACACAAGTAAACATAGAATTTGACCAGTTAGTGGAACTGGCCAAACAGCTTCCAACTACACAATGGACAAAACTCAAAAAAGAGGTTGAAGAAAAGGTATCTAAAACGAAGCAACATTCGGATTTGGTTTCGTTACTTTTATCTGCACCTACCTACAGCAAGAAACAACTAGACGAGATTGCGAAAACCAGAAAAGCGATTAACCAATGGCGCACAAAGTAATATTGGCAGACACGTCTATTCTTATTGACCTTTTCCGCAAATCAGATAAAGTTAATTCCAAATTTGTACAGCTTGCATTGGAAGGCTTTGAGTTTCAAATTTCAGCTATAACAGAATATGAAGTTTATTCTGGAGCAACAACAGCACAGCTACCATTTTGGGATGATCTTTAGCAAAAAGTAGAAGTATTACCTTTTGATAAAAACGTTGTGAAACACGCAGTACTTATAAACAGGCAACTAAAACAAAAACGCAAACAAATTGACCTTGCTGACTTATTTATTGCTGCAACTGCGGTAGCGCACAACCTTTCTTTAGCGACATTAAACAGAAAACATTTTGACCGCATTGACACAATTAATCTTATAGAATAAGACGAATGCACAACATTCGGTCTGGTACTATGCTGGTCCCGATTGTTCATCGGGACTGTAACAATCGGCTTCATTCTTTCTTATCTATCGTTTTGCATGGGGAACAACCAGTGTTAATAAGGAAGCCTGCAATGCCCGCAACAAACAAGGTGAAGACAATTTCCTTTTCATGGTATTTTCAGAGAAATGTTTTCCTTCTACCAGGTAAACCGGCATCCATGCAACAAAGAAATAGTTGGCCCACTGGCAACAAAAATACATGAGCATGAGAGCCCAAAGGTTCCTGTTTCTAAGGATGATTTTCCAGGGAATGGCATGTTGGCTGGTATTAAATCTACGGTTGGTTTCTATGTAGGCAACTTCCTCCGGTTGTATGTTTTTCATTTGCGCGGGAAAATTTTTGAACCACCTGTAACAGATAACTACCCATACAACACCGAT
>JBBRCW010000100.1:0-19085 GCA_038204535.1 Chitinophagales bacterium | reverse complement strand
AGCAACAACAGGGTCATGCGGATATTATTGATAATCCAGATGCTTACCAGGCCGCTCATCCACCATTTTATTTTTCTTGCCAATGTATCCTGGTTAGCCAATACAAAAGCGGTCCAAAAACAAAACATGCCGATGCCCAGGCAATCGTAAACGGATGTAACCGATGCTTTGGGTGTTACCAGCTATAAATGCGCCAATCTGCCAAATAAAAAACCTGTTGCTCTTGCTGTGTTATCTTAAAATAATGTGTTTTTTAAGTCTTTTGTTAGGCATCAAACTTCTGGTACTCAGTATCCCCGCCAATTTAAATCAATTGTACAGAAGAAAAAATCGCCGTTAATTATAAGATAGTCTCCACTTTTTCGTTAACAAAACGCAACAACTCGTAAACGTTGAAATTTTAGGAGCATGGGTGCAAAAAATTTTTTGCCGTTCGCCAAAAATGGTTGTCGTTATGTAAATAAAATGGTTGAATGATGCATTGAAATCACCCATGTTGTTTATCCTTTAAAAAATCAACCATTACCTGAAATTTTAATCAAAAAAAATACCTGTTTTTATGGAAAAGGCTTTTCTCCTTTTTATCGCGTTCTTTTCATTGGGTATTTTAAACGCACAAAACGTTGGCATTGGTACCACCAGCCCGCATGCATCGGCCAAATTAGATGTTACTTCTACTGTCAGCGGTTTTTTGCCTCCCCGAATGACCTTTGCCCAGCGCAATGTTATCGTAGCGCCTGCGCAGGGATTGATGGTATATTGTACCGATTGCGGCACCGACGGAGGCGAACCGCAATATTTTAATGGTTCAAACTGGAAGAATATGGCAGGTACTACAGCATCCATTCCTGTAACGCCCCCTGTGGCCAATAAGATCAGTTTTTTAAATGCTGCAGGCACCGAGGTAACAACAGTAAACACAATAGCCGAGATCAAATCCTATATCGACCTGCATCCTATTACCCAGGCCATGACCATCCGGTTTAATACTTCCGAAACCTTTTTTCTATCCGGCATCTGGAATATCAATTATGCCAATAATGGTTTTCTGCTTACTATAAAAGCCGCTTCGGGGCAAACGCCGGTTATCGATGGGCAAAGTTTGAACGCATCGGTTGCGCAGGTAGCTATGAACAATGTTTGGATAGAAGGGCTGACTTTTCAAAATGCCGATCCTACCAACAATGCCGGCTGCCTGATACGCGCCGATGCAACCACTAACACCACCTTAAAAAATATAACTTATATACGGGGTTATTGTGCCATGCGGGCCACGGCCAGTGTTTATAATTTAACTATAGATGGAGCGGTCGTTAAACAAACAGCACAAGGCTCTTTCAGGTTAGGCAACGGACTATCGTCGGGTATAGATGGCCTGTGGCACATGCAAAATGTAAATATCTCGAACGTAGTGCTGGTTGATGATCTGAACGGTGGCAACATACCCGGTACCAGTGGCCCGTTTTTAGGTTTGATGTTGCTTAAGAAATGTAACGGCCTTACTGTAAAAAATATGACCATGCAGGGCACAGGCGGCGTGGCCGCGTCGTTTGTTGAAATTGAAACCAGTAATAACGTAGATCTTCAAATATTATAGCCACCAACTTTGGCCGGGCCATAACCGGTCAATCATTACAGGGAAGAGGCATTTATTGCCCGGGCTGCAATTTTGTGACCGTAAAAAATTGTTATGCCAAAGGGTTTGATGATGCAAATTCTAAGATTGGTATTTACATGTCTGGCTGTTCCGATATCAGCGTTCAATCGTCCACTTTCCTTGCATCCAATTCAAGTAATATTGCGGGGCAGTTTTACCTGGTAAAAAAGGTTAACAGTATTAATGGCTGCATTTTCGTGGGGCTGATCAGCAACCCGGCGTTGGCCATCTCGTTTGTTACATCGGGTTACAGCGCCTCTATAGCTACCGACTTTTTAGAAGAAAAGAATAATGTTTTTGTTACGCCGGGCAGTTATTATACAATGTTGGAGGTGGCGGGTGTTACAAATAACGGTGGTAATACTATTAAAGTTCAAAACCAGGGCGGCGGCATTATATCGCCGGCTGTTTGGCAATCTACCTATTCAAGAGGGCAGAACTCCGCGTTATCCTACACGCCAACCGATCTTTCGTTTTTGGCCGATGGAAAACACCTGGCGGCAACGTCCATTGGCAGAAACCAGGTAGCCAGTCAAATTGGCTCTGCCACCACCGATGCTTCGGGCCTATACCGTGGTTTTTCTACGGATTGTGGGGCTTATGATTCGGATGCGTATTAAGCGGATGGCTTAGTGTAGATATGGAGGCGGAAGAATTCTTGTTAAAGAGGCTCATATTGTTTTTTGCCTTTAGTGGCCGGATGGCTTATTGTTGATAATACAGGTTGTACCGAATACGTTTTACTGCTCCTCATATAAAAGTAAATAAAGAGCGCAATTAATGAGTACGACACCAGGTTATACAATGTATGGTGCTCCATGAAACTATTGTAATTAATTTGTTTTTCAACGGCAATCAGTAGCAGGGTTAATCTGATGTTATTAATCATCCAAATACTGAAAAGGCCCGCCAGCCACCATTTTATTTTAGCAATTGTACGGTTGTTGTTGGCCCACAAAAAGGCCGTCCAAAAACAGCAGATGCCTATCCCAAGGCAATCGTATACAATGGTAACAGAAGCATTTGGCGTAGCAATCTTATAAGGAAAAACAATGTAACTGTTAAGTCCGGCCAGCCGGGC
Organism: Chitinophagales bacterium; assembly: GCA_038204535.1. Classification (GTDB taxonomy): domain Bacteria; phylum Bacteroidota; class Bacteroidia; order Chitinophagales; family Chitinophagaceae; genus Segetibacter. The sequence continues at coordinate 16,347 of JBBRCW010000100.1, read as the reverse complement.
CATGCTGCTGGAGGTGTAGAGGTAGGAATCCCTGATCCAGTTGATATAGTTAAAGTGATTATTTAAAAAGGCACTGTACACCCTGCCGTTGGAATCTATGATAGCTATAAAAGCCAGGTTGCCGAAATATAATACAAACAGCAATGCCATAAAACGTAGAAAATAGGGCACATCCAGCCATTCAGAAATAACACCGGCCAGCGTTTTCAAATTCATAGTGAATGAGAATTTAAATAACAATTTAAAAAATTACCACTTGCCAATTACCAATATAATGATAATAAGGCAAGTGGTACTTAAAGAGGCAAGCTTAAAAATCATTTATCCTTTTCTACCGGGTGGTGTCCCTTTTTCATATCCATTCTTTTTTTAGCGGCATAACCCAGTCCGGCCACAACAAAAGCTGTTAAGCCAAGGTCAAGTGGTACGCTTGGATCAGGACCGGCGCCGGGGTTGCCTGGCCCTGGTCCGCCGGGCTGCGAAATGCCGATGATGGAAAAGCAGGTAACGGCTACCGCCAGCATAACTAATTGTTTGATTTTTTTTGATTTCATATTGATTGTTTAGATGGTTGAAAATATTTTTCTTACGATAACTTATTTGAATACCTGAATAGTTGTTTTAAAGTTATTACCCGAATTACTGATATGCAACTGGTATGGGCCTTTTGCTATATTATTTTTTAGGGTTAACGTAACCGACTCACTTCCATCGGTATGCTGCACCTGGTTTTTGTACATTACCTGTCCCAGGCTATTGACCAATTGAATATTGTACCTGCCCTGCGGCTGATTGATAAACTGCAGTTGGATAGACCTGCCATTGATAGGGTTGGGTGTTACTTTGAACGACCCTGCAGAGGTAATGGGTTCACTCAATTTGTCGTTCGACAGTATCACCATAAACCGCTGCGCATTAAAAGAAGCGTCATTGCCATCAACTTTAAATTTGATACTCGTAGGTTCGGCCAGGCTGATGGGTTCAATGGAATTGAGGTAGTTATCTGCGAGGTATCCATATTTGCATGGCAGAGAAGAAATATTTTCCGGTGTAAACCGCAGTAAATAGGCCTTCTTTTCCAGGTTCCACATTTTTAAAAAGATTGTGTCGCTGCCTGCTATTATTTGCCTGCGTTCCAGCATCAGTTCTTTTCCGTTTCGTGCCAGGCCCAGGTTTTCTTTTATATTCGACAGTTTAAAGATATCCATCGCGTCAATATCATTGGCATAAGTACCGCCATAGGTGGTGAACGCTTCGTCAGTTACAGCCGTGGTATTATCGTTTTCAATTGTTTGTAGTGCCACCCGTAAACCTTTTTCTGGGTTTGAAGATTTAAAGTTGTTAACAGCAGGAACAGCCGATTTATCGGTTTCCTTTATAACCAAGCTTGTATTAAAGGATGAATATACCAGGAAGCCCTGCCCTGATTGAATATACTGGTCCATCGTGATGCCTACACTAATCGATGGTTTCGGTATGGTAGTGTAGCTTCCGTATTCATTTGCATATACCAACATATAACTGCCTTCACCAAATGAGCCGCCCAAAAACGGATCCCAGGCATAAAAATAATCGCCAATGCCATTTTTAGTAATGGTTTTAAAGTCGATAGGTGAGGCATATGGGTTTGAAATAGCCGTAAATGTATTTGCCGCTACCGGTATCGATTGGTTGCCAATCCATAAAGCACCTGTAGCACGCAAGGTAGTATTGTTGGGAGCGATCCTAATATTTGGCGGAATGGTTCTGTCGCCTCTTACATATACCATAAAGGGGCCGCCGTTGACGGGTCTAATGGTAGAGGGTACAACATTCCACCTGTTAGAAATACCGAAGTACTGTAATATGGAATACCCCGCACCATTATTGTCATCAAAACCATTGGCAGGTGTGCCGCCAGTTATGATTGTACCAAATCCACTGTATGAACTATTTTCAGGCACCGGGTTGGGCACCGGGCCAATAGGGTTTTCCTGCCATGCCTGGTTAATAGTCTGCAATCCATTAATTGGGGCGCACAATAAACGCCACGCCCGGCGGGCTGGTATGAAGCGTTCTACAGTCACTTTCATAACTATATTGCCGGTACTTATAGGTGCTACCCTGGCGGTGTTATCCTCGTTGCTTTTCAATGTTAATGAATAGGCTCCGGAAAAGTTAGTTCCATATTCGCTCGTCAGGGTGCCATTCTTTACATCCAATGTACCAAAAATATCAAGGGGGTTTTGGAGAATGGCGGTTGCCCCCGGATAATCAATAGTCAGATTTTTTAACTGCGCCAAGCGGTCTTGAGCATATCCAATAAAATTAAGCGATTGACTGCCTGTAGTGCCTTTTAATATCAAGCTTGAGGTGGGTGATCCGTTTAATACGCCAATTTTCGATGAGGGATTATCGGTTTCAAACCCGCCGGAGGTGAGCGTATAGCCATTAAGGTTTAACGTAGTTGGAATGGTCGATGAACCGGCAAAGGCTATTTTCCCTTCAACGGACCAGTCAGCGGTTAAATCGTAACTACCAAAACCTGGAGGATTGATAAACCGGTTAGCTAAGTGGAAGGTTTTACAGGTTCCAAAATCAACAGGGTTAGCGCCACTGCCATCGGGATTAACACCCCATGAAGAAAGAAGATGTAATTCCCCTGAAGATTTTGAATGATAATTGGTTATTGGGTTATTGCCAATTGTTATTGTTTTGGTTGAAGAGACACATCCATCACTCTTAACAATAACCTGGTAGTTGTTGGCTGCTAAACCGGTAAAAGTATTATTAGCGGAATAGGTTTCTCCGTTATTAATTGAATATAGAAAGGTTCCATTTCCTCCTGATGCTTCAATATTTATTGAGCCGTCATTGTAAAGCGGGCAGGTTGCGTTTGTTATAACTGAGGAAGAATTTGGCGTTGGTTTCTGTTTGATTTCTATCGAAGATGTATAACGGTCACCACATTTTTCCCAAATTTCCGCGGTATAAAATCCCGGACCAACGTTAGCTAAGTCGAGGCCGCTGCCTAAATATTCTCCGGTATTTTTATTGCCTTTCCACCATTCCACCTGGTTAATAATTGTCCTCCTATCCACCGCCGAAGCATCCCCTACAACTCTTATGTTAGTTGTAAAAGGTCCACATTGATTATTTTTATCGGCAGCCAGATGGGCAAAACTTCCAAATGGCCAGCCGTAAAGAATTTGAATTGAATGGTTTTGGGTAACATTAGTAAAAGTATAGGTGTTTCTACCTCCTATAAAAACCCTCAATCCATCGATTCTGAATTCCAATAGGTCTGCACATGAAGATTCGTTATAAAATTCAAAGGTGATATCTGCACCTTCTTCTACTGCTACCCTGTTAATTGGGCGTAAATATAGATAGGGTAATAATTCCCCTCCAGCCGATTCAATCTCAAACGAAGCATTAATATAGAAGATTTGGCCAACCGAAGAATTGTCTGTTTTTTTTTGAAAATTATCTTTTGTAATATTTTCAGTTGTATCTGAGAACTTATCATAAGTCAATCCTGAAAAAGGGTTTTGCGAATATGCTTTAGCAGGAACTAAGAAAGCAACGATCAGGAGATAGATAATAAGACGAAAAATTCGTGAAATCTTTTTCATATAAGAGGGTTTAGATTAATGAAAACGTTTTGTTTTATCCTTCCCGTTTTAGTTAAGCATTTGTAGGCGGATGAAGAACCAAAATCATATTTGTCTTTTGTTAAAATAGCCTGAATTAATATTTAGAACTGATAACTACGGCAACTAATTAACAAGCATTTTGTTTTAATATAAATTTATTGCCTTAATATATTTTCTCATATGACATTAGTAGGTAATCAATATGATCTGTGTCATTTTTTTAAATAATAAACCGATAAGATGGCTTATCGTTTGGTAAAAAAAGTGATGTCATTTTTAATTTGTGACGTTATTGTTTTTCAATGACGCCCTCAGGTCAAATTTTTCCTTCTTTATAAGTATTGCAAGGGTCTATAGTTACTGCCAAATATTATTAATTGAATTGTCCCGAAAGTCATTTGCACAATCAGGGAAATCGTGAAAGTGTATTATTTCATTGAGGCAAATTTGTCCATTTCACACAGGTATTTTAAACTGCCTATAAACAATGCACGGTAACCCAAAATCATCCAAAGAAAAACAGCGTTATCCCTTATAAATATTTTCGGCTTATGCAAAATCTGGTTCACAATCCCGGCCTGTAAGACATTGTGACTGTGCTCTGTGGAAAACACATGATGCCCCATTGGGTATGAAGAAAATAATAGTAAACCCAAACAGTACCCGTAATTATTCTGCAAACACCTAGCATTACCTGAACTGAACCTTGCATCAATGTTTTTTGCAAGGTGCAGTTCAGATTTCAATGCTGCTTTTAATTTATTTGAATACCTGAATAGTTGTTTTAAACTTATTACCCGAATTACTGATATGCAACTGGTATGGGCCTTTTGCTATATTATTTTTTAGAGTTAACGTAACCGACTCACTTCCATCGGTATGCTGCACCTCGGTTTTGTACATTACCTGTCCAAGGCTGTTGACTAATTGTATGATATACTTGCCTTTTGGCTGATTGATAAACTGCAGTTGGATGGTTCTTCCATTAACCGGGTTGGGCAATACTTTAAAGGAGCCTTTTTCAGAAGTTATGGCATCACTTAATTTGTCTTTAGACAGTACTACCATAAAACGCTGTGGGTTTGAAGAAGCAGCATTACCATCCACTTTAAATTTAATAGTGGTGGGTTCTCCAAGGCTAACAGGAGTTAAAGTATTAAGGTACCTGTCGGCCAGGCCTGCAAATTTGAAAGGCAACGATGCCACGTTTTCAGGCGAGAATGTAAACTGGTAGGCCTTTTTCTCCATATTCCACATTTTTAAAAACAACGTATCACTGTTTGAGGTGGGCTGCCTGCGTTCCAGCATTAGTTCGGTACCATTGCGCAAAAGGCCTAGGTTCTCATTAAAGTTGGATGGTTTGGGTGCATCCTGCTCATCCACTGCATTTGAATATTCATTTCCATATAATGTTATTGCTTCGTCCATTACACCAACAGTATTATCGCTCTCTGTAATTTGTAAAGTAGTTCGTAAGGCTGTCAGAGGTGCCGATTTAAAAACGTTGGTGGCAGGTGTTGATGCTTTTGAAAATTCACCTATGATTATACCAGGAGTAGCAGGCAGATTTCCGGCATATACCATAAACCCTTGTCCTGATTGTATATTTTGATCTATGGGGCTCACTGAGGCGCTTTTAACGAAGGTATTGTTGATAAAGCTTAACAATACCCAGCCTCCTACTCCATAGGTGCCACCTAATTTAGGATCCAAACGTAAAAATAATCCAGGGCATTATACGTTTTTATCAATCGAATATCAATTGGACTGGCAAAAGGATTGTGCATTGCTGTAAATCCAGTTCGATTTATTAAAATATCCTGGGAACCCCTATTTAACCAGCCTGTTGCACGTAAAGTGGTATTTGTGAGGGGCATATTTACATTGGCAGGAACATTTTTGTCTCCACGTACAAAAAGCATTTTTGCCGACGAACCTACCAGATCATATCCTCCATTCATTGAGTTGATATCGTTGTTCGACGTCTCTTCTGCCGTAAGCTTAATAGTCAGTACATCTTTAACCGGATTGGGATACATTGAAAGCGTTTTCAATACGGGCCCATCTTTTACATAGGTGTTACCTTGTTCTTCGGTTTCGCCCATGTAAGGACCAGACATCAATCCTTTATTAATAATTGCCCCTGGTTATTTGTGAGCCTTACAAGCAACTTTTTCAAATTGTCATACGCTTCATCGGCAGGATGTATGCTTATATCAAAAATAGCGTTTTCGCTTTTCATTAAAACCTGGTCCTGCTTAGTTCAATTGAAAAGTTTTTTAAATCTCCCGATTTGTCAAACTCAGTGGATTCATAATAGTAAAAATCTTTTTCAAAATCATCTTCTGAGTAAGTTCGCTGCAGCAGCAGATATTGTTCAGCAGAGTTCATTATCTCTTTGATTGAAATTGCCATTTGTTCAGCTATAGTCAACTTTTTATCAGACAGCGTTAAGAAGCAGCCGTAATGGTTATCGGTCATTGATATATCCTTACAATCAAATTTAATGAGGCGATTTCAACGGGGCTTTTTATTTGCTCTCCTGAGGATTTAACAACTGTTATTCATCTTCTGCTTTCCAGGAATTTACTAATTCAGCAATACCATCCACTATGGCCTGCGGGTTTTTACTAAAAATTGCTGCGCCAAGTGTTACCCCTGCGGCAGCCACTACAATGGCTTTCTGTACTTTTCTAAGGTTGTGATAAGTTTGGTTAATTTGACCTGTCACATCCCTGATGGTTTCTAAAGATGCCTCCACATCTTCTATAATCAGTTTTGCCGACGTGGTAAACATATTGTCGGCGTAGTGTAAAAGTGTCCAATGAAAATCTTTAATTTGCTGGTTTTGTGCTTTTGTAAGCAAACCGCTATTTTCCATCCGGTAATTTCCGACAGCTTGTGCAAATGCAAGAAAACTGTCGCCGAGATCGGAAAGTTGTTGCGAATTTAGTTTGGGCATGATCAATCCTGATTTTTAAGTTTATTGATTTTGTCAATGATGTCTTGTATATCACTTGCATATTGAGATAGTAATTCCTTCAATTCTTTAGTGCCCAGCTTATTTCGGTTTTCAAAAAGTTTTTGATGCCCCTGGGCAATGGTGTTTAGTCCATTTCCAAAAGTAATAATCTGTCTCTTTTTTGAATTTATTTCTGACGTGGCAGAATTATAATCCTCCAGGATTTTCTTTTTTTCATATGCCGATGCTTTCGTGTCATCAAATAAATCAAAGTAATAGCTTTGCAAACTTTGATTTTTAGATTCTAACCTGCCTGTAAGGTTGCGAGCGAGATTAAATTCTAAAGCGTTTAAAAGTACTTTGACAGCATCGTTGGCTTCCCCGATATATTGTGAAATCTTTTTTCTTCGGTACCTATCGGTTATAGCTCTGGTTAAAACTTCTGAAATTTTCGAATAGGCATCCACCTGGTCTTTATTGATTTTTACTTGCCCAAAATCTCCATCTTTTAACGCTTTTGTTAATGCGTCATATTTGTAACTCGTTACTTCGTTATTGGAGAGTTTTGCAAGCCCGTCAAAATAGCCTTTAGCACTTTTATACATGAGGAACATAATGCTATCGGCTTCATTTTCATTTTTACAATTACAGCTTTTTTTTAGAAATTCCTTTTTGTCCAGTTGTTCAATAAGGCATTTGTCATTGCACGCCTGAACGAAGCTATATCCAAGTTCTTCAAACTTTTTAATGTTTTTACCTGAAGCGGAGGCGTAGTCATTTACCTTTTTTAGATTAACACAACTTGCGATTAAAAGCCAGAGACAAAAGACACCTGCCTTTTGCAGTGTTGGTTTAATACTCATATGAGTGGTTTTGTTTTCTTTTTGCACCAGTAAAGATAACTGGTCAAAAAAACCTGCTACTGTTTTACTACTATTGTATTTGTGAGGGTGCCAATACCATCAATGGTAATATTAACCACATCGTTTTCGAGCAATGTAAAATCACTGGGCGGCACCACGCAGGTTCCGGTCATTAAGAAACATCCTGGTGCAAAATCCATTTCTCTAAACAGATAGGATGCCAGCCCGGTCAGTGTTCTCTTCATTCGCTGCAGGGTAGTGCCGTCATCAAACATTTTTTGGCTGCCGCGATAAATATTCATTTGAATGACTGTATCCGGCGAAATTTCCTGTTCCATAATCAGGAGGCAGGGGCCCAGTGCAGCGCTGCGTTCATAGGTCTTTGCCTGTGGCAGGTATAATGGGTTTTCGCCTTCAATACTGCGCGAACTCATATCGTTTCCAATGGTATAACCTTGTATGTTGCCAGCCGAATTGATATACAAAGCCAGTTCGGGCTCGGGTACATTCCATGTTGAGTCTTTCCTTATGTTGACCGTTTGCCCGTGCCCTGCCACCCGGTGCGGCAGCGATTTAAAAAACAATTCGGGCCTGTCAGCTTCATAAACGCGCTGGTAGCAATCCGCGGCGCCGGAGTCCTCCGACTCTTCCATGCGGGCATCACGGCTTTTTAAATAGGTAACGCCGGCTGCCCAAACTTCCTGTTCGCCAATGGGAGGTAAAAGATAATGATCGAGCCAGTCGGCCGCATGTTCATCATCCATGGGCGATTGTTCGCTTACTTTTTCAATTAAATAGCCATATAGGCCATCTCTGTTGATGAGGGTATCCCAGTCACTTTCGGTTACATAAAATTTATCTTCAAATTTCAGCAGGTTTCCTTTGGAGGTTTTGTAAAGATGCATGGCGGTTATTTTAGGGCATTAAGATAAGCAGTCTTTACATTAACAGGCAACATTATAGGTCTAAAGCCTGCGAATTATTTTTAGCGTTGTAATTATTTGGACCGGATGCTTAGCACGCATATGCCCGCTTTTGTGGTATTATTTACCCCGGTCATTATGGCCGGGGTAAAAATTAAATGCAATAAATGGATTGATTAAATAACTCGCTTGTATTGTTTATTTAAGCTGTTAATACTCGTTTGTTAATGCAAATACCGGCTTTTTGTACATCCACTGTCCATTGGTGAAATCGGGAAATTCCACCGTTTCATTTCCTTGTTCAATGGATTGTTCGCTAAGGGGGGTTATAGCGCTCCAGGCGGCGGCATCATACACGTCCATTTGCGGAGCTGTCTTGCGTTTTGTAGATTCGATAAACATGTGTATTACGTAAAAATCCATTCCGCCATGGCCCGATCCCTGGGCTTCCTTACTCCATCGTGCCCACAATGGATGGTCGTATTTATCCAGCCAGGTTTGGGCATCGTCCCACTGGTGGGGTTTGGCGGATTTGTCTTCAATATATATTCCCTTGTTTACATCCATCCATAAACCGTTTGTACCCTGTACACGAAACCCTAACGAATAAGGCCTTGGCAGGTTAGTGTCGTGCTGCAGCAGAATGGTTTCGTTATTAGATGTTTTGATGGAAGTGGTCACTACATCCCCCAATTTGAAATTAATTTTTGCATTGGGATGCGATGGGCCGCAGGTTTTTACAATGTGTTCGTGCAAGCCCCTGGCTTTAGAAGAGAATGAGCAGAGATTTACAAACCGGTTACCCCTGTTGATGTTTATATAATGCGCAATCGGTCCTATTCCGTGGGTGGGGTATAGATCGCCATCGCGGTAAATAGAGTGATGGGTTCTCCATCTTGCCTCCGACCAGGCTTTTTCGTCTATTTCGCAGCCGCCCCCGCCCGCTTTAATGCCGTCGTTAAATTTTACCTCTCTCAGGTCGTGCTGGTAACCGCCCTGCAGGTGTATCATTTCGCCAAACAAACCCCGCCGCACCATGTTTAGTACTGCCATTACATCGCGGCGGTAACAAACGTTTTCCAGCATGGTTACATGCCCCTCATATTTTTCGGCTGCTTTTACAACATCCCAATGATCCTGCATTGTAATACCGATCATAACTTCAGAACCAACGTATTTGATCCCCGATTCCAGCGAACCGATGATCATATCTTTATGCCATTCCCACGGCGTGGCTATAACAATTGCATCAATCCCTTTCAACTCAAGCATTTTTTTCCAGGCGTAAATATCGCCGGTAAAGATCTTAGGCATTGCCTTGCCGCTTTTGGTAATTACTGCTTTGGATGAGGCCAGCATCCGGTCATCAATATCGCAAATGGCTGTTACTTCAACATCCTGGCGCCTAAGCAAAAGCTCAAGATGATTTTGCCCGCGAAGGCCCACGCCTATCATGGCCACCTTTACTTTTTCGTCGGCTTTAATATCAGCGGATTTTTTTTGACCAAATAGATTCATAGCAGGGGAGGCAGCAACTGCCGCTACGGCCATGCCTGTTTTAGTAACAAATTCTTTCCTGTTCATGCTTTATTGTTTTTAATTATGATCGATGATTGAATTAATTCTGAATCCGCCAAATCTTTTTGTTCTTTTAAATCATGGTCTGATTGAATAATTGAGTTAGCAAAACGCCTATCATAATATTCCGGCGTACAGATTTCCATTTGCCCTGGCTGACTGCCTGTTGCCGTCCACTTCATTGTTTTTCTCTCACAATTTTAATCTTTTTGGTGCAGGAAAGAGATTGAAAAGGTTAAACTACCTATATTTTAGATTAACAGCATGCGCAACCGGATGCGCATTTTTTAGGAATAGAAGCAATCTCTTTCATGTAACTTTCTTAAAATTTTACTTTTTTCCCGGGATTAATATGCGCCATCGCTAATGTTTTGCAACGTATTGTTTTTTTTCCGGTATTTTTCTGATTTTTTCAAGTGATGGATTATAAGTAATCGATCATAGAAAAAAGGTAGCTGTGATCTATGATCGATTTGAAGTGGGGACATTTCAAATTGTCGCTGTTTATTTGCTGCGATAGTGGTTTCAATCTCCTCGTTATTAAGTGATTAATTTTTGGGGTCCCTAAAAAAGTTCTTTGAAAATGACACTACATAAATCAAATCAGGCCCTTTGTAAAAATGCGCACCTTATTTGAATGGATATTTAAGTCGCCATATTTTCACGCAAAGCCGCCAAGAGATTCACGCAAAGATGTATAAGTGTATTTATATGTATGATTCAGAGATTTTTCTTTGCGTCCTTTGCGTGGGTTTTACTTTGCGTCTTTGCGTGAAAAACCGCCTGTACGTATAATTACGGTGAACCTAAATCAGTCAGACTAAATGTGTCATTGGCGGGAACAGCCTGCCCCCCTTCTTCTGGCGGGAAAGCAATCCCACTACTCAGTAGGTTGACAAATGGCTGGGGATTGCTTCGCAAGGCTGCCAATTACGAACACTTATTACTTGCGACAGTTTGAAATGCACCCCTTATCCGGTTATATGCAATATATCGTTGGCTTCTGCTACTGTATAGCGTGTCAATGGCCGGTTTATAGCACCAGAAACCACAGAACCTGTGCTGCTAAAAACAGCGCCATGGCTGGGGCAATAAAAATCATTAGGGCCGCCTTTGTATTGCACACGGGTACCTTCATGTGTACAGCCAATTCCCTTTCCCAAAATAAATGAGCCAGCCTGCAGACAAAGACGGCAAACCGGCCCATATAAATCCATCAATCCGATGGTGTTACATTATAGGTATTTTAACCTTCTCCTTTTCGGGATCATCACCAATTTCCGGTTCCACATAAGGAACGTAATCATCATCGTCATCATCATCGTCATCTTCTTTTTTAGGTTTGGTATCAGGCTGGATACCAGGATCTTCGTGGGGTAGTTTCTCCGGCTCAATTTCCGGATGTTTCTCCGGCGGCTCCTCTTCTTTGCCCGGAAGCGCATTTGCAGCGTCCTGGTTCGACAAATTGGTTAAGCCGGCTTCTTCAACCAGCCCATTTTCAACATTGGTTTTTTTTGCAATCATTTCATTAACCATTGTATTCATTTTTTATATTTTAAATAGAAAATCCCAAAAACATCTATCTGGCTGTTTGACCAAATAATGATTTCTTAAAGTTACCACATTGCGTTAGACCGTTCAATTAAAATAATATGCCAAAGCCCCCTAAATCCCCCAAAGGGGGAGTTGAAATAAATTCTCCATTGCGAATTGGCTTATTATTGAGGCGCTAAGGCTTAATAAACTATCAACAAATGGTCACTCTATTCTAGTTTAGAAATATGTATCTTTTCCATTATATTTAAACTTTAGTAGAAAACCACCAGCGATATTCTTTCGCCATAATCATCAAGAAATTTAATAATTCTATGTGAATCCTATGTTTCTTTATTGTGCCTATGTGGTAAAATTTTAGAAGGAAGATATGAAAGAATATGAGGATGGAAATGGCCTTTAGGCTGCCCATCTGCCTTATTCGCCTGCCACTATTAAAAGCAGCTAATGGCAACTAATCGTATCGGCGATTGTACCGCCAATAACAGGACTAACAAAAGGAATGTTTAAATTAAGCCCCCGTAAAATCAGCAGAACGCCCACCAATCCCACAAAAAACGGGACCGCCTTTTTTATAGTATTGCGTGTAGAAACTTTTATTAAAAACCCAAAATAAGAAAGCAAAAACATTGCCGGTACAGTTCCCAATCCAAAGGCCGCCATGAAAGCAGCGGCCCCTTCCACTGTTCCAGCAGCCAATGCCCCGGTAATAGCCAGGTACACCAATCCGCAGGGCAACAATCCATTGGCCATACCCAGCATTAACTTACCGCCAATGGTTGGATTTGAAATAAATTTACCAATCAGATGTTGCACCCATTGGTTGACCCGCCAAAAACCCGGCAAATGCAGAAGGGGCCTTCCAGCCAACGATTGCAATAGAATTGCCAAAATAAAAATACCGGCTGTAATAGAAAACCATTGCTGCAAACCACTGATCCAAAGCTGTCTTCCAATTAAACCAAAAACAACGCCTAACAAAGCGTACGTAACAATACGGCCCCCATTATAGGCCAAAATGCCCAAAGTCTTTTTTGCCGGCGATAAATTCTGCGAAGGCAACGAAAAAGCAATAGGACCGCACATGCCTACGCAATGAAAGCTGCTTAACAACCCCATAGCCATGGCCGATATGATCAACTGCCAGCTCATTGCAACTGAAAGATTTGTTCGTTATAATAATCTTTACCATTTACCTGCCAACTGGTCTTTACCAGGTAATTAGCATTTGAAACTAACGACCGCTTTATTTGCATAGTTCCATTCTTATCAGTAATAAAAGGCAACTTTAGATCGCTGGCAGAACTGGTGGCACAATAAAACCACACCTTGCCTGTAACGGGCTGGTTAATTTGTTCAACGGGCAGTTTTATTTCAATATTGCCATTGATTTGAGAAATTACCAGGGGCGAAATTTTGCTGGCATTGCTGCTGCCGTCGATATTTTTTTGATAGCCTATCTCGTCTTTATAATAATCAGCCGAAACCAATTCGAAATTTTGAGTCATACAGCTGTAAACCAACGTACCTATTAACGCGGCAAATCCGATAAAAACAACCACAATTTTATTTCCCCAATTCATATACTCATTTTTAGTTTATTCGGGCACCGGCCCTAAAAAATTAGTTGATACTACCGAAATTTTTTTTGATCCTTCAAATAAAGCCAGTCTCACTTCTGTTTTACGCTGTGCCACTTCTTTATTTGGCAGCACCACAAAAAAAGATCCGCTGCCCTGCCCTTCTTTGGCTACGTCAATAAACGGTTTACCGATCATTATAATTCTTCCTTCGGCTTCATCCAGCTTTATAGTAAGCGGTATTTGCTGCGTGGTTTTATTTGCAACCTTTATATTGTATAAATTAGAAATACTGTCGTTGCCAACCTGCTGAAATAAAATACCAGGAGTTCGCATAATAGTAGCATCCACATCTTTCCGGGTAGCCAGAATAACCGATAGTATTACCACTACCAGCCCGCACAAAGCGGTGTACATTTTCATTCGGCTAGTGTACCTTAAAGGCTCGCCATTGGCAATACTGTTTTCACTGGCATACCTGATTAAACCCTGCGGCTTACCCACCTTATCCATAATGTTGTTACACGCATCAATACAAGCGGTGCATCCCACGCATTCCATTTGCACCCCATTACGAATATCTATCCCCGTAGGGCAAACTTTTACACAAGCATAACAATCTATACAATCTCCCAGGCTATCTTCCAGGCCTTTTTTGGCATGACCGCGTGGCTCGCCGCGTTTGTAATCATATGCTACTATCATTGAGTTTTTATCGAGTAGCACGCCCTGTAGCCTGCCATACGGACAAACCACGGTACAAGCCTGCTCTCTAAAATGAGCATATACTCCGTAAAAAACACCGCTGAAAACCATCACTGTAAAAAAACCAGCCAGGTGCGCACTAACCGGCTCCGATATAATAGTGCCTAATTCTTTAACACCAATAATATAGGCCAGAAAAAAGTTGGCGATCACAAAAGACAAGCAATAAAACAAAACATGCTTTGTCACTTTTTTAATTATTTTCTCTCCACCCCAAGGCTGACGGGCCAGCATTTTTTGCCTGGGTGCATCACCTTCAATCCAATACTCAACCTTACGAAACATCATTTCCATAAAATTTGTTTGCGGACAAGCCCAGCCGCAAAACAGCCTGCCGAAAGCAGCAGTAAATACAATGATGAACAGAATAAAAGCAATCATGCCAAGGCCAAGTATAAAAAAATCCTGGGGCCAGAAAACCTTACCAAATAATATGAACTTTGCTTTTGGAATATTAAAAAGAAACAGCGGCCGGCCATTAATATGAACGAAAGGCAATCCAAAAAACACCACAAAATAAACCACACTTAAAATAGTGCGCAAATTGTATAATTTCCCCTTCGGCTTATGGGCATAGATCCACTTACGGTTTCCCTTATCGTCTATGGTGGCAAGGTGATCGCGAAAATCATCGTGGTTTGTTTCGCTTTTATGTTGCGGTGCTGTAATCATTTATTTGAATGCTGTCTTTTTATCAATGGCAGAACTATCGCTTGCGGTTTCATCAGAATCATCTTTGTATAATTCGCCCTGTGGCTCTTTGGCATTTGCAGGCTTTGAACCGTGCAACGATTTAATATAACTAGACAGTTGCGCAATTTGAACAGGGCTAAAATCATCCATCCACGATTTCATTCCCTTTTCGGGAACACCATATTTTATGACTTTAAAAATATCTTTTATTCCGCCCTGGTGCAGCCAATAATCGTCAGTTAAATTGGGGCCTACAACTCCTTGTGCATCGGCGCCATGGCAAGGTGCGCAAGACAGGCCGAATATCTTTTTAGCATCATTAAGGTCTGTGGCATCGCCGAGATAGGTAACGCTGTTCTCATCTACTTTGCTGGCAGCTGTTTTCAGGTATTCTACCTTTTCAGCAGCAGCACTGGCCATGGCAATTTCGTATTCCTGCAGCGGCGATGGCGCACTGTGCGAAACCTGTGAACGATACATGTACACTACCGCAAATATGATGGTTAAAATAAAGCCATATAACCACCATGGTGGAAGCTTATTGTCTAACTCACGAATACCATCATAATTATGACCGGTATCGCCCACCTCTGCTTCTGACTTAAATGCATTTAACTTCTCCCACCAAATTTTCCAAAGGGGCACCTTATACGCTGTTTCGATGGCAACTGCTACGGGTTTTTCCTTTGCCAGCAAAATTTTAATAAAATATGACATCACCAAAATCAGGATCAGTTCCAGCCCTATAACACCCACCGTGGTGAAATATGAAAAAGCCGACAACCCGCCATAATAGTTTGTTGATGGTGCAGCCGGAGCAGCCTTATCAGCCTGTTGTGCAAATGCACGCACAGAGGTCATGCAAAGTGTTATCAGCACTACAGCCTGTGTAACCATTGAAACCTTCTTGCCGTTTTGCTGGCGCTTTAAATTAAATTCTGCCGCTCCCAGTAAAACATACCCCAGAAGGCCAATCACCAGTAATAACGCCAGCATAATAGCGAGTAAGATAATTGCAAGCGGGTTGCTTGCCTCAGATGGCACAGCAGGGCCCTGGGCATTAACATCGCCCCATCCCAAAATAGTAGCGGCCAAAAGCAAGCCCAACATTTTTTTTATTTGATTTCCAATAACATTCATTGCAATATATTTTTCAGTTAGCTCTTTTTAGTTTCGTTTAAGGGCAGTTCGCTTAGTGTTTTAATTAGCTTTTTATCGGCACGGAGTGCCCAAATAGCCATTATAACAAAAAAGGTAAAGAAGATGAGAAAAGAGGCCATACCAAAAACATCGACCCCGGTTATCTTTTCCAAATAGTTTATAAATTTCATAAGCCTTATTTATATTTTTAAGAAAAGTGCATTGCACCTTTTGCATTTATAAGTTTGTTTAAATAAAATTGTGTTTTCCAGGGGATGCTGAAATAAATTCAGCATGACGGCTTTCTCTTCATTATTCTTTATTCATTTCGTTTGTACATTGAACCCGTTACTCCAGACTTGTTTCGAAATACCATTGCTTTCACAAAATGTTTTCCAGGCGATGCTGAAATAAATTCAGCATGACGGCTCTCACTTCATTATTCATTATCGTTTGTACACTGAACCCGTTACTCCAGACTTGTTTCCGAATACCATGGTTTTCTCAAAATGATTTCCAGGGGATGCTGAAATAAATTCAGCATGACGGCATCACTTCATTATTCATTATTCATTGTCGTTGGTTCAGTGAACCCGTTGCTCCAAACCTTTTTCGGAATACCATGGATTACACAAAATGATTTCCAGAGGATGC
>JBBRCW010000099.1:0-19090 GCA_038204535.1 Chitinophagales bacterium | reverse complement strand
ACCGGCCACGATAGCCTTGCCATCATTCAGCAAATGATTTATGCGGCAAAGCAAGATCAGAAAGATGATGGTGCAGGATGGATTTTATGGGGATGGCTATTATTTTCGTCTTCATTGCTGACCGTCGCGAATATTCAATTTATATGGTTTGGCACCTTCTTTTTTTGGAATGTTTTTGGATTGATTGCCCTGCTGCTGTTAATTGCTTCCATTATTAAAAAATTGGTGCTCAGGCGTACAAAAAAAGTGAGGACATATATGAAAGATGTGTTTGATAAATTAAATATTGGGTTTACGCTTTTACTATTGTTAATTATTCTGGCAATGAATGTTGATCTTAAACCTACTATTGGTTTTCCATTACTGACCGGCTTGTATGCATTCTGGATCATGATATATGGAGCGCTGCTGAATTTTAAACCATCGGTGATAGCTTCATATATAGTATTTGGCCTTGCATTAACTAGTATGTTCGTACCTGCCTTTCAATGGGTAATGGCATTACATGCATTGGCTGCTTTGATCGGTTACATCATACCCGGGCATATAGCCTATAATGCATTCAAAAAAATATCAGCCGGCAACAACAAAAAAGGAACGTAGTGTTTAAAGAGTTAGATCCCATATTACATAGTCAGCTCCGCCTGGCGGTCATGAGCCTGCTGATGAGCGTAAAAGAGGCGGAGTTCACTTTCATAAAAGAAAAGACCAACGCCTCGGCTGGTAACCTGAGTGTGCAGGTACAAAAATTGAAAGACGCAGGTTATATTAATGTTACAAAACAGTTTAAAGACAACTATCCGCTGACTACCTGCAATGTGACCTCAAAGGGTATTGCAGCTTTCGAAGAATATGTTGAAACCCTGCAACAATATCTCAATGCCTCAAGAACGTAATATTTAGTTGGGTGCATCCCATTTAGTTTACCGACAGAATGTACCTGATCCATTTCTCTTATATTATTAAACTGAACGTTTGAATGGGCAGGTATTTCTTTTGGCGCCCATACCCCTTTACTGCCCCTTAATACCGACTGGCCTAAATAGTCGGCATATTTTTCTTTGTGCTCATACTTGTTTGCAATGTCTGAAAAGGAAGGCCCTATATCTGGCCGGTTTACCGGGTGGCAAGTCAGGCAATCATTTGCAGCCACCAGTCTTGCTCCCTCTTTATATTCTTCGGATACCGTTGCCCCCGCTTTATTAACCAGGGTATCTGTTTTACTGGTTTGATAGTTGGCGTTATTGTTATTGCCGCAGGAATAAGTGACTGCAATAAGGGCGGCGAACGTGGTTAATAGAATAATCAGCCTTCGCATTTTAGAGTGTTTTAGTTAAAATCATGTTTGCAATTAGAATGCCACTGCCCGTTCATTTACCTGAAAGTGCGGTTTCGTTTAAAAGACAATTAATATTTTTTGTAGCCACTACAACCAGCAGTTCCCGGCAAAAATCATTTGAGTTCTATAAATTAAGAAGTGAAGCATCGTTCCGGAAATTGGAAATTATAAGACTAGATATTTCAGACTCAAGAGTACGCTTTCCGGTGTTTTGAGTTTGCCCGGTAGTAAATATTGAATGTAGTAACCGGGCAGCAGCCCGATATTTCAAACAATATGTTTTGTTGTCTAAAGCCGGAACAAAAGAATAAAATTATACCACGTGCTAAAACAACGGGGTAAAAGAACTGCGGACAAAATATTTAATCCCGGGAAATTAAAAGGGAGCAAGATATTGCTAAGTAAATCGACGCTGAAACCTTGTGTCATTTTTGGAATAGCATTCAATTTTGGAAACTTTCTTTCTTTTTCCTGATATAAGAAAATATTTCTCATTACTGGAAGAATAATAAAATCTCTTTAAGCGTTGTAACAAAAATCTTTAATCTTTTGTTCTATGCGCTCATCTGTTATTGGTAACCCCCTTTTATTTTCTAATACTTATCTGCGGTTCTATTTTAGTTGTATAGTTGTCTGTTTAGGATTTCAGTTAAATGCTCAGGGACTCGATGTTTCCGGGTGTCCAACCATGGTTAAAAGAAGCAATGGTAACGGCCAGGCATCGTCTGCACCCGGAGATTTTCGACCGCAATCTGCTCAAAATAATCCGGTTGCAGCCAATGTAATCGGTACAAGCTATCAACTGGTTCCTTTGTTGCCTACAACCAAAACCGGCGATGTACATTTTAAATGGACCTCCAATACACCACTGTCATCTATTCCTATAATTACAAGGGTTTGGCTGACCGCTGAAGGCAGTAACTCGGCTGTGCTAAGCAACATAAAGTTTGGTCCACCTTCGGCGGTCGTTCCATCGGCTCCTAACTACTATATCGATTACTGTTTTTATAATAACAACATGCCCAACCAGGGTAGGGTTACGCTTGAGTTTAGCGATCCGCAAACAAATATGCCTGCCTTTACCTGTACGTATGAGTTACGTGCAAACGGCAATACTACTGCCCCGGTCGTTGATTGTACACCTACCATAAATACACAGCCGGTTAACCAAATATTATGTGGTTCATCGTCGGCAACGTTTAGTGTAAATGCTTCGGGAGCTACTGGCTACCAGTGGCAGGTAAGCAGCGATGGTACTTCCTTTGCAAATATTACCAATGGAGGTGTGTATTCAGGGGCATTAACCAGCACCTTGAGCATCACTACACCCAACACCAATAATGGTAAGTTCTACAGGGTAGTAATATCAGGTTCCGGTTGTCCGTCTGCCACCAGTACTGCCGCAAAACTTGTAGCAACGTTATTGCCAACGGCTGTGTTTAGTGGCAGTAGTTCGTACTGCGGAACTGGTAACCGAAGCCTTGCCATTCAATTTACAGGTACACCACCTTATAGCGTAACGTATACCGTTGCAGGTTCACCTGTTACCGTTAATAATATTGCATCATCGCCCTACTACATTTCTGTAGCTCCTTCAGTTACCAGTGCAGTAGCCATTACTTCTGTATCCGATGCAACCTGTGCCAATACTGCACCTACAGGTAACACGGCTATCGCCATATACGAACTGCCGGTTATATCCACCAGTGGATCCAGTGTTTGTGTTGGCAGCGGCAGCTTTTCGTTGCCCTATACATTCACAGGCAGCGCCAATCAGTATTCAATAACAGCCGGAACCCGAAGTATGCCTGGTTTCTCAGCAGTTGCAAATGCTACATTAGTGTCGTCGCCTTTGTCTGTTAGTATACCTACCTCGGGTGTTGCAGGCGGCACATACGATTTTACTTTAGTTGTATCCAGCAGCGTTACAGGATGCGTTTCTGCAATTGTACCTTTTACGGTTACAGTTAATGCATTACCTGTTGTTAGTGCCAGTGCAGGCAGCAACAATGTATGTGCAGCTACATCAGTTGTTTTAACAGCAGCACCAGCCAATCTTTCATCCTATTCGTGGTCGGCCAGTCCGTCTGCTGCAATAAGTACGGTTTACAATCCAACCGTTAACCCAACAGCAACTACTATCTACACACTAACGGGTACCAACAGCAACGGCTGCCAAAGCACGGGTACCGTAACCGTAAATGTAATTGCCGGTCCTGTTTTATCAATTTCACCAGCGGCGCCAACTATATGCAGCGGCAACAGTACCTTACTAACAGCCAGCGGAGGCAGTACTTATAGCTGGTCGCCCTCAACGGGTTTAAATACCACGTCCGGTGCTTCTGTAATTGCTTCCCCGGCTTCAACAACGGTTTATACGGTTACCTCGCAAAACAGTACAGGTTGTCAGTCCATCGGCACCGTAACAGTCACAGTTAGTACACCCTCAATTAGTATTACCAATTCGTTGCCAACGGTGTGCAGCGGTTCAGTTTCAACACTAACTGCAACAGCGGGCTTTACAAGTTATTCATGGTATCCTACCACTGGATTGTTTACTGATGCTGCGGCAACGATTGCTTATACCGGTACCTCGCTGGCAACAGTTTATTCCAAGCCATCGGCAAGCACAACGTATACTTTGAATGCTACAACTGCGGCAGGGTGCAGTGCTTCGTCCAGTACAACTGTAACCCTTTCTGCCACGCCAGTTAATACTGCCACCAGTGTTGGTAATTATTATACCTTTTGCACATCAGGAACGTCAACATTTAGTTTTGCAGTAAATACAACTGTTACTGTTACCAGCATGACATGGAGTTATTCAACAACCCAGGCAGGGCCATACACAAGTTTTACATCGGCTGTAAGTCCAACGGGTGCAACGTTTACACCGTCTAACACTACTTCTACAGCTAATCTTACGGCAAGCAATTATGCCAACAGTAATTTCGCAGGTCCACGGTTTTTGCGTTTGGTAATTGTAGACGCATCGTGCACTTACAACTACGATATACAAATTTTTGACACTAAGGGCCAGGGAGCTTCAGTACCTCTGCCAGTGGCAACACAAAGCAACATTTGTAGTGGCGCTTCAACCTCTTTAACTATAGGGACACTTAATAGTGCCTTAACAATACAATGGCAAACATCAACGGACAATGCAACCTTCACTAATATTTCCGGTGCTACAACAACAAACTATACAACTCCTACTTTAACAGCAACCACTTATTACAAAGCTATAATAGGAGGTCAGGGAAGTTGTGGTTATACTACGGGAAGTGTTACAATAACAGTAGGGGCAGCTATTACTTCCAACACGGTTACACCTTCAACTTCATGTTCGGATGGTGCAACCTTTATTGCATTAACTGGTACTGCTATTACCGGAGGTATCTATCAATGGCAAAGGTCTACCACTTCATCCACAACAGGTTTTACTGATCTAACAGGCGCAAACAGTCAAAATTATACTTTAACCCGTAACCTGGTACCGGTTACAACTTGGTACCGGCGATTGGCAAGCACTTCAACCTGCAATATTAATACCAGTACTGCGGTGGTTGTATATGCACCGTTGGCAAATAATACGGTTTCTACTGCAAGTGCTACAACGTATTGCGCTTCCGCACCAGCCATAACCATAACCGGTACTGCCCCTGTTGGTGGCGTTGGAACCACCTATACTTATCAATGGCAATTGTCAACCGATAACAGTTCTTATGCGCCTATTTCAGGAGCAACCACCCAAAGCTATACCACAGCTATAGCTTCTGTAACTACGTATTACCGCAGGCAGGTAACAGGTGGTGGTTGTACTTTATCAACCAGCGGTCCGCTATTGATTGCTGTTAACCCAAATCCAACGGTTACTGTTACGCCAACGTCTTCTACCGTATGTGGCGGAAATACCCTTACACTATTAGCAAGCGGAGCCAGCTCGTACTCGTGGTCGCCGGCAACCGACCTGTCTTCAACAACAGGTGCATCGGTTGTTGCAACGCTTACTGCCACTAGAACTTATACCGTAACCGGCACCTCGGTTTATGGCTGTACCAGTACAGCAACCGCAACACTTACTTATACAGCGCCTCCAGCCAACCCGGTTGTCAGCTCGTCTAACGTTACTATTTGCAGCACTACCCCATCATACAATCTTACCAGTTTGGTTACCAGTGGAGGTACAACAGAATGGTTTACCGTTCCGGTTGCTTCTGAAACCTACCTGGTAAGTACGCCAACGGCTGTAGCCACAGCACGTACTTATTATGTGTTTAGCAAAAGCGGTTCTTGTTATAGTGTGAGCTATGCTGCCGTAATTTTAAACATAGCATCAGTAACAGCACCTGTAGTTAGCAGCACTGCCATTGCCCTATGTTCGCCGGCAACAGCCAACCTTGCAGCGTTACAACCTGTAGCTGCAACCGGTACCATATTAGAGTGGCATACCGGTTCAACATCGGCAAGTTCGGTTGTGGCAACACCTTCAGCCGCCGGCGCCGGCACGTATTACCTGTTTGCTTATTCGTCTGCAGGTAATTGTTACGGACCGGCGTCGTCTGCAGTAACTGTTACAGTAGATGCATTGCCGGTAAGCACTGTATCGGGCACACCCGCAACGGTATGTGCGCCTAATACTGTTAACCTCGATAGTTACAATACCACCGGAAACGCTTCCAATACTTACCAATGGTATTCTGTTTCAAGTTATCCAACACCGGCAACATTAATCAACATTCCTGCTGCCGTTGGGTCATCGGGAAGTTATTACCTGTACGCCACAAACAGTGCCGGTTGTAAAGGAAATGCTTCTTCTGCTTTAGCAGTCACGATATTCAACAAGCCGACCGCTGTTATTAATCCGCCTGCAACGGTCTGCGCGGCATCAATTCTAAATATCACTACATCAAGTAATGCAACGGGTCCATCCTATACCTGGCAACAGAGCGTAGACGGAGGAAATACATTTTCACTTACCGCTAATGGAGGTATTTATTCCGGAGCAACTTCTGGTACCCTTGCCATATCAAACACCACAGGTTTAGATGGATATCAATATCGTCTTATTGTAAATAGTTCAGATGGTTGTTCAAGCACAAGTGCTAGCACGATTGCAAGTGTTGATGCAGTAGCTATCATAAATGCTCAGCCAACTAACTATTCCGCCACGATAAATGCTTCGGCACTGTTTAAAGTAACTACTGCCGGCTCGCCAACGGTAAATTACCAATGGAAAGTAAGTACCAACAGCGGCTCAACTTATAATAACATAAGCGATGGCACGCAGTACTCTGGTGCAAATACTTCGGACCTGGTAGTCAAAACAGTGCCTGGCGGTTTTGATGGTTATTTGTACAAGTGCGAAATAAGTAATAACTGTACTTCGCCGGTTATGTCGTTGGACGGGCTGCTGTCGGTAAATACATGTACTATAGCAAGTGTGGGAGGGTTACTTAGCAGTGCCATTGTTTGCGGTGGTACCAATTCAACCACATTGACCTTAACCGGCTTCACCGGAACGATACTCAATTGGGAATCTTCGACAAACAATTTCTCGACCGATCCTGTAATAATCAATAATGTTACCAGCAGCCTTACTGCAACAAATTTAAATACTACTACCAGCTATAGAGCAGTTGTTCAAAGCGGGTCGTGTGTTCAGGCTGCCTCGTCCATCGCCACAATTGATGTAAAAAGTGCAGGCGCGTGGATAGGCGGGCCCAGCGGCGACTGGAACAATGCCGCCAATTGGTGCGGTGGTGTTCCCATTGCTCCGTCAAATGTTCTGGTTCCGTCAGGCAGTACTATCACAATTACAAACAACAATGCATTAGCCACCAATGTCACCTTATTTACCGGAAGCAGTCTTATAATGAATGGCAGCGGTAATTTGGTTATTTCTGTTGGTGGTATTTTCACTAATAACGGCATCTTTGATGCCTCGGCCAGTACCACCGGAAAAGTATCGTTTACGGGTTCGGGCACAATAGCTGGAACAACCGCCTTTAAAAACATAGAAACTTATGGCGCGCTTAATTTTGGAACGGCAAGCACCGTTAATGGTGAATTTATCATTCAGACCGGTGGTTCTGTTGTGGGCAACTCACCCACATATGCCTGCCCCGGCGCTTCTTTAATTTACAATACAGGCAGTATTTTCAGCAGAGGTTTAGAGTGGACCAGCGCTACTTCAGGTTCAGGCTATCCTTCTAACGTGCTGGTGAAAAACAATACAACCATTAATTTTCCTGTGGCTGGTGCAGGCTATGTTTGTAATGATCTGTCCATCGAATCAGGTTCGGCCCTTGACCAAAATTATTCGGGTGGAAGTTCCCCGCTTACGGTGGCCCGCGACGTAACCGTTACCGGCACCTTAACACTAGGCACTTCGGCCGGCGGAGATATAAGCCTGGGCAGAAACTGGACAAGAAATTTGGGCGGGGTTTTTACACACAACAATCGCTCGGTCAATTTTATAGGAGCCAATAATTCTGCAATAACAGCGCCTATACTAACAGAAAGCCGCGATGCAAACGGCGCCTTTGGCGGAGAAACTTTCTATAAAGTTGTGATGAATAAGGCAGCTATATCCAATACACTTTCGCTGTCATCACACATTTCAGTTCTTCACGAAATTGGCTTTATGAAAGGAACATTTGATTTAGCAAACAGCGATGTTACCATTGTATCAAATGACGGGGAGACCGGATGCGTGGGACCTATTCCAACTTCATCAGGCGTTATATCCGGCGTGGCTTTCAATTACAGCGGTACGGGTAAATTTGTAATTCAAAGATATCTTAGCATAGGCGGTACATCCGTTTCGCGCAGGTGGCGGTTACTTTCAACACCGTTGAATGCCACAGGCGCACCTACTATCAGCGATGCATGGCAAAACGGCGTATCCAATGCAGACAGAAACGCTCCTGTGGATCCATGGCCCGGATTTGGCACTACCATCACCAAAAGCACCGCCTATAGCGCCGCAGATGGTTACGACCAGGGAAGCACCAATAACCCTTCTATTTATTACATTCCAAGTGTTGGGAGCAGTATTGGCATATTGCCTTCTACCAAAGTTCCCATCACCAATTATGAAGGGTATATGTTATTTGTAAGGGGAAACAGGGGCATAGTGGTTTCTACGCCCACAATCAATGCTAATTCAACTGTTTTAGAACCGAAAGGAAGAATAAATGCCGGAGACATTCAGAAATCACTCATTACCGGCTTCAATGTTATAGGCAATCCTTACCCTGCATCTATCAATTTTAATAACATCACTGTTAATAATTATACCATTAGCGGAACAACCTTCAATGATGTTAATCCCGGAACAGCTCAGGGTATTGGAATTACCTACTACTTATGGGATCCAAAGACCAGCGGCGCATCCAACGTGGGTAAGTATATTACATTCTCAAGCAATGGCGACGGTTCGTATGATGTTACAGGCAATAGCAGCGGATTTGCCGGCGATGGTATTATTCAATCGAGCGCCGCTTTAGTGATAGAGGCCGATAATACCGGCGGCACACTAACTTTTCATGAAACGGATAAATCGGCAGCCAGCAACCTGGTGGGCATTGCAAGCAGGGGCGCCGGTGCAAATGAATCGGTGAGTAAATTAGTTATTAATCTATTTGCCGGATCAGGCGCGGCGGCTATCCTTACTGATGGAGTTATTAGTGGATATAATTTAGTCTATAATAATGCTGTTGATGGACAGGATGCTAAAAAATTATCATCATTTAACACTAAAGAATCATTAACCATATTAAGGGATGGAAAATCGCTGGCCATAGAAAGAAGAAACCACATAGCCGACAACGATACCATATTTTTAAATATGTCGAATATGAATATTGGGGCCTACCAGTTTCAGTTAAAAGCTACCAATATTGACCCGTCTGTAATCGCAGTGCTCGAAGATAAATTTAAGGGTACATCAAGTCCGGTAAGTTTAACGGATACTACTACGATCGCCTTCGACATTTCCAGCAACGCCGGTTCTGCTGATGTTAATCGTTTTAAAATAGTATTCAGGAAAGGAGGAGTTCTGCCAATCACCTTCAGTAGTATTTCGGCCAGCAAACAAGACAATAATATTGCTGTACAATGGTCAGTTCAAAACGAAGAGGGAATAAATAATTACTCAGTTGAAAGATCTGCAAATGGTCATGAGTTTCAGCAGGTAAATGTTACCAAAGCCAAAGCGAATGGCCTGGCTGGCAATAGTTATTCGTGGCTGGATGTTAACGCGCTTTCAGGCGACAACTACTATCGAATTAAGAGCAATAGTTTAAATGCGGGCTCACAATATACCAGGATAGTTAAGGTTACCGCCGCTGCTGTAAATTCAGAGGTGCAGATTTATCCGAACCCGGTAAAAAGCGGTGCAATAGGTTTGCGGTTTACAAACATGGCAGCCGGTGTTTACACATGCATCATCACCAATAATAAAGGCGAAATGGTTTACCAAACAAGTATGAAGCATCCGGGTGGCAATGCAGGTTTAACCCTTAAACCATCACACTACATGGCTGCGGGTAACTACTATTTAAATATGGAGGGCCCCGGCAAGACCAGGCGACTGTTACAAATCATAGTGCAATAGCATTAAATCAGATCTTACAATCCCAAATAAAAAGCTGCCTGCTACTAACAGGCAGCTTTTTTTGGTACTTACCATTTATTCATTTGTATTGAACGTTTTTTTGTTAAAGGCATTTATGGGGTTTTACCAATATTTAACCTTCTTTGATTAAACTACCTTCGTTTAATATTGTTATCAGCGCATGCAACCAGTAATAAAGGTTTCTAATTTATCAAAGCATTTTAATAAACTCGTGGCCGTGGACAACTTATCGTTTTCGGTGATGGAGGGCGACGTGTATGGGTTTCTTGGACAGAATGGGGCCGGCAAGTCGACCACAATAAGAATGTTGTTAACGCTGATTGCGCCAACCGGGGGCACCATAGAATTTTTTGGAATGGAATTGCAAAAACATCGGAAAGAGATTTTAAGGCAGGTAGGCGCGGTAATTGAAAAACCCGATGTGTACAAATACCTGACGGCGCTTGAAAATCTGCGGCTTTTTCAGCGGATAAGTGGCGGGCCATCGCAAACAAGAAGTCAATTGTTAGATAAACTTGAAATGGTGGGCTTGCAAGAGCGGGCAGGCAGCAAAGTAAAAACCTTTTCGCAAGGGATGAAACAGCGGCTGGGCGTGGCCATAGCTTTGGTTCATGACCCTCAGCTAATTATCCTGGATGAACCAACCAACGGTTTAGATCCGCAGGGGATAGCCGACATTCGAAACCTGATTTTGCGGCTGAGCCATTCAATGAATAAAACGGTGTTGGTATCCTCGCATCTCCTAAGCGAAATTGAGCTGATCGCCAACCGATTGCTGATCATCGACTCCGGCA
Source organism: Chitinophagales bacterium (assembly GCA_038204535.1). Taxonomy (GTDB): domain Bacteria; phylum Bacteroidota; class Bacteroidia; order Chitinophagales; family Chitinophagaceae; genus Segetibacter. The sequence continues at coordinate 8,316 of JBBRCW010000099.1, read as the reverse complement.
AAAAAATGGTGGAAGGTACAGCGACCCAACTATTCGACCCTGCAAATACGATTATTGAATTAAATACGCTCGATAACGAACAAGCGTTGCAAAACATTGAGCAAAGCGATTGGCAATCCTGTTTGCAGCCTGCCCGAAATGGTTTGGTAGTTTTAAAAATGGACAGGGCTCAAATACCGTCGTTCCATCGCCACCTTGCACAAACCAATGTGCAGGTCATCAGCCTTCAGCCAAGGTTATCGTTAGAAGATTATTTTTTACAGGTAACAACAGGAAAACAACATGTGGCAGCTTTTAAAGATTGAGTTATTTAAGATATTCAGCAGGCCGCGCACCTTTATAAGTTTTGGTGCGGTGGCTGCATTGGTAGGCATCATACAATTTGGTTTAAAGGTAGATGGGGCCTCTTATATTGAGTTTATGCTGCGCGATGTTTCGGTGTCGTTAGACGTAGAGGGCAAGGTGTTGAATGGCTATCTCATCTGCTTTATTATTCTTCAATTGTTATTGGTGCATGTGCCTTTGCTGATAACAATCGTTTCGGGTGATTTAATAAGTGGAGAAGCGAATATGGGAACCCTGCGACTATTACTAACAAAGCCGGTTAGCCGCACCGAAGTTATATTGGCAAAGTTTGGCGCCGCATCTATATATACACTTATTTTATTGGTATGGATGGCATTGCTGGCGCTGGTGCTGTCGCTGGTGATTTTTGGCGAAGGCGATATGCTGAACCTGAAAACCGATTACATAGTGTTGCTTAAAAGCAATGATATCTTTTGGAGATATATTGCCGCCTTCGGTTTTGCGGCCATTGCCATGTTAACGGTAGCCGCATTGGGTTTTTTATTGTCAATTTTTGCTGAAAACTCCATTGGGCCTATTGTTGCCACTATGAGTATCATTATTGTATTTACTATTTTAAGCACGCTTGATATACCGGTGTTTAATACTATAAAGCCGTTTTTGTTTACTACCCATATGATAGGGTGGAAGGGGTTTTTTGATGTGCAGGTGAATACTGATAACGTGGCAATAATCGGTTCAGTACAAAATTTGGACAAGGTTTTAGAGGCTGCCGGGGTATTAGTGTTGCATATTATTGGTTTTATAACAGCGGCAATTATTGTTTTTCGAAAAAAAGATATTCTTTCCTGAATGGTTTAAACAAGCTTTAAAGAAAGTTATTTAGATTTCGCTACCTGGTACCCGTCTCCTGGTACGCGACGAAGGGCTATTTTGTAAATGACGGACACTGCAGGTTATTAAGTGAACGTAAAATTTTGTGATAATGAAAATTGTATTGTCGAAAAAGAAGTGGATTTTGTTGAAATTAGCCTGTGCGCTTGTTTTCTTGTTTTGGGGTCAAAATATTTTTGCCCAGGATGTAAATGTGCTGGTTAAGCAAGTGAAAGATAAACTGGATAAAGTAAATAATTATGTGGCCGAAGGTAGAATGAAGACCGATGTGGCATTCATTAAAGCTCCTGCGGGAAAAGTAAAGATTTATTATAAGCGGCCGGATAAATTTAAGCTTAAACGCGATGGAGGAATTTCTTTACTGCCCAAAGGAGGAGTGTCAATTAATATGAACAGTATTTTAAACAACAATGATTTTTTAGCCATTGATGCAGGAACCGCCACCCTGGGAGCTACAAAAGTGAGGGTGGTGAAATTGTTGCCCACTAACGAAAATAGCGACGTGGTTCTAACGACCTTGTACATTGACGAACCAAACCTGTTGATAAAAAAAGCGACTTCTACAACAAAAGAAAATGGCACTTACGAAATGGAAATGAATTATGGAAAGTTCTCCGAAATGGGGCTGCCCGATAAGGTGACCTTTGCCTTTAATACCAAAGACTATAAATTGCCCAAAGGCGTTACAATGGAGTTTGACAGCGGTGAAAAAAAATCGGACGCCAATAAATTAAAAAACAAAAAAGGCAGGATAGAGATTACCTACACATCGTACCTAATAAATAAGGGCGTACCCGATGCCGAGTTCAATTAAACCGGGTTTAAAAAGTTTTTATTGTGTAGCTTCTTTCAAAAGAACTACCGCCCTCTCTAATGGCTTGAATGCCTTCTTTTTCGCTTAACATGCCCGATGCGTGAACTCCATCTGCAATACCGCACCACGGCTCAATACACACGAAATCGGCATTTTTTGCAGCCCAAATGCCCATGTAAGGAAACCCATCAAATCCCATTATCAGCCCATGTTCGGTTCGGTCGCTTTTTAAAGAAATATGTTTCGATTGCAGGTCTTTAAAAACAATGGCGTCATTATAGAAAAGCTCTTTTTTTAGGGGCAATTTGCTGGTGCCGGAAAGAAACGACACCGAAGCCGTTTCAATCAAACCTTCTGCAGTTAATGGCCACCTTTCTGTATTTTCAATTGCATCAAATTCAAGAAAATAATCTTCGAACAACGTGCCGCTTACCAGCGGAACAGCAAAGGCTGGGTGTGCACCGACTGAAAAAAGCATTTGGCCGGCCTCTTTATTTACAACAATAAAACCAACCTGTAATTGACTGCCGTGCAACGTGTATTTTATGTAAAAAGAAAATTGAAAAGGATAATGTTCAAGCGTTTTATCGTTACTCTTTAATAGAAATGTAAGCGAGTTTGTCTCCTGGGCAATCAGATCAAATTCCATTTCGCGGGCAAAACCATGCCGGTTCAGCATGTAGGTGCGGTCGTTATATTGATACTGATTTTTCTTTAATCCACCCACAATCGGAAAAAGCACCGGACTAACTTTAGGCCATTCCGGACCGGCGTTCCACATGTACTCAATACCGGTATTTTTGTTGTATAAACTTTGTAATTCGGCCCCGCGGCTGGCAACCTTTATACTGATTATATTGTTTGTAAGAACATGCATTGCTGTAGTATTATGCCTATCTTTTACCCGCCCTGCCGACGGAAAATTTATGATTGATACCTGATAAAGTTATTCTTCAATTTTTTCGTCTTCCGCGTTTGCAAATACACGGTCACTTATACGCCTTAGCGGGTTTTTATTGTTTTCTTCATAAACGGCCCTTCTTTTAATAAAATCAATGCATTCAAATGTTGCGGCCATAAACGAAGTATGATCTGCCATGCCTTTACCTGCAATGTCGAACGCGGTGCCGTGATCGGGGCTGGTGCGTACAGCAGGCAGGCCGGCAGTATAATTTACACCCTCGCCAATTGCCAGCGATTTAAAAGGAATAAGCCCCTGGTCGTGGTACATAGCCAAAACACCGTCAAATTTTTCATATTGTCCCCTGGCGAAAAAGGCATCGGCGCTATAAGGGCCAAAAACCATTATGTTGCTTTTCTTTGCCTCAATAATTGCGGGCTTAATAATGGTTTGTTCTTCGGTTCCAATCAAACCTTCGTCGCCGGCATGGGGGTTTAAACCTAAAACAGCTATCCGTGGTTTGTTGATGCCGAAATCTTTTTTCAGGCTGTAATTCATCAGGTCCAGCTTGCTCAATATCCGCTCTTTGGTAATATGATTGGCCACCTCAGCTATGGGTACATGTTCTGTTACCAGGCCAATACGCATGTTTGAAGCCACCATAAACATTAAAACATCGTTTACCCCAAATATATGCTGCAGGTAGGGCGTATGACCGCTGTAATTAAAATCAGCAGACTGTATATTTTTTTTATGGATGGGGCCGGTTACCAGTCCATGGATCAATTTATTTTTTAATGCATCAACAGCCGCCTGTAAAGAACGATAAGCATAACTGCCGCCTATATCGTTTAATAATCCGGGTGTTATCGAAACTTCTTCTTCCCAGCAATTATAAATATTTACCTGCTTTACGTTTAGGCGCGACAGATCTTTAACGGGTGAATAGCCAAAATTAATATCGGGCAAAGCTTTGCGATAGAAGTTTATGGTTTTGTTGCTGCCAAAAATTACCGGCGTACACAGGTCTAGTATCCTGCTGTCGCCCAATGTTTTTATAATAATTTCTGTTCCAATTCCATTAATATCGCCGCAGCTAAATCCTATAATGGGTTTTTGAATTTCCATGCTCATTTTCTTTTAGAATTACGGAGGGTAAAAATACACAATAATGGCCTATGTACAGGCTATTTACTTCAATGCCGTACTTTTGATTTTTATGCAATACACTTTAAAGAAATCGCTGGGGCAACACTTTTTAAAAGACGAGAATGTTTGTAAAAGAATTGTGGATGAAATAACCCGGTATCCGTTTATCCAATTATTGGAGGTAGGGCCAGGTGGCGGCGCCCTTACCAAATACCTGGTAAAAATACCCGGTATCGATTTTAAGGCGGTGGAACTGGATATGGAAAAAGTGCAATACCTGTCGGCTGCATACCCGGCCTTGCGAGACAAAATTATTACCGAAGATTTTTTGAAGATGTCGCCCCCGTTCGAAGGAGAATTTATGGTGGCGGGCAATTTTCCATACAACATATCCACCCAAATACTTTTCAAAATGCTTGATTGGAAAGAACAAGTACCGGCAATGGTGGGTATGTTTCAAAAAGAGGTGGCCCAAAGGGCCGCGTCGCCCGAGGGCAGTAAAGTCTATGGTGTATTGAGCGTGTTAATACAGGCATTTTACAAAGTGGAATATTTGTTTGATGTAGAAGCGGAATGTTTTACGCCTCCGCCAAAAGTTTTAAGCGGCGTTATTCGACTGGTTAGAAAAGACGATGTGCCGCCCATGAAAAGTGAAAGGGCATTTTTCGTTTTGGTTAAAACTGCTTTTAACCAGCGACGAAAAACAATGCGCAATGCGGTGAAAAGCCTTTTTGAAGAGTCGTTGTTGAAGGATGCATTTTTTCAGAAAAGGGCCGAAGTTTTAAGTGTTGAAGAATTTGCCGCATTAACCTTTAAAATGATTTAGTGCCTGCTGAAAGTTTGCTTCAGTTTGAAAAATCAACATTACTTTCCGCTTATTTTATTAGTTGCCGACAAAAAAATATTATCAATCGCATATGCCGGGTAAAGTAATCATAACCGCCAAAGTACACGACTATTTGCCAAAGGTTTTAACCGAAAAGGGATTTTCAGTTATTCAAATGCCATCCATTACATACAACGAATTACTGGAAATAGTACCCGATGCCGTCGGCCTGGTAGTAACCACACGCTTAAAAATTGACCGGCCAATTTTAGACAAGGCAGCAAAGCTTAAATGGATAGGACGATTAGGAAGCGGCATGGAAATGATTGATGTTGCCTACGCCGAAAGCAAGGGCATAAATTGCGTTGGCAGCCCCGAAGGAAACCGGAATGCAGTGGCGGAGCATACTTTAGGTTTGTTGCTGGCGTTGATGAATAAGATTTCTTTAAGCCATCAGCAAATTAGGCAGGGTATTTACCTGCGCGATGAAAACCGTGGAACCGAGCTATATGGAAGAACAGTGGGTATTATTGGTTATGGCAACACCGGTAGTTCGTTCGCAAAGCTGCTGCAGCCATTTAATGTAACTGTATTGGCCTACGATAAATATAAGTATGGATTTGCCGGCAACTATGTAAAAGAGGCTAATCTGGAACAGGTTTGTAAATACTCAGATGTAATTAGTTTCCATGTGCCTTTAACCGATGAAACTTATCATATGGCCAATGAAGCGTTCTTTAATTCGTTGGCGAAAAAGCCATACTTTTTATCGACTTGCAGGGGTAAAGTAACCGATACACCTGCATTAATAAAAGCACTCGAAAAGGCACAATTGGCAGGGGCTGGTTTAGACGTATTGGAAAACGAAAAATTAAAAACACATACAACAAGGGAAAAACAAGAACTTGACTGGCTATTGACGCAGCCAAATGTAATTATTACACCACACATTGCGGGTTACAGCCACGAAGCATATTTAAAAATGGCGGAGGTAGTCGTACAGAAATTAGGAATATAAATTAACTGGCAGGTTCAAACTCAACTTCAAAGGCAAGGTCGAAATCATTATAAAAGTTGCCCTTTTCTGATTCGGATGAACCAATCCATTCTTCTCCATCGGCATATTGATTAAAGGTGTGCCAGGGAGATTCGGCAATGGCCAGCATGCCGCCATTATTGCAGGAGATTTTAAAAGCATATTCCGCACCGTTTTTCACATCGATGTCTTTTAAGTCGAATGCGATCCAATTGCCCTCCATATTTTTGTTGACAAATGTTTTTACTTCGCCTTTTTTATTTTTCCATTGGTGCGAGGCACTGTCAAATTCGTAGATACTTAATTTGGCTTCGGTTTCGCCATACACCATGGAGGTAAATAATTTTATGGTGCTGATTTTACCGCTGGTAGGCGACTTAAAGGTTTGACCGGCATAATAATCTATGCCATTTTTATTGTGGCCAACCCAATAGTATGGACCAATTTGTTTTGACCCTACGGCCAACATTGATGGCCGTTTTGAACCAGGTAATAATGTTGTCTTTTCCATGACAGTAATTTACAAAATACAATTTCAACATATAAGCCAAAGGCCGAAAAATGCTGTTAAAAGCTTGTATATTGCTGAGAGTGTAACTTTACATTAACAGGTTTTGATCAGATGTGCAGACAAAAAATATTTACTATTCAATATGGTTATTAAAGAACAGAATCATGCATCCTGGATTGTGAACGAATTATGCAGATGATTTTAGAATTGCAGGCAAAACGCGGTAATATTTAAGTATTTTCTTATTTTTGCCCATTACAACGCCGCACACTCTGTGGCGTTGTATTTTTTTTTATCTCTTTTAAACTGAAAGATCATGAGCGAAACAAATTACGTAACACAGGAGACCTTCGAAAAAATGAAAGAAGAGCTTCACCAACTAAGATCTGTTGAAAGACCGGCGGCATCCCGGGCAATTGGCGAAGCCAGAGAAAAAGGCGACCTGAAAGAGAATGCGGAATACGATGCAGCGAAAGAAGCGCAGGGAATGCTGGAAGCAAAAATAAAGCAATTGGAAGGCATCATCGCTACCTGTAAAATAGTGGATATTAGCACCATTGATACCAGCAAAGTGACCATTCTTACAACAGTCACTATCACCAACCTTAAAACAAAAAAAACGGTATCTTATAAGATAGTGGGCGAACAGGAAGCCGATCTAAAAGCCGGAAAGATATCTGCAGCCTCACCAATTGGCAAGGGACTTATTGGTAAATTAGTGGGAGAGATAGCTGAAGTGCATGCGCCCAATGGGGTCTTGAAGTTTAAAGTGGAGAACATTACCGTTTAAAGGGGTATAAGTAATTGTAAGAGCCTGCCGGTTTGGCTGGCTCTTATTTTTTATATCCTTTTCTCTATTTTTGAGCGAACGCCATTATGTGAATATTGATGTTTGGGGTTGGCTCTTCATCTCTTAACTAAAATAAATTGTCATGACCATATTCTCAAAAATTATTGCCGGCCAGATACCGTCTTACACTATTGCCGAAAACGAAAAATTTATCGCTTTTTTAGACATCTCTCCTGTAAAAAAGGGGCATACACTGGTTGTGCCTAAAATTGAAATAGATAAATTGTTCGACTTGCCCATAGAGTTTTTACAGGATCTGCTGGTATTTGCAAAGCCAATTGCCCTGGCCATTGAAAAATCGTTTCCCTGCGATAGGGTTAGCATTTTAACCGTTGGCTTGGAGGTGCCTCATGCGCATGTTCACCTTATACCTATGGACAGAACACAAGACATGGACTTACTCAAAAAGAAACTGACTTTTACGCAGGAAGAATTTGAGGTGATAAGAGAGAAGATTATTGACAATTTATAAAGTTTTGCCAGCATTTGAAAGTAGCTGGTAAGGCTTTGCTTTTTCACTGGGGGTTTAACTGTTTTTATATAATTCGCTCAAAGGGGGAACAAGTTATTTAGCTTTAGCGCTGTGTCTCCTTCCTTAAATTATAATACAATCTTTCCAGCAAACGCAGATCTTTTGTAATGATTTCTGCTTTGGCCGTCAGTCCTTCCCGGTATTGAACTTCTTTATCATAATTAGTGGTTAAACCATTTGGCAAAAGTATTTTTGCTAAATAACCACTGTCTGTTGGGATGGCTGATATAAAATCCAGTTTGCCCATAACACTACCAAATTCCTGGCTTGGGTACGATGAAAATTTTAGTAACACTTTTTGCCCCTTTTCTACTTTTCCAAAATTTTCCTGCGGAATAAATATTTCAGCAAAAAAGCCGCTGTTATCCGGATTGATAAAACATACGGTTTGATTAATCTGTAGTTGCTGATTTTCCTGTAGGAAACCCATAAAACTTACTTTGCCACTTACAGGAGCTACCAACAGATATTTTTTCTTCCACGCATCAATGGCGCTT
>JBBRCW010000098.1:0-19174 GCA_038204535.1 Chitinophagales bacterium | reverse complement strand
GCGACATCCGCCCGGGTTTAGTAAATATAAAACCCGCTGTTTTAGTGGTGGGTGGCTGGTACGATGCAGAAGACCTGTTTGGCGCTTTACAAACTTACCAGGCTATTAAAAAACAAAATGCTGATGCTGCCTGCAATCTTGTGATGGGGCCCTGGACCCATGGCGGTTGGTCAAGGCAAGACTGGAGCCGCTTTGGCACACAGAATTTCGGAGAAAATACAAGCCAGTCGTTTCAGCAAAAGGAATTTAATTTCTTTAACTATTATCTAAAAGATAAAGACGGGTATGCTGCAAAGGGCGCCACTATTTTTGAAACAGGCACCAACCAATGGAAAGAATATGATACCTGGCCGCCGGCCGATGCAAAAATGGAAGATTGGTTCCTGGATAATAATCACCTGTTATCATTTACAAAACCAAAACATTCAACCGGAAGCGATGAATACGTAGCAGACCCTGCCAGCCCGGTTCCATATATGCTAACAAAAGGAGGGGATAGAAATAACGAATATATGGTGGCAGATCAAACTTTTGCTTCCGATAGAAAAGATGTGCTTGTATATGAGAGCGCTGTTCTCAATAATAGCCTAACAGTTTCAGGATACATTACTGCCGACCTCTTTGTATCAACAACAGGCACCGATGCTGATTTTGTAGTAAAAGTAATTGACGTATTGCCTGCAGATGCAAAAGATAATAGTGGTAAAAATATAGGAGGAATGCAACGACTGGTGCGGGCAGAAATTTTGAGAGGAAAGTTCAGAAACAGCTTTACCAATCCATCGCCATTTACGCCAAATAAAGTAACCCAGGTCACATTTAACCTAAACGATGTGGCACACACTTTTATAAAGGGCCACAAAATAATGGTGCAGATACAAAGCAGTTGGTTTCCGCTGGCTGATAGAAATCCTCAAAAATTTATGAGCATACCGCTGGCTAACGAAGCCGATTTTAAAAAAGAACGAATCACCATTTATCATTCCGCACGTTATCCCTCAAAAATAAAAGTGATGACTTTAAAATAAACTGTTACAATACCTTGGCGGTAGAAATCTCGTTACAGTTGTTGGGACTGCTTTCCCGAAAAGAAATCGGGACAGGCTGTTCCTCCTCCGCCTTCGGACCTATCGTGAGGACACATTCGTAACGTCATTTTTGCTCCATAGGAGCATCCTGTTTATAGAAATCCATATTAGTGTCGAATTAAAGCTCCGTAGGTGCTTCCTGTTTTGATTGATTTAGGCGGCTCCTTTGGAGCCTGGATTCTCGATTGAGCCTATGCTCTATAAACAGGGAGCTCCTATGGAGCTATTTCAGGACTATTACTATAGGATCACATTGGTTGATTTCGGATAAAAAAGCACATGCAAAAGATGTGTCCACACAATAGGCCTTCGGACGGGGCACGGCGCAGTGACGATACAATAATGAGATTGCTTTGCCGAAATACACCCACTTATTAAACAGTCTTAGGTATAATATGGGCTGATAAAGAAATAAACAACCGGTCCCGTAACCGCCACATAAAACCATAAAGGCCAGGTATACTTGGCAATTTTCTTATGCCTTTCATATTCCCCCGTCAGTGCCCGGTAGGCTGTAAATAATATAAATGGTAGGATGATAGCTGCCAATAAAATGTGCGTTGCAAGAATAATAAAATACACCAGCCTTATTGTGCCAACGCCGCCAAATTTGGTCTCCCCGGCAAAAAGATGATGAGCTATATAAAAACCCAGGAAGAAAACAGACAACACCAACGCAGACATCATTAAACGCTTATGCAGCAGGTAATGCCTATTTTTTACGGCCAGCAGGGCAGCCACCAAACACACCGCAACCAATGAGTTTATAACTGTGTTTATCTTTGCAAAAATGTGAATATCAAAACCCAGGTCTGCTTTGTATTGTACCCTGCCTAAAATTACTACTACTATAAAAACCACCACCGAAAAAATGCCAATCAGCCAATAGGCCTTTTTATCGTTCCTGATCATACTCGCTTGCAGCATAAATTTTACTTTCGTTCTTTAACAACCTATTTTCTAAAAAGGTTTCTTTTTACTTTCTTATCTTTTTCTAGCATCAGCAAAGCTATGTCGCGGGCCAGCTTACGAAGTTCAAGCGTATCTAACCCATTATAATAACCCCTGATTATATGCTCCTTATCAATCAATACCATTTTTTGAGAATGGATAAACGAGGAATCCACCCCTTCACCATCCTGCAGGCCAAGCTTCAATTCATCTAAAGCATAATCATAAATCTTTTTTTTGGGGCCGGTCAGCAACCACCATGTATCATGATCAACACCATATTTGTCAGCGTATTTTTTTAGGACACCAACCGAGTCCCTTTCCGGGTCAATTGAAAAAGAAAGAAAGTTTACAATAGATGAGTCAATTACCCTCCTCCCCTCGTTGTAATGCGAAAATGACTGTTGCAACCGGGCCATATTGCGCGTAAGTTGCGGACAAATAGATGGGCAGCGGGTAAAAAAGAAATCCGCCACTACCACGCGGTTCTCTATACTATAAAGACTAACGGTGTCACCTAATTGATTAACCAGAGAAATATCAGCAGTTTTGTGCCAAACCGTATCAGTGGTCGTTTTACCGTCCTTTTTCCGGGTGATGACAGAATCCATGTAGTAGCGCCTTGGCATTACGATCGCATCTTCACTCGTCCATTTTACTAAAAAGTAACTTATTACCGGTATCAATACAGCAATAACCAGGGCCAGTACGGCTTTCTTATTCATTTAATCATTTCAATTGAAACTAAAAAACCATCGCATTTTGGCGATGGTTCCCAGTATGTTTTAAAAAAATCATTTCTTTAATCAACTTATTCCACCGAAGCAGGCTTTTCATGCTCCACTTTCTTTTCAACCGCGTTAGGATCCATTTGGTGTGGAACTCCTTTTGCCTGCTTATAGCGGTCGTATGTATTTCGATTAACATTAAATGAATGCCCGTCGTACAAAAACGCGATAATAAACCAAACAAACAACACCAATGGAACTACAATCGTCATGATCAGGTTTTTAAGTTCATGACCAAGGTGCATAAAATAAGCAACGATATAGTATGCTTTCGCCAACATTAATATTATAATGACTCCTTTAATAAAATTTCTCGCGAAACCAGGATCAGGAAAGCTTTTGTACATTAAAAAACCGAGTGCAAGTTCTACTAATGTTAGAACCGAAAGTATGATCGTTACTTTTTTAACTTCGTTTTGGGCCTCAAATTTCTCCGCCGGCTGCGTTAGTGTTTGTTCCATTTCCTTTATTAATTAGATAAAAAATTAAATTTAGACAAGATAAAAACAGGTAAATACAAAAACCCACACCAGATCAACAAAGTGCCAATATAAACCAGCTTTTTCAATCATCAGGTAATGGCCTCTTCTTTCAAAGGTTCCATTTAGGGTCATAATCAGCATAATGATATTAATAATAACCCCGGAGAACACATGAAAGCCATGAAAACCTGTGATAGTAAAAAAGAAGTTTGAGAAGTTAGTTGTGGTAGATAATGATCCGTCGCTATTTGGAAAAGGATTGCTACCCCACCATGCGCCTTCATGATGCAGGTGCGTCCACTCCCATGCCTGGCACGACAAAAATGCCAAACCCCCGATAATGGTCCAAAAAAGATATTTGACAACATCGGCTTTTCTACGCTCATGTCCGGCTTTAACCGCTAAGACCATGGTCACCGAACTAATGATCAATATAAATGTCATTAAACTAACAAACAACAAAGGCCAGCCACTGCCTAATCCCGGAAAGGATTGAAATACAAAGTTGGCATCTGGCCACCCATTACTGGCAAAGCGTATGGTACCATAACTAATAAGAAATGCCCCGAAAGTAAAAGCATCACTCATCAAAAAATACCACATCATTAGCTTGCCATACTCTACGTTAAAAGGGCTTCTACCGCCGCTCCACCATTTTTGATCGGTTGCTACTGTTGTTGTTGACATCGGTTCTGGTTAAATTAGATATGCAAATTTATCGGGCCATGTTCAAATGAACATCAAAAAATCTGATTTTTTTAACTATTGCTCAATTAATTTCAAAAAACATTGAAACACTTTATATAAAATTTATACACTTACCCAATTAAAGAAAACAAATAGATAAATCCAAATGGCATCCACAAAATGCCAATACGTGGCGGCCATTTCAACTGGTATACTGCTGTAGGTCTTTTGCCTGCTGCTGAACGCTTTAAAAAACATCACAAATAAAACTACCACCCCACCCAAAACGTGTAACATGTGCACCCCAGTAATCACTCCCAAAAAAGAACCGGCCGCATTACTGTTATTACCAATTAATTTGACTCCGCTGGCTTCCAGTTTAAAAAAACCCATCCATTGCAAGGCGGCAAATAACAGCCCCAAAACAGCGGTTATTGTTATCAGGTTTCTATAGCGGCCCATATTTCTTGCCTTAAAAGAAATAAGCGCAAGTTGTATGGTTACACTACTCAATAAGATTACCCCGGTAGAATACCAAAAGTAAGTGGGTAATCCAAACTCCAGCCAGTTACTTTGATTTCGCTTAACAATATAAGCGCTTGTAAACCCTGCAAACATCATTACAATACTTGCCATAGCCACCCAAAGCATAAATTTATGCGGATGTAATCTCTTTCTTTGCTGCTCACTCACTGCTGCCATCATCTCTATTAAATTTTAAAATATCTTTTAATACTGCTTACCAGGCCTGTTGTTAATGAAGGATTCTGGTAATTCAATCTTTTAATTCCAAAACACCCCGTCTCACTGATCCGTCTAATCAAAACGGTCAAACTTTATCGGCCAAAAGCGATAAAAACACAACGGGCAAATATATATAACTGCTAAACATAACCCTTCTTGCCGATAGCACATCCATATTAATATAAAGCCGGACACACTGAATAACCAGTGCAATATTGCAAACCATTACAATCCAAAAACTTACTTCTCCCGAAAGATTAAAATAATAAGGCAACATGCCCACTGGTATCATTAGTACCGAATACATGACCGACTGTAAAGCTGTAAACTTTGTAGGCCCTTTATCAGCCGGAAGAAGCTTAAAGCCCGCCTTTGAATAATCTTTGTGTGCAACCCAGGCAATTGCCCAGAAATGAGGGAATTGCCATAAAAACTGGATGCAAAATAATATCCACCCCCCGGTACTAAATTCACCTGTGCCGGCCACCCAGCCAATAAGGCAGGGTAAAGCGCCAGGAAAAGCACCCACCAAAACAGCTATCGAATTCACCTTTTTTAATGGGGTATATATAAATGAATACAAAAACAAGCTGAATGCAGACAATAAAGCCGCGGTAATATTAAAGAACTGCCACATTAAAAAAACACCCAATGCCCCCGCGATAAAAGCGAAGACAAATGCCTCCTGTTCAGACATTCTGCCGTCTGCAACAGGCCTGCCAGCTGTTCTCTTCATCATTGCATCTGTATCCTTTTCTACTGCCTGGTTTATTGCATTCGCACTGCCCGTAACAAGCATACCCGCCATAAACAAAATGACGACCATTTTTAAATTGTACTCAATACCAGGCGCCAGCAGGTAACAAACAACGCAAGAAAAAACTACTGTAAAACTCAGCGTAAACTTTATCAACTGAAAGTAATCCTTCACTTTAGACGCAACAATAAAACTTTCCGATGTCTTCTCAGTTGTACTCATCATTTCTAAAAACCTCTCTTCTTTTTATAAAAGCAATGCCCTGATAAATCAGGGCATTAAGTATATTCTACCTGCTTACAATAAACCTTAGCAGCTTATTATTAGTGATTACTTTCTTCTGCCCCAACAGGTGTCGTCTGAGAAATAAACTCTTTTCCGTCTTTTCCATAATCATACGCCCAGCGATAAACCTCAGGAATTTCTCCTTCCCAGTTACCATGCCCCGGATTGATTGGAGTGGTCCATTCAAGCGTGTTAGAACCCCAGGGATTTTGAGAGGTCACCTTTCTTCCTTTGAAAACTGAATAAAAGAAGTTAACCAAAAACAGAATTTGAGCGGCAAATACTACCATACTTACTATACTGATAAATATATTCACTCCGCTAAAAACCTTGAAAGTCTCCCAGTTTGAAAAATCGTAATAACGACGAGGCATACCAGCCAGACCTTCGTAATGCATAGGCCAGAAAATAAGGTAGGCCCCGACAAAAGTGATCCAGAAATGGATATAACCTAAAGTATTATTTAGATAACGTCCGAACATTTTGGGGAACCAATGGTAAACACCGGCATACATTCCAAATATACCCGCCACACCCATTACTATATGAAAGTGGGCAATTATGAAGTAGGTATCGTGCAAATGTATATCAAGTGCAGAGTTACCAAGATAAATACCTGTTAACCCTCCCGAAATAAACATACTCACAAAACCTATCGAATAAAGCATACCGGTTGTAAAACGAATATTTCCACGCCAAAGTGTGGTTAGCCAATTAAACACTTTGATGGCCGATGGCACCGCAATTAACAAAGTAAGCAATACAAAGAATGAACCCAGAAACGGATTTAAACCGGACACAAACATGTGATGCGCCCACACAAGGAATGCAAGCACAGCGATCGCGAACAAGGAACCGATCATCGCCATATAACCAAAGATCGGTTTTCGGGCATTTGTACTCATCACCTCCGATACTATACCCATTGCGGGTAAAATGATAATATAAACCTCCGGATGACCCAGGAACCAGAATAAGTGCTGGTATAATATCGCGCTGCCACCCTCGTTAGGCAAAGCACCCACACCATTTATATAAATATCGCTGAGGTAAAAACTTGTACCAAAATTTCTGTCAAAAATTAATAAGATAAAACCAGACAATAAAACAGGGAAAGATAACACCCCTAATATCGCGGTAAAAAACAACGCCCAAATGGTCAAAGGCAAACGAGTCATACTCATTCCCTTGGTACGCATGTTAAGTATAGTGGCAATATAATTTAATCCGCCCAGCAAACTGCTTACTACAAACAATGCCATACTGATCAGCCAAAGGTCCATACCGGTTTTTGAACCCGGCGATGCTGACCCAAGCGCACTGAGAGGAGGATATGCCGTCCAGCCGCCTGA
Source organism: Chitinophagales bacterium (assembly GCA_038204535.1). Classification (GTDB taxonomy): domain Bacteria; phylum Bacteroidota; class Bacteroidia; order Chitinophagales; family Chitinophagaceae; genus Segetibacter. The sequence continues at coordinate 12,040 of JBBRCW010000098.1, read as the reverse complement.
GAAGGGACCTGTCTCTACAAAAAGCGATGATAACATAATTACGCCTGCTGTAAAGAAGAACCAATAGCTAAGCATATTAAGAAATGGAGATGCCATATCCCTTGCTCCAATTTGTAATGGAATAAGGAAGTTGGCAAATGTACCGCTAAGGCCGGCTGTTAATACAAAGAATACCAACACAGTACCATGCGTGGTAATCAATGCATAATAGGCCTCGGGTGTAATATGACCGCCCTTTGCCCATTTACCCAGCAAAGTTTCAAGAATTGGAAAACTCTCATCGGGGTAGGCCAATTGCAGCCTGAACAAAACCGACATCAAACCACCCAAAACAGCCCACACCATACCTGTAACCAAAAACTGTTTGGCTATCATTTTATGATCCTGGCTAAAAACATATTTTGTAATAAATGTTTCGTGGTGGTGATGCTGACCGTGTTGCTCATGATGAACTACTCCGGAGGAAGGAACGGCGGCCGTGTGTGAATGTGACATCTCTTCGTGACTCATATACTAGATTTTGATCGTCTTCTATAGAAAACCAATTATTTTGGTTGTTATCTTAATGGTACTTTCACAGAACCTGTTTTGACCAGCCCAGCGGTTGTATTTTTCGGAGGTTCCGACACTGTGTTGGCGGCACTTGCATTAGGGTCTTTTTCGGGGAACGCTGAATAATAATAGGGTTTTTGTGTTACAGCCCAGGCATCATACTCCTGCTGGGTAACCACCTTAATCAAACCCTTCATACTGTAATGGCCATTTCCGCATATCTGGTCGCAGGCAATTTCATATTCAAAAGCCGGGTTCCCTGTCTTTTCCTGCATTTCTTTGGTGGTAAACTTTGGTGTAAACCATAAAGTCGTTGGAATACCAGGCACAGCGTCCATTTTCATTCTAAAATGTGGAAGACCCACGTCATGAATTACATCCCTTGAACCAATAATTAGTTTAACCGCCCTGTTCTTTATAACATACATCGATTGTTCGTTAACCACATCGTCATAGGCAGCAGGATCAGCGGTTTGATTTAATTCTTTATTATCTGCCCAAATTAATCCCAGTGTGTTGGTTGCAGGATCAATATTTCTAAAATACTTTTTACCGAAAACATTGTCCTTTCCGGGATACCTGTAGATCCATCCAAATTGCTTTCCTGTTATTTCCACAATCAATGCGTTTTTTGGCGCCTCACCAGTAAAAATAAACCAGTTTCTTAAACCGATAACTACCAACACCGAAAGAACGATTGCCGGAACTACTGTCCAAAGAACTTCCAGCTTATTATTATGCGGAAAAAAGAACACTTTCCTGTTATCCTTTTCCTGGTATTTATAGGAAAACCAAAAAAGTACAATCTGGGTAATAAAAAATACAATACCACAAATAATAGTAGTAATCAAAAACATTTCGTCAACCTTATCGCCCTCAACTGACGCACTGGGTAACAACCTGCCTTTCATAATCTCGTGGCAATAAAACACACCGATTAAACCAAGCACAAGAAAAACGATCATCAAAAATCCGTTGATCTTATTGGCTTGCTTGCCAGCGTTCTTTTCGCCTTTTAAAATAGCCACATATTCACTTGCCTTGGCAATTTGAAAAATTACCACAAACACTAAAAAGATGACGGCAATGGTAAAAAAAACTGACATGATAAATACTAGTATTTACTGAACTAAATAAAAACGTTTTCAACGGCTGATTGTTTACAAAACAATACTGCCTTTTTTTTCTTTCGCTATGTGTGATGTATAATACTTTCTTTGAGGAAAGGATTGCCGGCAGAAACCAAAGAAACCTTAGACAAACCTCTTCCAACAAACAAAATGATCATACCTGCATATAAAGCCATAATTCCAAAATCTAACCAACCCAGCGTTACGTGCTCTTTAGAAATACTGCCCATGACCATTTGCAGAAAATCAATCCAATGACCAAAAATAATCAATACTGCCATAAAAGTAAGCAGGGTATAATTACGCTTACTGGCCCGCTTCATTAAAATCAGCAGCGGACAAACAAAATTGATAACCAAATTCAAAATAAATACACCGTGCCATGCCCCCTGCACCCGATGTTTAAAATATATGGTCTCTTCCGGAATATTTGAATACCATATCAGCATGTACTGGCTAAACCACAGGTAAGTCCAAAAAATACTAAAGGCAAACATAAACTTACCCAGGTCGTGCAGATGCTCTTCGGTAGTAAGGTGCAACTGACCTTGGTTTTTAAGGAAAATAACCCATAAAACTATTAAAGAGATACCTGAAACAAAGGAACTTGCAAAGGTGTACCAGCTAAACATTGTGCTGTACCAATGGGCGTCAATACTCATTATCCAAACCCAGGGCGTAACAGAACCAACAGTCAAACCAAACCAAACGGTAAACATTGAACCGTATATCAAATTACGATGAAACCAGTTGGTTCCCTCCTCAATAGTCATGTCCCCATTATCGGCTTGCTGGCTTAACTGGCGCATTTTCATTCCCAGCCAACTCCATAAACCAACAGATAACAATGTCCACACAACAAAGAAAGTCGGATTTAGGAAACCACTTTTCTTTAATAAAATTTCATCATCTCCGGGTGTCATCCAGTGATAGATTGGATGGTGATCGCCATGCCCCAGGCCAAAAACCACAAACAGCAAAACAAACGCTGCAATCAGTCCAAAAATTGGCACAACAGCAGAAATTGCTTCGGGCACCCTTCTAAAAACCGTTTGCCAGCCGCCTTTAGCAAGTGTAGTAACGCAAATAAAAAACATGCTGGCATTACAAACCAACAAAAAGAAGATGCTGTTATACATCACTGTACCCCAAAATATAGCCTGCTCATGCTCGTCGCTGCTAAAACCTTTTGTAATTAACCCGATAAGAAAAGCCAGCAGACCAATTGTAATTAGTCCAATTGACCATGTCTTCATTTTACCGGTAACTTCAAACTGTTCTTTAATAGATGCCATTTTAATCGTGTTTTTTCAGTAATGATTTTGGTGTGCTTATTTTACAGCCATTGCACCTTTACCGGTACTATCGGCAGCGGCAGCTTTCAATCCGCCACCATTTTTTCCCTTTTGTTTTAATTTAATATAACGGGCTATCATCCAGCGTTGCTTTTTGCTTAATTGCGAAGCATAACTCCCCATTTGTCCCTTTCCGTAAGTTTGAACGTGAAAATAATCACCCTCACCTTTCGCCTCCATGGCGGGATCACCCACTAATGTGGCAGGCTTGGCAGCATATGGACCTGCACCATCTTTGTAAAGCGGGCCATTTCCATCTAATTTGGCGCCATGACATATAGCACAATTAATCAAGTATTGCCTTTCAGACTCAACACTGTCTGCCGCACTCCACGACTGAATAGGATTAACCAAAGCATTGCTCATGGCATACCCTGCACTATCATTCTTTAAATGATAAGGTAATTCTTCGCCGCGGGCAACAGTACCTTCAACCGGACGACTATTATAAAAAATACCATCGTTAGCCAGGTTGCTATGATCGTCGTAGGTCTCATATGCCCTGCTATACGCCATATCTGGCATATATATGTGGCCCGGTTCTCTTCTTACTTCGTCGCTGCAGCTAATTACTGTGACAATAATCAGGGAAACAGCAGATAGTACTAATATTTTCTTCATTATATATATCTTTATTAGGCTATTACAGGATGTTCGTCGGCGTATAATTTCTGTTCTTTGTCATAACGGCCAAACCACCAGCCCGTTTCAGCCACCTGGTAATTTACGTCTATCGCTCCCGCACTTTGTAAGAAACCTTTAAGGTCATCAACATTTGTTTTAGCTGTACATTCAACCGCCATTACAAAAAGATCGTCCGTAGCTCTCAAATGAAAATGATGATGTTTTACAAAAGGCGCCAACTGGCACAGGTAACAAAAAGTAAGCACCATACCTACCGCAGCAAATAATACAGTCAATTCAAAAGTAATAGGTATAAATGCAGGCAATGGAAAATTCGGTTTACCACCAATATTCAACGGCCAGTCTTTGGTAAAAATCCAGCCCATACAGCTTAATGCAGTGGTAGTACCGGTAATACCATATATAAAACCTGCTGTATGTAAACTGGTATCCCTCATCCCCAGTGCCTTATCAAGTCCATGCACGGGATAGGGGGTATAAACATCCTGGATTTTATAACCGGCTGTCCTTACTTTTTTGACGGCCGGAAATAATACATCCTCGTCTTCAAAACAGCCTACAACAAATCTTTTTATAGCCATATACTTTATTTCAAAATGTCAACAAAAATCACCATTTACACCTTTAATTCCTACTGCTAATGTGCGTGATCGTGGGCGAACTCCTCCACTTTCTGGTTTTCAACAGTGTCCATTTTAGCTTTATAGTTTTCGCCTGATGTCTTCAGCACATATTTAATTTCCGCTACGGCAATAACCGGGAAATATTTCGAGAACAGGAAGAAGCAGGTAAAGAACAATCCGAAAGTACCCATGTAAAAACCAATCTCCCAAATACTGGGGCTGTAATAGTAACTCCAGCTACTTGGTAGGTAATCCCTTGAAATGGAAGTTACAATAATTACGAAACGCTCAAACCACATTCCTATGTTTACTATCACACTCATAAAGAAAGTGAAGGTGATATTTCTTCTTAACTTTCTTGACCAGAATAACTGGGGAGAAACCACGTTACAAAACATCATCCCGTAATAAGCCCAACCATAAGGACTAAACAAGTTGGCCCTGCTATAGAAAAAGGCATACTGCTCGTATTGGTTAATACTATACCAGGCTATAAATAATTCGGTTAAATAAGCAATACCTACAATTGAACCGGTTAAAACAATCACCTTATTCATCGCCTCTATGTGCCCAACGGTAATATATTCCTGTAGGTTTAAAACCCGGCGTACCACAATTAAAAGCGATTGCACCATTGCAAAACCCGAAAAGATAGCTCCCGCAACAAAATAAGGAGGAAAGATGGTTGTATGCCATCCCGGTATAACGGATGTGGCAAAGTCGAAGGATACAATGGTATGCACCGAAAGAACCAGGGGAGTTGCTAATCCTGCAAGTACAAGCGATAAACTTTCATGCCTTTGCCAGTGTTTGGTGCTTCCTGTCCAGCCAAATGAAGCGACCCCATATAATAATTTACGAAGTTTTGTTTTGGCGCGGTCACGTACAGATGCCAAATCGGGTAATAAACCAGAATACCAGAATAAAAGCGATACGGTAAAATATGTAGAGATCGCAAATACATCCCACAATAACGGTGAGGAAAAGTTAACCCAAACAGGACCACGCGTATTTGGATAAGGCATTATAAAGAAGGCCAGCCAAACACGGCCCATGTGAAAAATAGGAAACTGGCCGGCACACATAACCGCGAATATAGTCATCGCTTCCGCAGCCCTGTTTACACCCGTTCTCCAACCCTGGCGAAATAAGAGCAGGATGGCTGATATCAGCGTTCCTGCGTGACCGATACCTACCCACCATACGAAGTTGGTAATGTCCCAGCCCCAGCCCACGGTTTTATGCAAATTCCACTGCCCAATGCCATAGGTTACCTCGCGGTAAACACTGTAAACGCCAAACAATAGCAGCGCCACCGAAATAAAGAAACCAATGTACCAAAGTCGGCCTGGCTTAACCTCAATAGGACGAATAATATCCTCTGTAATCTGGTGATAATCTTTATTACCATCTACCAGTGGCTCCCGTAACTGAGATTCGTACTTTAAACTCATTTGTCGTGGTTTAGAATCAGCCCCTGCTGATTTTAAATGATTTTATCTTTTCAATATATATTAACAGCCGGAAAACTATGCAATAACATTTATGAAACCTTCTCCGAAGCATGTTTCTCTCCCATTTTCTCAACATGTATCACTTCGTCAGTGTTTCTAACTTTGGCCAGGTAGTTAACATTGGGCAACACATGTAACATCTCCAGGGCATAAAATATTCTTCCGTTATTTTCCACTCTGTGTTTAGATACGTCGCTTTCTTTTTCGTTGGCATTACCAAAAACGATCGCATCGCTCGGACAGGCTTGCTGACAGGCTACCTTCACATCCCATTCACCATTCTCACCACTCAATAAAGGACGGCTTGCTTTTTTCGCCTTTAATTTTCCATCTTGTAAACGCTGGGCACACAGTGAACACTTTTCCATTACGCCACGGCTTCTAACGGTAACATCGGGGTTCAGCACCATTCTGGTTAATTCATCATTCATTTGCATAGATGCATCCGAAATAATACCCACCTGGTTGTCAGGAAAACTATCAGCGCTCATATAATCGGACCAGTTAAACCGGCGAACTTTAAACGGACAGTTGTTTGCGCAATATCTGGTGCCGATACAACGGTTGTAAATCATTTGGTTCATACCCTCGCTGCTGTGATTTGTTGCACTTACGGGGCAAACATTCTCACAAGGGGCATTGTCGCAATGCTGGCAAAGCATTGGCTGAAAAATTACATTGGGATTTTCAAGATCACCGCTAAAATAACGGTCAATTCGCATCCAGTGCATATCGTGTGCTCTTGCAACTTCTTGTTTACCAACCACTGCCACATTATTCTCCGCGTTACATGCAACCACACAGGCACCGCAACCGGTACAACTGTTCAAATCAATGCTCATTCCCCACTTTATGCCAGGGCGCGGAAAATGCGGATAAAGCGTAGCCTCTTTGGCATAATCGCGTGTGTACTTTGCATATTCCTCTACCTTTTCTTCTCTTTTTTCAGAGAACATTTCCGGAGAAGATTTTAAAGTAGCCAGGGTTGTTTCCAGCACAACATCTGTGCGGCCTTCATGCGTTTGGTGTGTCTGGTTTTGGGCTACAATAAAATCGGCGCTACTTTTCTCCACACTCACATTTGAAATGGCGTACTGCCTGTTTCCACCTGTAAATGCTACCAGCGGATAGGCATTTTTACCAGCACCTGCGGCAACTTTTCCCAGCCTTTCACTTCTGCCGTAACCTACTGCAATTGCGATTGTGTTGGGCTGGGTACCCGGCACAATCAGAACTGGTAATTCGATCGACTTGCCATTTACGGTCACCTTCATTGCCGGCTTTTCGGGGTGAACCTCGTAAGCATCGGCATCCTTATTTGTAGTAATATCTATATTGTAGATCGATTTTGCCATTGCAGGCGAAATCATGACGTAATTATCCCATGTAGCTTTTGTGATTGGATCAGGCATTTCCTGCAGCCAGGGATTGTTGGCCTGCTGTCCTTCGCCCAAAGAAACTTTTTGGTAAATAACCAATTCAGTTTGTGTACCGGGTTTTACCGCAGACAATGCCCCGGCGGCGGCAGCAACAGATCCGGAGTTAAATCCTGCTCCCGAAGCACCACTATCGGAAGCGGGTGTGATAACCCCATCTTGTAGTGCCTTGTCCCAATTACTTTCGCTTCCTAATTTACCCATCCAGTATTGTTTCACCATCGACAGGTAATCACCAGTAGCACCACTCCATTTTAACAGGCTATCCTGCCATTGGCGTGTTTTAAACAACGGGTAAATAGTAGGCTGAAGCAAGGAAACGTGTCCGGTTTTGATCTCGGCGTCTCCCCAGCTTTCAAGAAAATGATGATCTGGAATTACATATTTGCAGAGCTGTGTAGTTTCATCCATTTTAGTATTGAACGAAACTGCCACTTTAACTTTCTTTAATCCATCGGCAAAACGGCCACTATCAAAAAAATCGTAAGCAGGATTAGCACCATTTATAATCAACGCCCCAACCGAACCCGCGTTCATATCATCCACCAATTTGGCCATATCGGCGTCAACACCCTGGCGCAAATTATAAGTGGAGCCCCAGTTAATAGTTGTGCCGGTTGCACCGATGCTCTCATTAATTGCATTTACTACAATCTGAACATTTGGATCGTTACTTCCGCAAACTACCAACGCTGCTCCTTTAGAAGCATTCAGTTGTTTTGCGGTTTCAGCAACTGCCTTCTTCAGTTTTTCATCCAGAGACGGCGCGGAAACCGCTCCGCCCAATGCGGCATATAATGCCAAAACAACCGCGGCTGTTTCAGAAGGGCGATGCTGGTAGCGGTAATCGGCATTGGCGCCTGTCATACTCATCATACTCTCAAATTGAATATGACGGTTCATCGCCAGTTTTTTCTCGTTTATTTTTCTGCCAATACTGTAGTGCTTTGCGAACTCAACGGGGTTTAACCAGGTACCAAGAAAATCGGCACCCAGGCTTACGATAACCTTTGCATCGGCAAAGTTATAGGATGGAATGGCGCGCTGTCCATAACAGGCTTCATTTGCCAACAACATACCGCTGTAGCTAACAGCATCGTAAGTTACGTGCCTGCTGCCAGGATGCGTTTGAAGAAATTGATCGATTACCTGTTTACCTGTAACAGAAGTAACAGAGCTTGTTAACAGCACAACCGGGGCAGAACCCAAAGTTGACATTGCACTGCCGATCATTTTATCGAATGCCTCAAAAGTGCTGACTTCTTTGCCATCGGCCATCGGAAAACGAAGGCGGGCGGTATCATACAAATCGAGGACAGATGCCTGAACTCTTGCAGAAGTTCCGCCTTGAGTTAAGGGAGATAATTCGTTACCCTCTATTTTGATCGGACGTCCATCTCTTACTTTGGCTACTATGCTAATTGCATCTCCATCCTGAACATAAGTAGTAGCGTAATAATTAGCAACACCCGGAATAATTTCCTCGGGCTTATTGGCAAAAGGAATTGCTTTTTTTACCGGCACTTCGCAGCTGGCAGCCAAAGCCGCGGCAGCTGTGCTAAATCCCATGTATTTTAAAAAGTCTCTCCGGGGAGTCTTAGCGTCAAATAAACCCTTATCATCGGCCTCAAAAGGTAATTCTTCCTGAAATTCATCGTTAGAAGAAGCTTCGTAAGCAGCAGATTGGTTTAATTCTCCAAAACTTTGCCAATACTTTTTATGCTCCATATTATTGTTGGTTTAGCATCAAACCCCTTGCAAAGGATTCAAAAACTTTCTATTTTTTACTTAATTAATTCAAATACCACCCCGGTAGGGCAATTGATAAACCTAGTAGTGGCACTTTTGACATTCGGTACCACCAATTTTTTCTACTGTAATGCCGTGTGTACTATCTAGTTTGCCGCTTTTTAAGTCGTCGTGAAATTTCTGGTAGATTGAATAGAAGCCGTTCTCTTTGAACTGCACTTGCGTGGTGCGATGGCAATTTATACACCATCCCATACTTAAATCTGCAAACTGCTTTACTTCATCCATTTTCTGAATTTCGCCATGGCAGGTTTGACAGGCTACTTTTCCAACATTTACGTGCTGAGCGTGATTAAAATAAACGTGATCGGGCAGGTTGTGAATTTTCACCCATTCAACGGGTTTTGCTTTTGCCGGATCCCACTCTTTAGATGCGGCAGGATCGAAACCGGCATATTTGTAGAGTTTTTGAATTTCAGCTGTACCATTCACTTCGGTTCCATCTGCTTTATAAATCTTCTCTTTACCAGCATACTCGTTAATCGTTTTATGACAATTCATACAAACGTTTACCGAGGGAATATTGGAATGTTTGCCTTCCTGCGCACCACCGTGGCAATACAAACAACTAATCTGGTTTACACCAGCGTGTATTTTATGAGAATAATAAATTGGCTGCTCAGGTTCATAGCCTTTTGACCTCCCCAGGCTGATTGCGCCTGTTACAGTAGCATATCCGCCAATAGTAAATAAAACGATGGTTACCATGGCTATGTAGGCTTTATTCCTGTAAAACGGAACAGGCTCGTATACTTTACTCCCATCTTTTTCGTCGGACAACTTTTTAAGATTGCTGTTTACCTGCAATAATATTAAAGCAACAACAGCCAAAATCAAAGTAAGAATTCCAAAAAGTAAAGTATTGTCTCCTCCTGATGCCTGGGAAGCACCTTCAGCGCCCGGTGTGGCAGCGACGATTGCAGGATCAGGCACAGAGTTAATGTAACCTAAGATAGCGTCAATCTCCTCATCTTTAAGATTTGGAAACAGGTTCATGGCAGATTTGTTCCATTTATTATACAACGCTACCGCATAAGGATCGCCAGACTTTATTACCGCCTGGTTATTTCTTATCCATGCATGTAATCTGTCTTTATCGCCCCACCGGTCTTCTACACCTGCAAGTGCAGGCCCGGTGAGATCTTTATGCACCGCATGGCACGAAGCACAGTTCTGACTGAACAATGACTTACCATCCTGGGCAAATAAATTTTTTTCCGAAAAAAATATAAATACAAATAAAAATCCTGAAAAAAATGTTTTAGTTATGCGGTTATGCTGAAACATAGACACAAACAGTTGTGCTTTGATGTGGAAAAATCTCCTGGAATGGCTGCAAATTTAGGGTACGATGTTGACATTATATCAACATGTTAAAAAAAAATTTTCCTACTGCTGGCTTGCGTTTCAGCGAAATCGAATGTTCTAACATGTATAATTGTCATTAATTTGTAACCTGAATCTTTAAAGCGGCTTATTCTGTTTGAAGACGGTTTTTTGGCGTTTCATTACAAAGATTAAACAAATTGAATACGATAATTTTTTCCTGAAAGGAACTGTAAAAGATAGAATGAATTTGAACTGCCTTTATTAAACAAATGGACCTTGTTTTGCCAAATGTTTAAAGTGCATGAAGCTTCAACAGAAACCGACATTTTATCATTTTTTATCAGTCAAAATCAGAAAACACCTTTTGCTTTAAATCTAAAATTAATCTGCATCCCCCTAAACAAACCGGGACTTTTCACCATGCAGCCCATCCATTTTAAAAACTAAAATCTAAATGAACGACCGTAGAAATATTGCCATTTTTGCTTCAGGAGCCGGCAGTAATGCCAAAACTATCATTGAACATTTCACCTGTCATCCTTCAATAAACGTTTCGCTCATCGTTTGCAACAATCCATACGCAGGCGTTTTGCAACATGCTGAAAATTACCGTGTGCCCCTAATTCTAATTGAGAAAGAAAGGTTTTATAAGGGGGATGGATACGTTGAACATTTGAAAAATGCTGAAATAGATTTTATTGTTTTGGCCGGTTTCTTATGGAAAGTGCCCGATACGATACTGGAGGCTTATTCATCCGGCATTTTAAATATACACCCGGCGTTGCTGCCAAAATATGGTGGAAAAGGTATGTATGGCGCAAGGGTGCACCAGGCAGTAATTACCGCGAAAGATGATATAAGCGGCATTACCATACATAACGTGGATGCCGTATATGATAATGGAGAAATTGTTTTTCAAGCTACCTGCCCGGTCGAAGAACACGATACCGCAGACAGTCTTGCCGCTAAAATTCACCAGTTAGAACATGCCTATTATCCCAAAATAATAGAAGATTATTTGAACCGATAAATTGTTTTGATTTTCATAGAAGCTTTTCCATAAAAATTACGCCTGGCAAAGGATTGTGATAATAAGGTGAGGTACGGTAAAATCCAAATTTTTGATAAAGCGTTAAAGCAGGAACAAGGCTTTGCAACGTGTCGAGTACCATTCGTTTATACCCCTGCCTTTTTGCCTCTTCAATTAATTGAGCAACCAGGCTGTTAGCAAAGCCCATTTTTCTGAACCCAGGTTTTACATATAACCGTTTCATTTCGCAGGTATCGTTCAATAGCAGCTGCTGCAAAGCAATACAACCAACAGGTTGCCGGTGAAAAAAACCTATAAACAGAGCTCCTCCTTCAGATCCATATTTAACTAATGGGCTGCTTAATTCGCCATCAAGACCTTGAAAAGTAAGGTCCACGTTCAATTCAGCAGTATATTCTTTAATCAACCCTGCTGCCAAAAGTAAATGCGGAGACCCCTTTTCAATTTTGATTATTTCAGTCACCGTAAAGGCCGTGGCCAGATTTTTATTGAAAAAACAAGTGAAAATTGCTTGCTTTTTAATTGCTATTTAAACAGCAATCAAAAAAGATCCCGCCTAAGATTGTTCGTTTTGATTGTACAATTTTTCCGCTTCC
>JBBRCW010000097.1:0-19275 GCA_038204535.1 Chitinophagales bacterium | reverse complement strand
GACAAAAACTTATTTATATGTCAAATAAACATGCAGGAAGAATTAAGAAGCCGATAGATCTATTTTGAAATTGGTTTTGTAAACCTGAAAAATAACATACCTGCCATCAATAAAACTATGGCTGGAAGCAATAACCACCATCCTGAACCTTCGGGTTTTACAATCAACGCCGACGTATCGCCCATAATGATGAGCCCGGCCCAATATTGTGGCTCAAGCATGCGGCCGTTTTCGGTTACCAGATATTCCAGTTTTGCTTTTTGCAATGCTTCATCTTTTGGCATTCCGGCAAGCAGGTTTTTATAAAATGCCTCCGCCAGAACAGCGCTTGCCTTTTCATCAATTTTCCACAAACCAGTTAATATGCTTTGACTGCCGGCATAGTTAAACGCATGGGCAAACGATATCATTCCTTCGCCATCCTGGAAGCCCGGTTTGCCGGTTTCGCAGCCTGTTAGTACCGCCAATTGGGCGCTTAGATCGCAGTTGTATATCTCATGTACAAACAATTCATTGTCGTCTGTTAATGAGTCACTCTTGGCAAAAATCAGTTTAGAGAGTTCGGGATGTTCATTGTTCGATTCGGCATGCGTGCCAATATGTATCACCTTATGATTACCCGCGAAGGAGGTAAAATTCGCCTTTGTTGACTGGCTGTTCATATAAAGATTTCCACCCAGTAACGTTTGAATTTTAGCAGCCAGTTTGGTGGTAAAGGGCTGGGGCAGCAATGAGAGGTATTGCTGGTTGGCATCCATCAACCCATCCGAAGCTTTCAAAAACCTTTCTCTTTCACTTTCGGGAAAGCCCGGCGTAAATGCAACAAAATTTGAAATCGGCTTTACCTGTTCTTTTCCACCCACTAAGAAAAGACTGTAATGATAAGATATGGCGTAGCTGGCCAGCAGGCTTTTGGTGGCCAGATCCTTAAAAGATGTAAGGGTTGCGGGCGTCAGCAATTCAAAACTCAGGCTGTACAAAATTCCATCGGGAATGATAATGACATTCTTATGGCGGATCTCGCCTGCAATGGGCATCCACAGTTGCCGGAACAGCCTGTTTAAAACTGCGCCCATGACCGCTGGCGACAAACCAGGCTTCATGGCATTTTCAACATCGTCCTTCAAACTATTAATTTCAAGGCGGACTAATTTCCTGAACCCGTTTTCTGCAACTAGGACAAACAGGTTTTTGTCAATAAAAAAATACCTTACCAGTGTGGCGTTTTGAGGAAGGGCCCGTTGAATTTGTTTTAATGGTTTAAAGATCGATTCGTATCGCAACCTGTAATAAGCAGGTTGGTTCTGCTTAAGATCCTGCAGAAATTTTTCCCAGTTTTCCGTTGCTTCAAAATAGGCTTGCATTTTTTGCTGATGCGATGTGCTGCCTTGCAGCGAAGCGCTAATGGCGGCCTTTAACTGCTTTTCCTTAGAGCGAATATTTATTGGCACATTAGAAAACTGAAGCGAATCATTTTTGTCGAGCCGCAACCGAATCCTGGAATAAATGCTCGATTCCTGCAGGCTCATCAGGCGGTCGATATATGCCTGGTCATTCACAAGTTGGTACAATTCGAACGTGATCTTTTTCGTAAACTCAAGCAGCTCACTGTGGTCCGCCATTAACAACCCAATGTCTTGCGGATCATTAATGATTGTCTTCCTTCTTTCCAATACCTGCAGCGCCTGGTTTAATTTGTTTAAGATGTCGGTAAGATGAACAGCATCTTTCACTTTAAGCAAGGCATATCCGGCTTTAGCCGTCACCAGGATTGCTTTCGTTTTTTTTATTTCTATTTTAATAGAATCCAACAGATTGGTGCTGCTGGCAGACACTTTGTTTACCGTAGCCAGCGCCTTTTCGCCAAACTGTAGCGCTTCGGCATAATTGCCCGATAACTGGTAAACATTTGCCAGGTTCAGTAACTGGTAAAAGGTTTCCAGCGTATTGGGGCCTTGCACTTTTAATGTATAATCGTAGCTTTTTTTTGCCTTGGCAAGTGCAATGGCCGGCTGGTTATTTTCAGCATAAAACAAAGCGGCATTGCGTAAAAAATTCAGGTAGATGATGTCGTAGTCACCCTGTAAAGCTTCATAGTACAAACTGTCAGCTTTTTCATAAGATGCGGCTGCCCGCTGCATTTCTTTTTTGCGGTCATATAGTAAGGCCAAAGTATTACTTGCGTCTGCCTGGTAGTAAACATAATCGCCATCAGCCATACTAATATTTAGAATACCAGTATTTAAATACTGTTCAGCTTTGTCAGCATCATTCATGGCAAAATAAAGCTGTCCCAAAATTATTTGAGATATAAAAATGCCGGGATCGTTTTTATCAAGGTGCTTTTGCTTTTGCCTGTATGAATATTCAAGCAACTCTTTTGCTTGTTTGTAATTGCCTAACTCTTTATAAATACCAGCAAGGTTATCGGTGGCTTCAAACTGAAAGGTGGTGGCCGTAACCTTTTTAGGGTTCGGTTCTTTGGTGGCCAGAAAGTTTTTTAGATTGTCGATGGTAGATCGCATGGCATTGATAGCTGCAGTAGTCTGGCCATCCATGCTGTAAACACCCGCCAGGTTATTTTGTAAAACGGCCGGGCGGTAAAATTGGTTTACCGGTGTCCGTTCCGTTTTTTCAAGCGCCTGTAGCGCATTACTGTAATAATAGCGGGCACTGTCTAATTTTGAAGCATAATACATAATGCCTCCAAGATTATTATACGATATATACAACCGTTCGTAATCGGTTTGTTTATCGGAAAGAAAAAGCTGAAGCGCTTTTCTATGTAATTGTTTAGAAAGGTCTATGTTGCCCATACGGTGTGCATAGGCGCCCATATTGCTCAATACCTGACCCAACTGGTTAGGCGTTTTATCAGGCATCTTTTCTGTATGGCTATATGCTTTTTCATCGGCTTCAAAGGCAAGTTTGTTTTTTCCTACAGAACCATAAAATTCCGCAGCTTCCAAATATGCCTGCCTGATGGTAGACTCCTTATTGGTATTCTTTTCTATTGTTTTTACAAAATCCTGAACCCTTTTAACGGCATTTTCTGCATTGCTTTTTTTACGTTCCGTTTTGCCTAGGTAAAAAATAAAATTAACCAGGGAGTCTTCAAGGCCGGCTTTGCTGTATTGACTGATAGATTGGTTGAGTAATGCCTCGGCCCGGGCTATGTTATTGTCATTAATTGCTTTGTCTATAGCAGTAATATCCACTTGCTGCGCGCTGCACATACAAGCCGCAAAAATGTTAAGCAATAATATGATCGCTTTTAACTTCATGGATATATACAAAGAGGATAACTTTAAAATCAGCCGTCTTTCATGCTGCCTTAATCTCCATTAGTTGCCGGTAGCTTCATCCTGGCCAGCAATTCATCTTTTTTAGAATTATCAGATTGCCTGATATAATTTGAAGCCTTCTCCTGCTCGCCCTGTTTAAGCAACGAAAGCCCGGCATACCAATAGGCATCCATTTTAAAATTGCTTTTAACAGATTTCATCACCCATTCAAAATTCTTAAATGCCCTGGCCGGCTGGTCTAAGGCCATATAAGCGGAACCAATAAAATAATGCAAAGTGTCGTTTGCCGGGTTGGTAATCAGTAATTTTTGCCAGGCATCAATTGCCTTTTGGTAATCGCCCAACTTATAATCGATCATTGCTTTATCGAAATTGTAATTTTCCGAAACGCCCATGACGGTCATAAGGCCTGCATCCTGAATATAGTAATCACTATACATCTTTTGACTGCCGTTGCGGCTAAAAAATAACCAGCTGCCCAAGATCAATAATGCGAAAACAACTGCTGCTGCCAGATAACGCTTGATCCAAAGATCGCTT
This sequence comes from Chitinophagales bacterium, assembly GCA_038204535.1. Taxonomy (GTDB): domain Bacteria; phylum Bacteroidota; class Bacteroidia; order Chitinophagales; family Chitinophagaceae; genus Segetibacter. The sequence goes on along the minus strand of JBBRCW010000097.1, from coordinate 15,430 downwards.
ACAGACGGTTGTGCAGTCTTTAATGCCAGGTGAAACGCCTTCATCTTTTCGGCCAGCATGCCTTCCTTTACACCCAGTAATAATAAACGCGTATCATCGACCTTTATACTAAGCGTAGCATTATCGTTTAGCTGCCTGCTGAATGCTGCTGACTCAGTGTCGCTCATTTGCTGCAAAAGATATCTTTCAATCTCATCAAATTCTGCCGGTGTTATTTCGTTCTCTTTTTCCAAAATTAGGTTTTCAATAAGGTTCTTAACTGCTGCAGGCATCGGTATTTATTGTTCCTGGCGGTTGCTTCGGTCCAATTAAAATGCGCTGCAATAGCTTTTAATGATTTTTCATGAAAATAGAAATCTGTCAGCACCCTTTTGCAGGTGCTTCCTAGCTGTTTGTATTTATTTCGAACCATCAGCAACTTGTTGCTGTCGGCCGCATTTATCGTTTCTTCAATAATTTCAAGAGGCCCCTCCTCATATTCTATATGAACAATTTTTTTAAAGTGGTTTGATCGCAGATGGTCTATCCATTTAAATTTCGCCACATTAAAAAGATATCCTGCTACTTCACTTTCATTGCCTGGTGTAAACTTGTCAAGCTGAACGTTTCTCCAGACTATGATAAACGCCTCCTGATAAATATCTTTTGTCTCCTCTTCAGTACCATTGTTATTTAAAATATATTTTTCGATTTTATAGTAGTTATCTGTGTACAGCTTTTGCAATGTAGGCTCATGATTGCTGCGCATCGCGTCTGCCAGTTGCCGGGTAATATTTTCTGTTGGGTCTGTGTTCTTCTGCATGATGTTTTATCACGCAAAAGATAGTTTAAAAAATTTTAAGGGTCATGTTCAACAGCAACTTTTTACAACAAAATCTGCAAACCCCCTTTGTTATACGCCTCAACCATTCAATGCTGTTGCTGCTGCCTGTTTTGTTTCAGTTCGTATATCTCACAAATTCTTATTTATATTAATGTTTTAAAAAAAGAGGCTGTCGGTTAAGACAACCTCTTATATTTAACCCCCTATTGCTTTGTTATTTTTATCACTTCTGCATTTTTGCTGTCAGTATATTTTATAATGTAATTTCCCCTGGGCTGGCTGCTTATATCCAGGCTAATTCTGTTGCGGTTAACCGGCATTTGCATAACCTGCTTACCCATCATATCGAACACGCTTATCGATCCGCGTCCGTCAATAGCGCCATGCAGTGTAATGTTTAACCGGTTGCTTACCGGGTTAGGATAGGCTTCCATTACAAACCCGCCATTGCTTACCATGTAGGCGCTCACTACTTTGCTATAGCTGTATTTTCCATCGGCATTTTTCAGTTTTAGCCTGTACCAGGTGCGGCCTTTTTCCGGTGTATTGTCGTAGATAAAATAATCTCCCGCAATGCCTTTTGCCTGCACGGTTGCAAGATGGCTAAAGTCGCGGCCATGAGCGCTCTTTTCAATTTCAAAGCGATCGCCCCTGTCTTCGTGCAGTGTGATCCAATCTATACGATTTCGGGTGCCATCGTTGGTGGCAGAAATGTTACCGAGCGTAATAACCAACGGATCGGTTATTGTAAAAGTTCCTTCAGCCGACGGAGTTTTTTGTTCCTGGTTACCTACGGAGTCAACTCCCACTACGTAATAATTAAAAGTGGTACCGATACTGCCATAAATCAAGGCGCTGTCACTTACTTTAAAATAGTATTTATAGGCGTCGCCATTTGCGGATACAAACAGTTTGAAATTACGAAAGCCGCTTGCTGCATCTGTTCCTGTTGCCTTAATTACTACGGTAGAATCATTTAGTTGATAGGCTCCGGAAATTTGCGATGATGGCATGTTTCTGTCTAACGTATTCATCCATTCATCTGTTACGATTGGCTCATTAGTGTCAAAAATGATGGATGCCTTGTTACGTACAACGGTTCCATGAGGCAGACCATCCAGCAAGTCAATAGAAAAACTAATATAGCCTTCACCATTGGGCGAGTTAGTATTGGGCGGTAAGAAGCCTGCCAGGGGATCGTCGGTTACGGCGCCGGTTTGCGTATCTATCGATTTAAAATGCGCCTTCATGATACCGGTAATCGTATCGAGGTTTATGCTTAGCCTTACATTCAATTGACTGTTAAACGGAACGTCAATGCTATAGTCAATGGCCCCCAGAGGTATATTGTAGTGGTTGCTTCCAATTGCAAACGACAAGGCCCTGAATGACGACAGATCAAACCTGGTTTTATCCAGCGTGTCTAAAATAATTACCTCCTGTGCCGGTAATGAAGCTGTTGGCTGGTTTTCGAAAAACAACGTATAATTCACTAACTTTTGTGAACCCAGAATGTATTTTGCGGCAGTATATCCTGCCGGGCCCGATTTAGCATTGGGATCAAACGATGTTCTTACATCTACCGGCTTTTCTTCTTCTTCGGGTTCCGGTTCATCTGCACAGGCATCTGTCACCAGGGCAACATTTACATCTATATTCGATCCCAAAATGGCGAGGTCCGCTAATACGTCTGCTATTTCGAAAGCTATACCGGGTGCAAAACCTGCAGCCGCCAAAGCTTCGCCAGCACAATCCTTTACTGTGCCTAAGGCCGTTTTTGTAAGGCTTGCCGCCGAAGGCGCTCCATTACCCAGCAACCAATTGGCCGCAGAATATAATGCGTTACCTGCCAACTTTGCCACTCCAACAGCACAATCAGCAATAGGTATAGTTGAAAGGCCATCGACCAGGGCGTCCATCACCAGCTTTACTTTTGCCTTATTACAAGGGTCGAACCACGATTTGTATTCCGAACCCGATAATGGTCCTTGTACCCAAGTATAGATTTTGTCTTTTCCTACTCCTGAATTAACAATAAATGTTAGATCGCGGAAGCCGTTTGCCGGTATGCCCGCTATATAGAAAGAGTACAGGTTTCCGTTTATGGGATAGCCCCTATCCGTAGTAACTTTTCTGAATAAAGGCAGGGTATCTATGTTAATATCATCAAATTGGTAATTGACCACCTGTGTCAATGTATCCATCACATTCACCTGCATATACGGTGGAAATAATATATACACTTCCACCAGGCCGGCCATGGTATTGCCCTGGTTGTGCACCCTGACCGAATAATTGGTGTTTGTATTTCTCCTGATAATATCGCGGCCAATGATTTCGGCTTTCAATTTGCTGATGAGCGCTTCGCTTCTGTAACCTCCGGGAATAAAGTAAGAAGTGTCGTTGGTTACAATTTCAACATCGTAAATTCCGGTTGGCGCATTATGCATGTCAACAATGGCCGAAAAGATATTGCCGTATTGATTCACTTTCGACAGCGAGTCGCTGTAAACATTGGCTCCCTGCTTCAAATACACTTTCATGCCTGTGTGAAAGCCTCCACCATAGGCGGTAAATTCAACATTGCCCTCTCCTCCCGATGCAGGTGTAAACCTATCGAGCCCGCGTACTAACAGTTTATAAAATGCGGTGTCAATAAAATTGCAGACTGAATTCTTGGCTATCAGCCTTATATCGTAACCCCCTGGTCTATAAGAAAGCAATGGCGGGGCGGTATTGGTAGTAATGATTGAGTTGTCCACCTTCCATATATAACTGTTGGCATTGGTGCTTTCATTTACAAATTCGTGCAGGCTGCCGGCCTGGTTATATACAAATTTTGCTTTGGGATCGTTATCAATAAACCGCATACTAAACGAATATGCAAAACACCCGCTGGAAGTGATCCGGTAATAAAAGCTGTCGATATTAGCACAGTTAATATTGATGGTATCTATCGTGGTACTATTGCCAGGCAGAGTGGTGGTTCCTTTTATATACCTGTTCAAAAGGTTACCTGTTCTGTTTTGATTATAACCATACACACGTACCCAGCCATTCGAAGCCCTGGTATTTGTTACCGTCATAATTATTTGTATGGACCCGGCCGCCGGTACCGCTACCTTGTAGTAATCATCGGTATCCGTTACACCATTGGCAACATAGCCTATATGGCCCTTTTTAGCAGGCAGTAAACTATCGGTGGGTAGCTTTCCCATGTATTCTGCGGTGGCAAATGAATTATTGGGCTCCGCATCATTTATGGAGGTATCTACCATCTGGTAGCTTATCGTGTATTTAAAAGAACCGGATGAGGTCATTCTGAAATAGGTAGTATCCGCAGCACGGCAGTGTACCAAAATAGTGTCGTAAATAGTTGAGTCTTTTTTAATAATGGAACTGCCAGCTACATATTGGCTTAATATGGTACCGCTGGTTTTACGCCTGTCATATCCATACATATACATATATCCATTGCCACTACCTTTATTTGTTCCCTGCACAAATATCTTCAGGGTGCCGTCGTAAGGAAGACTGGTAACATAATAGTCGTTTGCGTCGTCTACACCAGCTTTTACATAGCCTATGTGGCCTGTTTTACTTTCATGTTGTGCTATAGGTAGCGCCTCTGTGTAGGTATCGTTGGGTTCAAGGTCGTTATCGCCGGTATCAATCATCTGGTACTTTAAACTATAGCTAAAAGAGCCTGAAGAAGATATTCTGAAATAAGTAGTATCGGCAGCCCGGCCATGTAGGTAGATGGTATCGTAAATAGTGGAATCTGCTTTTATTGCTGAACTATTGGATACATATTTAGCAAGTATCTGGCCGCTGCCCTTCCGCCTGTCGTACCCGTTTATATACAAGTAGCCATTGCCACCGCCCCGGTTTTTGCCTTGTACAAAAATTTGTAGCGTGCCATTTGTTGGTAATACTGTTTTATAATAGTCCAGTGCATCGTCCGATCCATTTCTTAAATAACCAATATGTCCTTTCTTTTCTTCCTGGTGTGCTATTGATAGAGACTGGTCGAAAACATCATTGGGTTCAATATCGTTTTCGGTCGTATCAACTATATCGTATTTTAAGCGATAGCTAAATGCCCCCGACGATATCATTCTGAAATAGACCGTATCGGCTGCCCTGCCAAAGATGTAAATGGTGTCGTAAATGGTTGAGTCCTTTTTTATTGAGGAACTGTTGGCAACATATTTCGCCAGTATTTGCCCGCTGCCCTTACGCCTGTCATACGCGTTTATATACAGGTAGCCATTTCCACTCCACTGGTTCCTGCCCTGTACCATTATCTTCAGGGTGCCATCTATGGGTAACACGGTGCGATAGTAATCAGCCGCGTCGCCAGCGCCACCTTTTTCGTATCCAATGTGGCCCTGCTTTTTTTCCAATAGTTCAATGGCAAGCGATTGATCAAAAACGTCGTTGGGCTCTTCATCGTTAATGCTTGTGTCAACCATCTGGTAACTAAACTGGTAATTAAAGGCGCCCGAACTTGTCATTCGATAGTAGAAGGTGTCCGCAGCCCTTCCGTACACAAATATGGTATCGTTAATGGTAGCAGCATTGGGTACGGAGCTTGACACGATATACTGTTGAAAAACAGCACCGCTGCCTTTTCGCCGGTCGTAACCATACATATACATGTACCCGTTACTACCGTTATTATTGGTGCCTTGTACAACCAGTTTCATTGTGCCATCTGCGGGAAATACAGTTTTGTAGTAGTCGTTGGCATCCTCTATCCCGCCCAGGGTATAACCGATCTGCCCATTTTGAGTGATGCCCTCCCTTACGGCTACCGACTGGTCAAAGGTATTATTAGGTTCGGGGTCGAAGGCGGCGTTTACTTCGGTGTTATAACTAAGCTGATAGCTAAACGCACCGGAAGAGATCATCCTAAAATAAAAAGTATCGGCCAGTACTCCGTAAACAGTGAGTGTATCATAAATGGTAGAGTCAGCCTTAATGGATGAGCTTCCGGAAACATACGTTCCGAATATTTGCCCGCTGCCTTTTCGGCGGTCGTAGCCATACAGGTACATATAGCCGTTACCACCATTTTGGTTGGTACCCTGTATATAAATTTTTAGTGTCCCATCAATCGGTATTACTGTTTTATAATAATCACTTGCATCTTCAGCGCCATTCTTAACATAGCCTATATGTCCCTTCTTTACTTCAAGTTGGTTAATACCTATCGGGGTATCGAAATTATCATTTGGCTCAACATCGTTCAAGGTGGTATCTACCATATCGTACTTTAACGCGTAAGAAAAGGCGCCACTGGAGGTCATTCTAAAATACACCGTATCGGCTGCGCGGCCGTGAATGTAGATGGTATCGAAAATGGTAGAGTCTCTTTTAATGGAGGAGCTATTGGCTATATATTTTTGAGCGATCGTGCCATTGCCCTGCCTGCGGTCGTACACATACATATACATGTAACCATTACCACTATTGCGGTTTTGGCCGCGTACCATTATTTTTAAGGTGCCATCAAAGGGCAACACGGTGCGGTAGTAATCAGATGCATCTTCGCTTCCCTTTTTTATATAACCAATATGACCCACCTTTTCTTCGAGATGGTTTATACCAAGGGCCTGTGAAAAAATATCATTAGGCTCCGCATCGTTGGGCGATGTATCCACCACATCGTATTTAACCGTGTACCTGAATGCACCCGACGAAATCATTCTGAAATAGACCGTATCGGCTGCCCGGCCATGAATATAGATTGTATCGTAGATTGTAGAATCGGCTTTTATACTGCTGCTGTTGGCAATATATTTTTGAAATATTGTTCCGTTGCCTTTCCTGGCGTCGTAAACGTACATATACATATATCCATTTCCACCATTTTGGTTTTGACCTTCCACTATAATCCTAAGTGTGCCATCTGTGGGCATTACCCCAACGTAATAGTCGTCGGCATCATCTGTTCCGTTTTTTCTATATCCTATGTGACCCTCTTTGATTTCGTTGAAGGTTATTGGCAGCGACTGGTCAAAAAGGTCATTTGGCTCCACATCGTTTGTACTTGTGGCTATAACAGAATAGCTGATGGTATAACTAAACTTGCCCGATGTCTGCAACCTGAAATACAGGGTATCGGCCGCCCGTCCGTGCAAGTCAATTTGGTCGATTATACTGTTTGAATTGGCTACCGACGAAGTGTTTCCTACATATTTTCCCAAAAGCTGTCCAGAACTTTTTCGGCTGTCGTACACATACAGGTAGAGATAGCCGTTTGATGTGTGCGTATTGGTGCCCGAAATATTAATTCTGACTGTACCATCGGTGGTAAACACAGCTCTGTAGTAATCAAATTCGTCGATTTTAATTCCGCCCGAAGTCAGGTCATTTACACTGCCCGACAGCGGAGCATCCGGCGTAATAGCATTAGCCGTTTCAAAACTGTTATTGGGTTCAGTTTCGGATTGAGCACTGGAAAAAAAGCTTACCAATAAAAACAAAACTAGGGTGAAGATACTTTTCATAACAGGGTGGTTTTGGTCCATATGTGTACATCGGATTAAAACCTGTTATGTCATCAAATTTTTAAAATAAATTTTTGATGGACGATATTTTTGTTTAAATAAGTATCTGAAAATGGCAGCGATTCAAGAAAAATTGAGCGTGGAATTCAAAATAAATTCCATAAAAAAACTTTAAGTTACTGCTGCCGGGCCTAATCCCGGTTCTTCGATTTGTGAAAGGCTTTCTTCAAAATCCTGAAACCCAGACAAGGGGTAACGGCTGTGAACCAGGAAAATATATCACCGTAATTAAAAATTGAATGGCTATTCAAAATAGGCATCTTCAGCTTTGTATAGCTCTTTAAGGTGGTTAAATGCATTTATCACTCTTCGCTCGTTTGCAGGATCGGATTGCATAAAATTGAAAATAATTCTGTCAACTGCATCAGTATTACCATTATTGTTATACAAGGCTGTTTTTCCTATAAATTTAATTTCAAGCGTACCAATGGTTGACACTTTTGACACGGCTTCGGAACTCGTATTGGTGATTGATAAAATGTGTTTGGGATTGAATGTTGAAGTGTTAAATATGGAGTAGGTGTCGGTTTTGTAGGCAACATACACTTCAATACCCGTGGCGGTCCTTTTAACATGCCCATCGCTAATTGTCTTTTTATCGACAAATATTTTTTGACTGATGCCCGCCTTATCATAACCAATTACCTCCCTTGATTTTTGATTGAGATAATCAATGGTTTCTTCTCTTGTGGCAACACCCTTTTTCTGGCCCTGCAAAAAACCTGAAGCAAAACAAATCAAAAACAAACAACCGAATTTTTTCATCTCCAAAAAATATTTTAGATAAGTGCAGAAATTTTAAGGCAAGCTCTTAATATCATAAATAAAGCCACATTTTGTAAGAAAAGAATAAAAACCGCACGGGATATCAGATTTGCAAAGCTGTCTTGGGTTCATAGGAGGATGGAGAAAAATATAGCCGGCAAAATAAATTGGTCTGCACTTAATTAGTAATAATACAAAGTTATAGCCTAAACCGATACCGCAATTATAATCAATCAGTCACAATATTATTGAATATATCGCTTTTAGCTAAACCTGCAGATTTGGCCATAGCATCATATATTGGTTATTGTAAAATTATCAAAAATATAAATGTCTTTTTTTTGAAATAAAACCATTTACATTCAGTTGCAATTGGCCACATTTTTTAGTTAATTTAAAAAAAGTGGTTTAAAAGTGATTGATTTCCAAATTTTTATTGGTTTCTTTTGACACTCCATCGTATTTTACGAGATTTGCGCCAATCATGCATTGACTTACGGGTAAGTTAGTGATGGTTTCTTAAATCAAAAAAAGAAAAAAACTACAATGAAAAAATACAAAGCCGGAGTTGTTTTTGGTGAAGAACTGGAAACACTTTTACAGGATGCCAAACAAAATGAATTTGCAATGCCAGCTGTAAACTGCATAGGCACCAATTCAATTAATGCAACGCTTGAAACTGCCGCCAAAGTCAATTCGCCGGTAATTATTCAGTTTTCAAACAGCGGCGCCCAGTTTTTGGCGGGTAAGGGTATGCCGAACGATAAATTGCAGGCAAATATTTCAGGAGCGGTTTCCGGTGCCCTGCACATACATAATGTAGCCAAACATTATGGTGTACCTGTCATATTGCATACAGACCATGCAGCCAAAAAATGGTTACCCTGGATAAGCAGCCTGATAGACGAAGGCGAACAATTTTTTAAAGAAAAGGGTCAGCCTCTATTTAGCTCACATATGCTTGATCTTTCGGAAGAAACCGTTGAAGAAAATATTGGTACTTCAGTTGAGTTCTTTAAGAGAATGAAACCATTGGGTATGGGTATTGAAATTGAGCTGGGTGTAACCGGCGGAGAGGAAGATGGCGTTGACAACAGCGATGTAGAAAACGACAAATTATACACCCAGCCAAAAGATGTGGCTTATGCATACGAGCACCTGAAAGAAGTAGGAAGCCTGTTTACCATTGCAGCCGCATTTGGAAATGTTCACGGTGTGTACAGTGTAGGTAATGTTGAGCTTCGTCCTGAAATTTTACGCAACAGCCAGGATTATATAAAAGCAAACTACAAGGTTACTGAAGACAAACCATTGTTTTTTGTGTTTCACGGTGGAAGCGGTTCTCCGCAAAACCAAATACGCGAAGCTATTAGTTATGGCGCTATTAAGATGAATATTGACACCGATTTGCAATGGGCTTTCTGGGAAGGCGTATTGGGAAATTACAAAAAGAGCGAAGGTTATCTGCAGGGCCAGCTTGGCAATCCTGAAGGAGCGGACAAACCTAACAAGAAATATTACGATCCAAGGGTTTGGCTGCGCAAAGGCGAAGAAACTTTTATAAAACGCCTTGAAATAGCATTTGAAGACTTGAATTGTATCAACAGGAATGCATAAGTATCGCATCGTTCTTTAAACTGACAGTTTTATAAACATTATAATACGCCAAGACAATCTTTTTAGGTTGTCTTTTTTTTAGGCTTCCAGGCGCGAACATATATGCAACCATTTGGGTATTTTGGAAATCAAACCAGGTACTATCTGTTTTCCTTTGAATCCACAAAGCATGAATGTTCAACTTTGCCCGGTTGGGTGATCGGGCTGACTGGCTTATATTTGCGGACTTTTAATATTATTGGTTCAATTCAATAATTTAAATTTTTCGATTGCCAGCCGATTAAAAATAAATTCTAATATAAAAGGGCATCAATATTTGCCAACCCGACAACATGAGTAAAATAGCGCTGATCACCGGTATTACCGGGCAGGATGGAGCATACCTCGCCGAACTCTTATTACAAAAAGGATACGAAGTACATGGCATAAAACGCCGGAGCTCCTTATTTAATACCGACCGCATTGATCATTTGTACCAGGACCCGCACGCCACCAACATTAAGCTGGTATTGCATTATGGCGATCTAACCGACTCTACCAACCTTATCAGGATCATACAGGAAGTTCAGCCCGACGAAATTTACAACCTGGCTGCTATGAGCCACGTACAGGTTAGTTTCGAAATGCCCGAATACACCGCCAACGCAGATGGTATTGGCACTTTAAGAATATTGGAAGCGGTCAGGTTGCTGGGTTTGACTAAAAAAGTAAAAATTTACCAGGCTTCTACTTCTGAATTGTATGGATTGGTGCAGGCAGTGCCGCAAAGCGAAACCACGCCATTCTATCCGCGTTCGCCTTATGCGGTAGCCAAATTGTATGCTTACTGGATAACAGTGAATTACCGCGAAGCATACAATATGTTCGCCTGCAATGGCATTTTGTTCAACCATGAATCTCCTTTAAGAGGCGAAACATTTGTTACCCGCAAAATAACCAGGGCAGTATCTAAAATAGCTTTGGGTCTGCAACAAACCATATATCTCGGAAACATGAACGCCCGTCGCGATTGGGGCCATGCCAAAGACTATGTGGAAGCAATGTGGCTGATCCTTCAACAGGAAACGCCGGAAGACTTTGTTATTGCCACCGGTGTAACTACTTCCATTCGCGACTTTGTAATAATGGCTTTTGGCGAGGTGGGTATTGAATTAACCTTTGAAGGGGAAAACGAACATGAAGTGGCTAAGGTAAGCGCCTGCACCGGCGAATATAAAGTTGAACCCGGCACCGTAGTGGTTAAAGTGGATAGCCGGTATTTCAGGCCTACAGAGGTGGAATTGCTGATTGGTGATGGAACGAAAGCCCAGGAAAAGCTAAACTGGAAACCAAAATACACACTTGCCGAACTGGTAAAAGAAATGGTAGCCGCCGATATTGAAGTGTTTAAGAAGGAAGTGCTGTTAAAAGAAAGCGGTTTTAATGTAAAAAATCAATTTGAGTAGCATGGAACAAGATGATAAAATTTATGTTGCCGGCCATCGGGGAATGGTGGGAAGCGCAATAATAAGGCTGCTCGAAAAAAAAGGGTACACCAACATCATTACTCGGACCTCAGCGCAATTAGACCTGCGTAGCCAGCAGGCAGTCAACGATTTTTTTGTTGATGAAAAGCCAAACATTGTTTTTTTGGCTGCCGCTAAAGTGGGCGGCATCTACGCCAACAATGTTTACCGGGGCGAGTTTTTGTACGATAACCTCATGATTGAGGCCAATATTATACATGCGGCTTATGTAACCAAAGTAAAGAAGCTGCTATTTTTGGGATCGTCGTGTATTTATCCTAAACTGGCACCACAACCGTTAAAAGAAGAATACCTGCTGACAGGAATATTGGAGTCTACCAACGAACCCTATGCCATCGCCAAAATTGCCGGCATTAAATTGTGCGATGCTTATCGTGCTCAATATGGATGCAATTTTATTTCGGCCATGCCAACCAACCTTTTTGGACCCAACGATAATTACAATTTAAACACGAGTCATGTTTTACCGGCACTAATGCGTAAGATCATTACTGCAAAAAAGGAAAATAATGCCGGGGCGGTAATTTGGGGAAGCGGAAAACCATTGCGTGAATTCTTGCATGTGGACGACCTGGCAGACGCCTGCTATTTTTTATTGCAAAATTATAATGAAGACGGACTCGTAAATATTGGCACCGGTACAGATCTTTCTATTTTAGACCTGGCAAAACTGATTGCCAAAGTGGCCGGGTATAAGGGCGATATTAAAAACGATGCATCCAAGCCCGATGGAACGCCGCGTAAGCTAATGGATGTTTCTAAAATGACAGGCTTTGGCTGGTCGGCATCCATACCATTGGAAAAAGGGATAGAAATGGTTTATGAAGAGGTGAAAGCCGGTAATTGGAAAGATTAAATAAAAAAGCAATCAATAGATAAAAAGCAGGGTAGGCAACTATCCTGCTTTTTTATTTAGATATCACGAAAAAATTCATTTTTATTTGATCCTGCGAAATGATTGCCCATAATTTATAAAGCATGCAACAAAAGTCATCATCAACATGATCGAAAAGTAAAATATGGGCTAATAAAATATCGGGTACGTATAATATTGTACCGAATTATTTGATTGTACAGTTTTATTTGCCGATTTGTAAAACTGATTGGATTGTTTTTGGTGCCAGGGGCGGTTGTTTTAAACAAGCAGAGGTAATTTACTGAATGGCTACATAAATCGTTTTCATTGTAAAAAATCAATGTTATAACATTTTTAAAAAGTAATATTCAATAACTTGTCGTTTTAAAAAATCTCCTTTTTCTTCTTAAGCAACATAAACTCCATTGAGCTGTATGAAAAAATTTCTTTTATTAGGGATGGTAGCCATCACCTGTTTTATCTGGGCATGTAATAGCAAACGCAGCAGCAAACCCCGTGTGCTGGTATTTTCAAAAACTGCAGGATATGTGCATGCTTCCATTCCAAATGGTATAGCAGCCATCATGAAAATGGGAAGCGAAAAAGGCTTTGATGTAGATACCACCAAAAATGCCGAAATGTTTAACGACGATACGCTCAGTCTATATTCGGCAGTTGTTTTTTTAAGCACCACCGGCAATGTGCTGAACGCTACCCAGGAAACCGCTTTTGAACGCTACATACAGGCAGGCGGTGGCTATGTTGGCATACATGCCGCAGCCGATACCGAATACGATTGGGGATGGTATGGCCGGTTGGTCGGCGGATACTTTTTGGACCATCCAGGCATACACGACACTTTTCCTAATGTGCAGCCAGGCACTTTGCTGGTGCAGGATGCCAGCAACAACGCCACCAAACATCTACCTAAACAATGGAATAAAACCGATGAATTTTACAGCTACAAAAAACTGAACCCGGATACTAAAGTCATTTTGACCATAGATGAAAACAGCTATAAAGGTGGTCATAAAATGGGAACGCACCCTATGGCATGGTTTCACGATTTTGATGGCGGCCGGGCATTCTATACCGCCCTTGGCCATACGGAGGATAGTTATACCGACGACAATTATCTTAAACATTTATTAGGCGGCATTGAATACGCCATTGGCGAAAACAAGCAGCTGGACTATGCAAAGGCCAGGTCTCAATATCCACCGGAGGAAGACCGGTTTACAAAAACGACGCTTACTGAAGGTGAATTTTATGAACCAACCGAAATGACCATTTTGCCCAACCTGGATGTGCTGATTATACAACGCAGGGGAGAGATCATGCTCTATAAAAATGAAACCAAAAAGGTAAAACAGGCGGGTTTCTTTAACGTGTACTATAAGACAGAACATACTCCGGGAGTTAATGCCGAAGAAGGCATGCTTGGCCTGGCAAAAGATCCCAACTTTGCAAAGAATAACTGGGTGTATATCTATTACAGCCCGGCGGATAGTGCTGTAAACCGTCTATCGCGTTTCACCTTTACAAACGATACACTGGATAAGGCCACCGAAAAAACCATTCTGGAGGTAAAATCTCAGCGGGAGATTTGTTGTCACACTGGCGGCAGCATAGCATTTGGACCCGATGGATTGTTATATTTATCAGCCGGCGATAACTCTACGCCATTTGACGAACCGGGCGCCCGGTATGTGAGCAGCGGCTACGGTCCTATGAACGACCTGCCCGGCCACCAGCAATACGATGCCCGGCGATCTTCAGGCAATACCAATGACCTTCGCGGAAAAATTATTCGCATTCGTGTAAAAGACGATGGCAGTTATGAAATACCCGAAGGAAATCTTTTTGCAAAAGGCACAGACAAAACACGTCCGGAGATTTACGTTATGGGAAACCGTAACCCGTACCGCATTTCTGTTGATCAGAAAAACAGCAACCTTTATTGGGGAGAAGTAGGGCCCGATGCGAGGAACGATAGTTTTGAAACCAGGGGCCCCAAAGGGTACGATGAGCTGAACCAGGCCCGCAAAGCCGGTTATTTTGGCTGGCCCTTATTTGTAGGAAACAATCAGCCTTATCGCCAGTTTGATTATGCGACAGGCAAAAGCGGCCCGGCCTTCGATCCGCTAAAACCCATCAATAACAGCCGGAACAATACCGGCTTAACGGAGTTACCCCCGGTGGCTCCACCTTTTATCTGGTATCCTTACGATGCCAGCCCCGACTTTCCACAAGTGGGCACCGGTGGCCGTAACGCAATGGCCGGGCCTGTTTATTATACTGATATGTATGCCAAAGAAACCCGTATGCCCGACTATTATAATGGCAAATTGTTTATTTACGATTGGATACGCGGCTGGGTGAAAGTGGTTAGCCTGATGCCCAATGGAGACTTTGATAAAATGGAGCCTTTTATGAGCCACACAAAATTTAATTCGTTAATGGATATGGAAGTGGGCCCCGATGGTAAGATCTATGTGCTTGAATATGGAAACGGATGGTTTACCAAAAATCCCGATGCCGCCCTTTCAAGGATTGATTTTAATGGCGGTAACCGTCCGCCCGAAATATCATCGGTGTCAGTTGATAAAACCTCAGGCGTATTGCCATTTGCCGTTAAGATTTCGGTTGATGCTATAGATAAAGAAAAAGATAAGATCAGTTATAACTGGGACCTTGGCAATGGCACCACCAAAGAAACTACCGAGCCTACACTGGATTACACTTATAGTGCTGCCGGTGATTTTTTGATTACCGTTACGGCAAAAGACGACAAAGGAGCATCGTCGGGTGGCAAAACGACAAGAGTGTATGCCGGTAACCAGGAGCCGCAAGTTTCTATAAACCTGACCTCGGGTAATAAAAGCTTTTATTTACCGGGCAAACCGCTTGCCTATTCAGTAAGTATAAAAGATAATGACACGTCAAAAATTGATGCTGCAAATTTGTACGTGTCGGTAGATTATGTTGAAGGATTTGACAAAGCAGGTTCAAACATGGGCCATCAGCAAGGCATGGCCGCCATATCCGGTAAAAACCTGATGCTGTCGCTGGATTGTAAAAGTTGCCACAAAGAAGCTGATAAATCGGTAGGTCCGTCGTATTTAGAGGTTTCCCAAAAATACCAGACGGAGCGCGGCGCTATGAATTATCTTACCGAAAAGATCATAAAAGGTGGTGCCGGTGTTTGGGGTGAGGTTGCAATGCCTGCACATTCTGCAGTGCCCGTTTCAGATGTAAAACAGATTGT
>JBBRCW010000096.1:0-19353 GCA_038204535.1 Chitinophagales bacterium | reverse complement strand
AAATCAGGTATTATACACCAAAACACCGTCTTTAGCGCTTACTTGTCTGGGCAGAATATTAAATTCTTTTTTAAAAGTGCTGGCAAAATGACTGAGGTTTGAGTAACCCACCATAACACCTACTTCCTTTATTGAATATTTGCCTAACAGCAACAAAGATTTAGCCTTTAACATCCGGTTCTTTTGATAATATACATAGATGGGGAAACCGTAGAGGTTCTTAAAATCATTTTTAAGTTTAGTCGGGCTCATGGCCGATATTCGTGATAAATCATCGATTTTTGGAGGAGCGACTGTAAAATTATTTACCAGCAAGGCTTCTACTTTCATAAGCCTTAGGGTTTCATCATCCGTTCTTTTTAATTTATTCTTCGAAATATCTTTCCGTTCAAAAAGGTTAACAATAAATTTTTCAAGCAGCAGCAATACCCTGTTCTGTATAAAGTTTAAGCGAAGAGGAACATCAATTTTCTCAGCCTGCAATTCGTTCAGGGTAACCCGATAATCCGTTGCTATTGGTTCAAGGCTTTCGTTTGTAATCAAAAATGGAAAATACTTTGTCAAAAGGTCGTTCATCGCAATACCGCCAATTAAACTGGACAACTGCTCTTTATTAAAGAAAAAACACACCGATTTTAAAATCACTCCTTCGGGCAACGTATAGGTATCGGCACATAACGTGTGTGATAAACGCACCGCCGACTGCATCTCGTGGCCATATTTATTTTTATTAAACGATGTGGCTTTTGCAGGAACCTCACTGCTGTATTCATTAAACTGCAGGCAAAA
Organism: Chitinophagales bacterium; assembly: GCA_038204535.1. Taxonomy (GTDB): domain Bacteria; phylum Bacteroidota; class Bacteroidia; order Chitinophagales; family Chitinophagaceae; genus Segetibacter. The sequence goes on along the minus strand of JBBRCW010000096.1, from coordinate 18,564 downwards.
AAACTGGCTCGATACAGGCAGTTGCGTAAATGTAAAATTCTGTTTCATGTTGGCGTGAATAACCATCACAGTTATACCGCCTGGTAATTTTTCTGCCCATAAATAACCGATTCCTACGCTTTGGGGCAACACAAAGTGATTGCCGGATAATTTTGCTTTAAAATTCTCGGCAATTTGCTGTATGTACGCTACATAATCAGGTTGTTCAAAGTCTAAATGGGTTAACATAGATATTCCGGAGGCATTAAGTTTTTCATCAAATATCGTCAGCGACCTAATAACTCACTGGGTAACTGGTCAAACGATTTTTTAAAAGCCTTTGCAAAATTACTTAGGTTGTTGTAACCTAAATCCATTCCCACTTCTTTTACCGAATACTTTTGCGATAATAGCATGGCTTTGGCTTTATTCATCCTGTGTTTTTGAAAATACTGATAAATCGGTATGCCATAAATCTCCTTAAAACTTATTTTAAGTTTAGACGGGCTCATAGCGGCCATTTTCGCAAGTTTTACAATACCTGCGGGTTCAACCGAAAAATCTTTTAATAATTCTTTTGCTACAAGTTTTACACTATTAATGTCGTCGTTAGAAAGCTTAACATCAAAATGCATGTCGCTCATTTTATAATATATGCGGGTAAAAAACCGCTCTAACAACAACATGATCCTGTTTTGAACAATCATTGAACTAATGGCCTTCTCTTCATCCTGCGATAATATCTCAGCCAATATCCTCTTATATTCCATATCCATTGGCTCATAATTAAAAGCACTCATTTTTAAACTCAGGTACTTTTTTATCATATCGCCTACACTCTCAACAGCCACAAAATGTTCAAGCCATGTCTTACTGAAAAAAATGTTCACCCCCTTAACCCTGGTACCTTTCGTACTTAAAAATAACCAGTCAAATTTGGCGCTGCCCAGGTAAACTGCCGATCTTATCGGGTTAACATCGGGTTGCAATTCGGTTACTGTCGCTTCGGCATTTTCCGGTATCAGCACTTCATCAAACCGCAACGTAAAGTAATCGCCGGCTATTTTATTGCGTTGAAACAATATTTCCTGGTGTACCGTATAATTACTGATTATTCCCTGCAAACCGTTGGGAAGCTCCACAAGTTTCATGTATCCATCGGCGATATCAGGCGGAAGAAATAAAGTGTTACCAACAACCTTACATTTAAAATGACCGGCAAAATCATTTAACAATTCCGCATAATCAGTGTGGTTGTATTCAATTTTTAACACTGGCTCTGTTTATTTTATTTTGTTATAAATAGCGCAGCGGATTTCGTTTTGCCGAATAAATATAATTTTTAATATTAATTAAAAAAGCCAGGATCATGTATATAATAACCGGGGAACCAAAAGTAAGAAACGATATATAGATAAACCACATCCTTATCCTGCTGGTGGCTATCCCCATTCTCTCTCCTATAAAAGTACACACCCCAAAAGCCTGAACCTCAATAACTTTGCGTAACTTATTCATACACTTAATTAATATTTCGAAAAGATGCTATTACTATACAATGTTGCAATTTAGAGAAATAAAGAACGCAACTGTTATAAATCTCATTTCGTTCAAGAAGTGTTTTAATGTAGTTTTACACAACTTTTTTTTCAACACTTAAAATCAAGACAATCTCATGGCATTTGATATAGAAATGATAAAGAAAGTGTACAGTGAATTACCCGGCAAAAATGAAGCCGCCCGTAATTTAGTTGGACGCCCTCTCACCCTATCCGAAAAAATCTTATTCGCACACTTGCATGCCGACATGGATACCCAAAGTTTTCAACGAGGTAAAGACTATGTTAATTTTGCCCCGGACCGCGTAGCAATGCAGGACGCCACTGCTCAAATGGCGCTTCTGCAGTTTATGCAGGCAGGCAGGCCCCAGGTTGCAGTGCCCAGCACCGTACATTGCGATCACCTGATACAAGCAAAAACGGGTGCCAAAGAAGATTTGGCGGCTGCACTTAACACTAACCGCGAAGTGTATGATTTCTTATCATCTGTATGTAATAAATATGGTTTAGGCTTTTGGAAACCGGGCGCTGGTATAATTCACCAGGTAGTTTTAGAAAACTATGCTTTCCCCGGTGGTATGATGATTGGTACCGATAGCCATACCCCTAATGCAGGCGGTTTGGGTATGATTGCCATTGGCGTGGGTGGTGCTGATGCCAGCGATGTAATGGCAGGTCTGGCCTGGGAATTAAAATGGCCTAAGTTGATCGGTATAAAACTTACCGGTAAACTAAATGGCTGGAGCAGTTCAAAAGATATTATTTTAAAAGTTGCCGGCATATTAACTGTTAAAGGCGGTACCGGAGCAATTGTAGAATACTTTGGCGAAGGCGCGGATAATTTGAGCGCTACCGGTAAAGCAACTATTTGTAATATGGGTGCTGAAATTGGCGCTACGTGTTCAATTTTTGGATATGATGAAAAGATGAGCGCCTATCTAAAATCGACCGACAGAGAAGATATTGCCCTTTTGGCTGATGGCATTCGCGAACATTTAAGGCCTGATGCCGAAGTATATGCCGATCCCGCAAAATACTACGACCAGGTGATAGAGATCAACCTGAGCGAACTGGAACCACATGTGAATGGCCCTTACACACCCGACCTGGCATGGCCTATCAGCCGTTTTGCCGAAGCGGTTAGAGCCAACAACTGGCCAGAAACACTTGAAGTTGCCTTGATAGGCAGTTGTACCAACTCTTCGTATGAAGATATCAGCCGCTCCGCATCTATAGCCAAACAGGCGGTGACTAAAAAGCTGAAAACAAAATCTGAATTTACCATAACTCCAGGCAGCGAGCAGGTAAGATTTACAGTTGAAAAAGATGGCTTTCTGGATACTTTTGATAGTATGGGCGGTGTGGTATTGGCAAATGCCTGTGGACCTTGTATTGGTCAATGGGCCCGGCATATGGATGACCCAAGCCGCAAAAATTCGATCATTACATCGTTCAACAGAAACTTTGCAAAGCGCAATGACAGTTATGCAGGCACACATGCGTTTGTTGCCTCACCAGAGATCGTTACTGCATTTGCTATTGCCGGAAGCCTGACATTTAACCCGCTTAAAGACACACTAACCAACGAAGATGGCGAGCAGGTAATGCTGGATGAACCCTCAGGTATTGAATTACCTCCCAATGGATTTGTAGTTGAAGATGCCGGATACCAGGCCCCTGCAGAAGATGGCAGCGCGGTACAGGTATTGATAAGCCCCGAAAGCCAGCGTTTACAATTGTTGGAGCCTTTTAAGGCATGGGAAGGCACAGATTTGAAAGGTTTACGCTTACTGATTAAAGCGAAAGGTAAATGCACCACCGACCACATTTCGATGGCAGGCCCCTGGTTAAAATTCCGTGGCCATTTGGATAATATATCCAACAACATGCTGATTGGCGCAATCAACTTTTTTAACGATGGCATTGACAAAGTTAAAAACCAGCTAACCGGCGAATACGGCGCAGTACCCGCCACCGCACGTGCCTACAAAGCTGCAGGCATTGGCACCATAGTAGTTGGCGATGAAAATTATGGCGAAGGATCGAGCCGCGAACACGCTGCAATGGAACCACGCTTTTTGGGTGTGAGGGCTATACTGGTAAAATCGTTTGCCCGAATACACGAAACCAATCTGAAAAAGCAGGGTATGCTGGCATTAACCTTTGCCCATAAAGAAGATTATGATAAAGTGCATGAAAACGATGTGATTGATATTGAAGGGCTGACCAATTTCGCTCCGGAACAACCTCTTATTGTTGTATTGAACCATGCGGATGGCACATCTGACCGCGTAGTTGTAAACCATACGTACAACCAGCAACAAATAGAATGGTTTAAAGCAGGTGCTGCTTTGAATATCATTCGTCAAAAGGCCGGAATTTAAGTACATTTCTTATTACATTTATAAAAGCGAAACCCTTAAAAGTTTCGCTTTTTTTTATTCCCGAAAATCTGATCGGCATATATTGCGGATTTTGAAAGGAGCCCCAATTTTGATACATCATACTTTGTATAACAAATGCATTATTACATACAGCCCATAGCGCAAAAGTTACGTTCGTTAGCCGATGAGCAACGGGCCGCCGGGGCAAAAGCCTATTTAAAAAATCAATTTTCGTTTATTGGATTAAATATGCCCGACCGGCGAAAGATTTGCAAAGAGTACATGAGGTCTAACCCGCCATTACCTGTTAACGAACTTGCCCTGTTAGTAAAAGAATTTGGGCAGGAGGACGAAAGAGAGTTTCAATATTTTGCGATTGAGTTGTTGAGTTATCATAAAAAGAGTTGGAACGAAGAAATCATCCACCTAATTGAATATTGCATAACTCATAAGAGCTGGTGGGATACCGTTGATTTTATTGCCAACGAATGCACCGGACACTATTTTGAACTTTTTTCCCCCCAAAAAAAACACATCACATTTAAATGGAACCGTAGTGAAAACATCTGGCTGCAACGAAGCAGTTTGTTGTTTCAGAAAAAATATAAAGGCGACACAGACCTTCAGTTGTTAACTGATTACATCATTCATCTTGCAGGTTCAAAGGAATTTTTTGTAAAAAAGGGCATTGGCTGGGTCTTACGGGAGTATGGAAAAACAGACTCAGGCTGGGTGAAACAATTCGTGAAGGATAATTCGCTTGCGCCCTTAAGTAAAAGGGAGGCATTGAAAAACCTGCCGGAATAAACTACATTAATCCTACAAACCCTGGCTTCATAGACCCCATTTTGCATTGTTAAAAGATACTACGGTTTAAGTTTAAATTTCTGCATAAAAAAGGAACCTTCTACTAAGTAGGAAAGTTTTATTTAAATTGAAACGACTTCTGCCAATTTGTTTTTTGTTATTTTACAAAAGCAAACTGTATGAACCGGTTTTTAGAACTATATGCATTTTTTATTTCGGCTCAAAGGTTCAATTATTATTTAACCCAAATAAGAAGTATGAAAAAGTTTATTTTAATCCCCCTCCTGTTGCTTTCCTATTTTTCCATTTCCCAATCTGTTGGTATTGGAACAACCACTCCAAACAGTTCTTCAGTACTTGATATGGGACCAAGCGCCAAACCCATGGTTTTGCCCAGACTGACATCTGCACAAATGAATGCAGTTTCCGGGCCGGTTCTGGGTATGATGGTTTTTAACACCGATGAACAACAGATTTATACGTACATGAAATACAGGGCACTCCAATTTCCTGCAATAAGCCTAAATAGGTGGCAACCTTTATCAACCGGCCCACGAATGTTGGCTTGGGGTGTTGTTGATAGTTTTGCTACAACCATCACTGGCGGCAGCACCCATTCCGTAACATGGGATGCCACAAATAACTGGTACAGAATGGGGCTTACCAATCCATTTGAATATTATAAAGACAGTATGCTGTTGATGATTACTCCTGTTGGAAACGGCTCGTGGGACCAGGTAGTTTCTACCGGTGAATTAATAGAAGCGAGCAGCAGGTTTGCCAGTATAAAATTTACCGATGTTTCCAGGATAGTTGGCGGATTCTCGGCATTAAACTCCAGGCGGCGAAGCGGGTTTCATTTTGTATTGTACGACATGAGAAAAGACCCGTATTAAATTACGGGCCGCAAAAGATTAACAATGTCATTTCACCAGGTATTAAGCAGATGATTTCTGCTTAATAGAAAATGTTTTTGTCCGAAAATCCTGAGCTTTCTAAAAATTTTGCAAAACCACGTCATGATATTTTGGAAAATCTTTCGAAGAAAGAATCTGACAGGTTGGAAAGGGCATCGAGAGAGACCAAAGCAACTGCAACTTGAAAACAAGCTTCAAAACGAAAAAATAAAAAGAAAATTCTGCTTCTACCGGGCAAGGTTTCGCGATACTTGCCTGATAGGAAGAAGAATATAAAATGCTGCACCTTCATTTTTTTTGGCTTCCGCATAAATTTCACCTTCATGATTTTCAACAATGCTGCAGCATAATGCCAGCCCAATTCCTGTGCCTATATATTGGTTGCTTATATTTAATTTTTTAAAAATTAAAAAAATCTGCCTGGCAAATTGCTGATCAAATCCAATCCCATTGTCTTTAAAAACAAGTTGGCAATACAAAAGCTCAGGATTTAATTTTTCGTGTTTTTTTACTTCTGCGGGCAAAAGCATTTTGAAAGATATATTGATAACCGGCCGCGTTTCGCTCCTGGAAAATTTGAGGGAATTACCAATAAGGTTATAAAACAGTTGGTTTATCTGCAGCGGAATGGCGTCTATCCGGGGTAACTGATCTCTAATAATTATGGCATTTTTCTGTTGGATAGGTAAATCGAAATCAATTAATACTTTATCTAAGATTTCATTTAAATCGGTTTTTTCAAATTGAATTTCTGATTGCGACACTATTGAATAATTCAACACATCGCGAATTAATAAGGACATTCTTTCGGTTGAAACCTTCATTTTTTCAATCAATTCCCTAGCACCATCAGGAAGTTGATCGGCATATCGATCTGCCAATATTGATGAAAAAATTTGAATTTTTCGTAACGGCTCCTGCAAATCGTGCGATGCAATGAATGCAAATTGCTCAAGGTTCTTATTGGATTGTTCCAGCAATGTGTTGGATACCTTAAGCGATTTGGTTCTTTCAGCCACCTGCCTTTCAAGCTTTTCATTAAATTCCTTTAATGCCAATTCTATTTTACGCGTTTCAGTAATATCTTCTATAGCCAGTAAAATCAATTGTTCGTTGCTATTTTCGTTTATCAACTGACTCGCATTCAGCAACATGATGCGCTCTCCTAAACCCTGGAAAGCTTGGGTTACTTCAAAATCTTCAAACCTTTGATCATGTAAAATATTTTCGAGTCTTGTTCGCAGCGAGGGTATATTCCATTGTTCATTTCCTAATTCATATAATAATTTGCCTTCGGTATCCAGCTCTGCTACCCCGAAATTTTTATAAAAAATCTTATTGGCGCTTTTTACTCTAAGGTCCTTATCCAGCACCAGCAAAGGTTCGCGAATAGTGGTTACGATGGCTTCAGCATATTTACGTGCATCATTTAATTGTTCGTTGCTTTGGTACAACTCCTGGTTTACAATTATCAATTCTTCAACCGTGCTTTGCATTTCTTCTTTTGTGGTTTCCAGTTCCTCATTCAAGCTCTGCAATTCTTCGTTGCCACTAAGTAATTCTTCATTGGCACTCTGCAGCTCCTCGTTGGCGGCTTCCTGGTCTTCTGTAATGCTGTGCATATCTTCACGGGCCTGGGAAAGTTCTTTTCCAAGTTGTTGCAGGTGAAGCTGATCGGCGCTTAATTTTACTTCGCCGGTTTGTTCGTTTTCTATATTAGAAACTTGTTTTATTGTTCCCGGAGTGTCTTTAAAGACAATTAAAAAATGGGGCTCGATCGTATTTAATAATGGAATGACTTCAATGGTAACCAATCGTTTTCCGTCATCCACCGGTATTGCCCCTTTACATACTGGTTCGGAGCTTGTTTTTGATTTATGCAAAAGGTTACGCAATTCAAACGAAAGGCCCGTACGCGCCATTTCAATCACTTTTAGCGTTGGTTTACCTGGCAGTGGCTCCAGGTATTTACCTGTGGAACCGCGATACTGAACTATTTCGAACACTTCGTTTACCACCACTCCGGCAGGACAGTATTTTGACAATAAGATATCATCCGCGTTTTTATGAAAATCTTCTTTTTTTGCCATCCTTGTCCCACTTCTGCTGTCCAATTGTTTAAACACGCCTTCCGTTCTTTCTGAAGTAAACGATTGAAAGCGGGGCAGAGCATCTTTGCGGATATATAGTTTTTCGAACTTATTTGCAGAAGAAAATAATTCGGATAAACTTCCGGTTGTTTCTGATTTACCCAAAAATAAAAACCCTTTATTGTTTAAAGCATAATGGAAAGTAGAAAGCGCCTTTTTCTGCAAATAAGGCTCCATGTATATTAGTACATTGCGGCAACTGATTAAATCCACCCTGGCAAAAGGGGCATCTTTTAAAAAATTGTGTGGTGCGAAAACACACATATCCCTGATTGATTTTTTTATCTGATAGCAGCCGTTAATTTTGTCGAAAAAGGTTTGCAGCCTTTTTTCAGAAACTCCATTTACCTCGCTATTCATATAACTGCCGCTGCGCGCCTTTTGAATGGCTTTTTCGGAAATATCGGTTGCAAACAATTGAATTTTTACGCCTTTACTCTGATCGCCTAAAAACTCACTCAGGCACATCGCTATAGAATAAGCCTCCTGGCCGGTTGAACAACCTGCCACCCAGATGCGTATGGGAACGACTAAAGATTTATCTTTTACAATCGCTGGAAGAATTGTATGGAAGACGCTTTCGAAAGTTTGAATGTCGCGAAAAAATGATGTAACGGGTATAAGCAGATCTTGATAAAGGTTATCCTGTTCTTTCTTGTTATCTCTGGCAAGTTTAAGATAATCAGCCAGGTTTTCCAGTTTATGAATTACCATTCTGCGCAGTATGCGCCTTCGAATGGTGGTTTGTTTATAGTAGGTAAAATCTACTTTGGTTCGCAACTGTAATAAAGCTAATATTTGTTTAAAGGTATTTTCCTTTTCTTTTGCCTCTGCCTCCAGGGGATTCAAAAGCGAATAGTTAATGGTTTGGGAAAGCTCAAGCAATTTTGCAGGTATGTCTGCTGGCGGCAGTATAATATCAACCATGTTTGATGATATAGCGCTCAAGGGCATACCATCGTATGCAGCCGACTCTGGCGACTGGGCAAAAGTAAGCCCTCCCTGATCTTTAATAGCTTTTAAGCCCATAGTACCATCGGTTCCTGTTCCAGAAAGCACTACACCAATCGCATGCTCCCGGTGAACTTCTGCCAACGATGAAAAGAAGATATCGATCGGCATGTTCTTATGTGGTTTAGGCAAACGCTCATCAAGCTTTAAGACGCCATCAGTTGCCACAAGTATTTTATTTGAGGGGATAATATAAATGTGATCGGCAGCCACTTTCATATTGTCGGCAATTTCATGAACCGGAATTTTAGATACCCTTTGTAATATTTCCGTCAATATGCTTTCGTGCGAAGGATCTAAATGCTGCACTAATATATAGGCTAATCCGCTATTGTGGGGTATTGCCTGCAACAACTGCTTAAACGCTTCAAGTCCTCCGGCCGAGGCTCCAACACCTACTACTGGAAAAAGATTGTCAGAAGGAATTTTGGGCGTGTCTTCGGCAGAAATTGACATGAGATGTTTTGGTTTTAAGGAAGGTTGCTTTCTGAAGAATTTAAATTTCTCCTGCTTCTACTACCTTTAGTAAATATACATTTAATATTACTCACCATAATTCCAAAATAACGCCCCCACCGTAGTAGAAAACTTATACAAGTATAACTAATTTAGAAGATTGCCGATTCGCAAAAATAAAAGTGTATATGTGTAAAACGGCTCCTTCTTTTGAAAGCATTTTTGTTTTTAATTTCGAAAAATATATCATTTCCCTTAACGGGCGATTGATACCTTATTTGCTATTTTGCTAAACAGATTTAAACCAAAGCGGCGCTTTATTTTCAGGATCGCCGTTATAACTAAAAAAAAGTTCTTCTCCTTTTTTTATTGCCCTGATTGTTTTAACCGTCATTGTTTGCGCTTCATAATCCTGTTCATACTCGCAATTTGGTTCAAAACTATGATTGTACATTGACACATACCCTAATGCCACACAGGCCTGCCTGGTACTTTTGCCCCACTCAAAAACGTAATAATACAATTTTGTTGCTTCTACCTGTTTTCTTTCTTTAGTGGATAGCACAATGACCGGAGAAACTTCTATGATTGTTTGTGCGGCAATATTTTTTTTGGTAAAAACGCCGCGGCCGCCTTTGTCTGATTCGTTTATAAAAAGAAAGGGAAATAACATAAGGGTTAATTGCGGGTAAATATAGAGAAATTGAAAAGATGCCTTTTATTTTAAGCAACCAAAATACTTAATTTGCACCTATGGCAACTGACCTGGAAGAACTCGAACTTCATGAAACATTTGAGCAGTTAATAGCAACAGAAGACAAACTTGCTATCAAAGAGTTTTTAGACGATCAAAATATCGCCGATGTTGCCGATCTTATATATGAATATCCCGACTATGAGGTACAGATCATAGCCAACATGTCAATACATCGTGCAGCCAGCACATTTAAAATATTAGACTTTCCAACCCAAAAAAGTATTGTTGCCGATCTTGCTTCTTTTAAGACTGCCGAGCTTTTAAACGAACTGCAGGCAGATGACCGTACCGCCTTTTTAGAAGACTTACCAAAAGAGGTTTTGCGTGACCTTATAAAATTACTCAATCCTGAGGAACGATTGATCACGCTATCGCTGCTGGGTTATCCTGAAGATAGCGTGGGCAGGCTGATGACCCCCGATTACGTGTATGTATATGAACACAACACCATAAACGAGGTGTTTGAAATCATTAGAAAATTTGGAAAGGAAAATGTTACCATCGATGTTATATATGTTATTAACGACCTGGGGGAATTGATGGACGATATAAGGATCAAGGAAATTATTATGGCCTCTCCCAATAAACTGGTGAGCGAATTAATGGATGAAAGGGTGATAGCTTTGAATGTGAATGACGACCAGGAATATGCCAACCAGGTTTTTAAAATGAATAACCGGACAGCGTTGCCGGTTGTGGACGATAACAATGTTTTGCTGGGAATAATAACCATCGATGATATCTTGTGGGTAGCCAGCGAAGAATTTAGCGAGGATATGCAAAAAATGGGTGGCACCGAAGCGCTGAACGAACCTTACCTTGAAATGCCTTTGTTTAAATTATTTCGCAAACGGATTGGCTGGCTGGTGGTTTTATTTTTAGGCGAAATGCTGACCGCAACTGCCATGGGGTATTTTGAAGATGAAATAGCCAAAGCGGTGGTACTGACGCTGTTTATCCCATTAATTATTTCAAGCGGTGGCAACAGCGGCTCGCAGGCATCCACCTTAATAATACAGGCAATGGCGGTTGATGAAATTGAACTGTCTGATTGGTGGCGGGTAATGCGCCGCGAAATACTCAGCGGAACAATGATGGGAACTATACTGGGAATGATTGGATTTATACGAGTAGCCATTTGGCAGCAGTTCACAAATATTTATGGTGAACATTGGATGTTTATAGGTCTGACTGTTGGTGTATCACTTATAGGCGTGGTTTTGTGGGGAACTTTAAGTGGTTCGATGCTGCCTATGCTGTTAAAAAGACTGGGGGCAGACCCGGCGGTATCCTCCGCCCCGTTTGTTGCAACATTGGTTGACGTTACCGGGCTCATCATTTACTTTAGCGTAGCATATATTTTTCTTGAAGGATTGCTATTGTAATAAATGATCTTGCCATATTAATTGTTGCCACAACTTTAATCCTCGATAGCCACGTGCAGCGCACCCAAAAATTTGCAGAAAATGATTAGCACAGGGGAATGTGGTGCAGCGCACCGCGATATTTTGAGGAAGTCGCACCCGGCAAATTGATAAGCCTTTTTAGTTGATATTTCTGTGCGTTGCACCTTTTATTGTACGCTACTTTTATTTGCTACAAATATTTGGGTGCGCTGCACCAAAAAGAAAATTCAAGGGTCCATTGTTGCTTAAGCTGGACAATTAAGAACCAAAAAGGATGAAAAAATAAAAGTTGATTTTTTCTCTTTGGCCTCTACAACCCTTATCCATGTTATGTTACAGCGAGTAGTAAAAAACATCTTGCCAAAACACAAAATGATTTAGATAATAAATATCCTTTATGCAAAATTAGCCCCCGGTTCGGTTGGCACAGTGCAACCAAATTGTTGCCACATCTTTAATCCTCGATATCCAGGTGCAGCGAACCTAAATATTTGCAGAACATGATTAGCACAGGGTAATGTGGTGCAGCGCACCGCAATATTTTGAGGAAGTCGCACACGGCAAATTGTTAAGCTTTTTAGTTGATATTTCGGTGCGCTGCACCTGCGATTGTACTCTAATTTTATTTGCTACAAATATTTGGGTGCGCTGCACCAAAAAGGAAATTCAAGGGTCCATTGTTGCTTAAGCTGGACAATTAAGAACCAAAAAGGATGAAAAAATAAAAGTTGTTTTTTTCCCTCTAAAACCCATATCCATGTTAGGTTACAGCGAGCAGTAAAAAACATCTTGCCAAAACATATAAAGATTTAGATAATAATTTTGCTATATGCAAAATTATCATCCGGTTCGGTTGGCGCAGTGCAACCAAATTGTTGCCGCATCTTAAATCATTGTAACCCAGGTGCAGCGCACCGCAAATATTTGTAGAACATCATCAGCACATGGCTCATGAGGTGCAGCGCACCGCAATATTTGAATAGAAACCACACCCGGAAAATTATTAGTCGATATTTCGGTGCGCTGCACCTTTTTTTGTTCTGTAAATTATTTTCTACAAATATTTGGGTGCTCTGCACCAAAAAGGAAATTCATAGGACCATTGTTGCTTAAGCTGGACAATCAAGAACCAAAAAAGATGAAAAATAAAAGTTGTTTTTTCTCTTTGGCCTCTACAACCCTTATCCATGTTATGTTACAGCGAGTAGTAAAAAATATCTTACCAGAATTTACAGGGATTTGAAGAATTAAGAATCATGAATTAAGCTCCATCAAAAATATATTACAACAGGTCGTTCAATATCTCGTGGCCCAGTTTATCTTTTTTTGTCTGCAGGTATTTTTCGTTAAACGGGTTCGATTTTATTTCGATAGGAATGATATCGACAATCTCAAGGCCATAACCTTTTAAGCCGGCCCGTTTCTTTGGGTTATTGCTCATTAACCGCAATCGCGTAACGCCAAGATGTCTTAGTATTTGAGCGCCTACACCATAATCCCGGTCATCCATACCAAAACCCAGGTGAATATTGGCCTCTACCGTATCCATACCCTGTTCCTGCAATTTATAGGCTTTTAGTTTATTCACCAGTCCAATACCGCGGCCTTCCTGGTTCATGTATATGATAATGCCTGACCCTTCTTTTTCTACCATTTGCATGGCCTTATGTAACTGCTCGCCGCAATCGCAGCGAAGGCTTCCCAAAATATCGCCGGTAAAGCAACTGCTATGCACCCTGGTCAAAACCGGTTCATCTTTTACCCAACTGCCTTTTACAAGCGCAAGGTGTTCGCGCTGGGTACTTTTTTCCTTAAAAGCAATCAATTTAAAGTTGCCAAATTTAGTGGGCATTTCAACCCTTACCATTTCTTCTATCAACGAATCCATTTTCAGCCTGTATTCTATCAGGTCCTTAATGGATACCATTTTTAAATCAAATTTTTTGGCGATCACTTCCAATTCGGGAACACGGGCCATGGTGCCATCTTCGTTCATGATTTCAACCAGAACGCCTGCCGGTTCAAAACCTGCCAATCGGGCAAGATCAACCGTTGCTTCAGTATGCCCGGTGCGGCGTAATACGCCACCTTTTTTTGCCCTTAAAGGAAATATATGACCTGGCCTTCCCAGTTCTTCGGGTCTGGTGGAAGGGTCGATGAGTGCCTGTACTGTTTTCGCCCTATCGTGTGCAGATATGCCGGTGCCGCAATCATGGCCTAAAAGATCAACCGAAACTGTAAAGGGAGTAGCATGTAAACTGGTGTTGCTGTTAACCATAAGCGTTAATTCCAACTCGTCGCATCTTTCTTCTTCAAGCGGTGCACAAATTAATCCGCGTCCTTCACGGCTCATAAAATTGATGATCGCGGGAGTAACATTTCGTGCAGCGGTTAAAAAATCGCCTTCATTCTCACGGTCTTCATCATCCACCACAATCACCAGTTTGCCGGCCTTTATATCGTCTATAGCGCTTTCAATCGAATCTAACATAATGGGTATTTTTGCAAATTTACAGCCCAAACCGGTAAAAACCACCCTTTCCACGTGAATGCGGGGTTATCCAGTTAGTATTCTGAGAGAATTGCCCAAAATCGAAATCTATTTATATCCCATCGGAAATAAAATTTGACTTTTACAGCAATTATTCAATTGCAGTATTACCTCCAATATCCAGCAAAAATTTGAATTAAAACTAAAATCATTAAAATACACCAACTTAAATCGCATTAAATGAGCACCGCAACAGCCCTGAATTATTCTATAGTTTTTTACACATTAAAATGATATTTAATTTAATAAACGGCATTGAATTTCAATACTTTAAAAATGTTTTATCCACAGTTTAAACCTATCGTAGTATTATTTTAAGGTTAACTAAAATTACTGTGCAGCGCAATGACACCTGAGAATGCCTTGCAGGGTATATTGCGTGCTTTAACAATTCATTCATTAACTGTTATTGCTACTTAATACTAACCAAAAAAAAACAAATATGAATTTAAGAAAGTTACTTCCTTTAATCTCTTTGGTAATGTTATCTCCTTTTTTCATGAAAGCACAGGTAACTTCCAGCAGCGTAACAGGTACGGTGCAACAAGGCCAGAAAGGAATAGATGGTGCTACCATTACTTTAACCCACGTTCCTACAGGCACCAGGTTTACAACCATATCGCAACAAAATGGCATTTACAACCTTGTTAACCTGATACCAGGAGGACCTTATACTCTTGAAATATCGTATGTAGGCCTTCATACTTATAATCAAACCAATTTATTTTTGCCCTTAGGTGAAAATACACGTATTGATGCGCCTTTGGATAAAAACACGGCTACTTTGCAAGAGGTTGTTGTTACCGGAATGTTAACTGAAAAAAAGAAGACCGGAGCTTCCACCAGCATTAGCCGTCAGCAAATTGCAGCTTTACCTACGTTAAGCAGAAGCCTGGGCGATTTTACAAGGCTGACGCCGCAGGCCAATGGCAATTCTTTTGGAGGTGCCAGCAACCGATTTAATAATATTACTATTGACGGTGCAGTAAATAACGATGTGTTTGGTCTGTCAGGATCGGGCACACCAGGCGGACAGGCAGGCACTACCCCCATTTCGTTGGATGCCATCCAGGAAATACAGGTTGTTCTGGCGCCTTACGATATTAGTTATGGTAATTTTACGGGTGGCGGTGTTAATGCTGTAACCCGTTCGGGCACTAATAAATTTGAAGGTTCGGTTTACGGATTTCAAAGAAACCAAAGTACCATTGGCGATGACCCCGTTAGCAAGGTAAAATCGACCAACTTTAGCGACAAACAATATGGTATAAGACTAGGAGGACCAATCGTTAAAAATAAACTGTTCTTTTTTGCCAATGCCGAATTAGCCCGCAGAACCGCTCCCACCCTATTTAATGCAGGTGAAACCAATTCACTATTAACTGTTGCGGAAGCTTCTGCTTTGGCAGACAGCGTTTCAAAAAAATATGGATACAATGTTGGAAGTTTTGATGCATTTAGCGCCGAAACCCGCAGCGATAAATTATTTGGCCGTTTGGACTGGAACATTAATGCCAAACACCGTTTAACATTAAGGCACAATTATATTAAGGCCTTCGACGATAATATCTCCCGCTCTCCCACATTATTTCGTTTCGGAAACAATGGCTACCGTTTTAACAATAGTCAAAATATTTCAGTTGCGGAATTGAGAAGCCGATTCAGCAACAGAGTTTCGAATAATTTGATTTTAGGTTTACACCGAATCAGGGATTTCAGATCTACCAATGGCGATTTATTTCCATTTGTTGAGATAACCAAAGGATCCGGAACGGTTCAGTTTGGATCAGAAAGAAGTTCCGTTGCCAATGAATTGGACCAGGATATATTTGAAATAACCGATAACCTTAAAATCTTTAAAGGCAAACACACCATTACGGCCGGCACGCATAATGAGTTCTTTAAATTTAGAAATTTATTCATTAATAATTTTAACGGTCGTTGGTCTTACAATAGCCTGAATGATTTTTATGCCAACAATTCGAGGCAAGTTCAGGTTACCTATAGCAACCTTGCGGGAAATCCAAAACCCACCGCCAGTTTTTCGGCGGCTCAATTAGGCTTTTATTTGCAGGATGAGATACAGGTTAACAGCAACTTCAGGGTAAGTTATGGCCTGCGCGCCGATATGCCGATCATTCAGGATAGGCCCGGCTTTAATCCGCAGGTTGATTCTACCTTTAAAGGACAATATTCAACCTCTTATATTCCAAACAAACAGTTATTGTGGTCTCCGCGGGTAGGATTTAACTATGATGTAGAAGGAGATAAAAGAGTGATAGTAAGGGGTGGAGCAGGCATTTTTACCGGAAGAATTCCTTTTGTATGGATATCTAACCAGTTCTCAAATACCGGATTGTTGTTAAGCACTGTAAATATTACCGGCAGCAGACCATTTATTTCCGATCCAAACAACCAGGCATCGGTTGGTGGTACAGCTTCACGAAATTTTGAAGCAAACCTTATAGACAAAAACTTTAAATTTCCTCAGGTTGCCAGGTTTAATTTAGCAACCGATGTAAAATTGCCAGGGGGTATTAACGCCACTTTCGAAGCAATTTATTCTAAAACCATCAATAACGTTTTATACCAGGATGTGAACCTGGCCAATCCTGTGGGCATGGCTGATCCTACTTATAATAACGGTGCGGATACCAGAATTGCATACGCTTCTTCAACAGGAGCAGGCGGACGGCGTATGAATCCGTTAATAACCAATGCTATTTTAGTGAGCAATACCAACAAAGGTTATTCCTATAATCTAACAGCACAATTCAGCAAAACATGGAGTAACGTGTTTGCGTCGCTTGCTTATAATAACAATGATGCAACGGAGGTTAACAGTGGTGCAAGTTCAACCGCGCTTTCCAACTGGCAGTTTGTACAGGTTGTTGGTAATCCTAACAATCCTGCCTTGTCGGTTTCTAATTATGCATTAACACATCGCATTACTGGCGTATTTTCTGGTTTCGTTAATTATGCCAAGGTCTTTAAGACTTCAGTTTCATTATTCTACTCCGGAAATTCGGGTTCAAGATTTACCTACGTAACAAATGGTGACCTTAACAGCGATGGCAACTTTGGCAACGACCTGGTTTATATTCCTCGTAATAGCAGCGAAATAAAGTTTGTCGACTTTATCTCTACTTCAAATAACGTAACAACGGTTCGTTATACCGCAGCACAACAGGCGTCAGCATTTGATGAATTTATAAATAATGATAAATACCTGCGCAAAAGAAGAGGAACATACACCGAAAGAAATGGCAGCAGCACGCCATGGGAACATGTGATGGATCTGCGTATTGCACAAGATTTTATTATAAATACCGGTGGTTCAAAACATACTTTGCAATTTACCTTCGATGTATTCAACTTTACCAATCTGCTTAATAACGATTGGGGCCGTCAATATTTTGTAGGTAACCAGGCCTACAACTTGTTGCAAACCATTAACCGTACTTCAGGTACGTATGCTGGTAAAGGTTATAATTTTACCGTTGGGCAAACTCCTTATAACTTATCGTTTGGCTCAAGGTTTCAGGGCCAGATGGGATTACGATACTCGTTTAACTAATCTATTTAGGTGATTTATAAAAAAGCCGCTCCAGTTTTTGGGGCGGCTTTTCTATTACTAAATCTATCAAGGTTATTATAAGTTGATTTAAACCAGGCGAACTCCAAACTTCTCTCCCACCATTACCAGGTCATCCACCACCGCCTTTACAATGGGTATGCCATTCTTCATTCGCTCAGCTTCTATTTGCCGCTCGGGGTCACCGGGAACCATTACAGGCTGATCGCTATCAATTGGTTCCGCATTTTTAAACCTGCTTATCCAATTGTCCATGTGTTGCTTAAATTCATCCGCAGGCCTGAATGCATCTATGCGCATTGCACCCAAAAAATGGCCCAGACCTTCGCCCGGCATGTTTTGCGGCATGGGTACATAGGCGGGAAACGGTGGTGCCCATGGACCATAACTTGCGCCACTAAAGACCGCAGAAAATATATCCACAATACTGCCTAATGCATACCCTTTATGACTTCCATGCTCACGATCTCCACCTAATGGCAATAACGCTCCGCCTTTCTTTAATTCGTTTGCATTGGTTGATGGATTACCCGCTTTATCCTGCACCCATCCCGAAGGTGTTTCTTCATTCTTGCGTTGCAAAATTTCCAATTTCCCATTCGCAGCAGTGGTTGTAGCAAAATCTGCAACAAAAGGCGGCTCGCTGCCTGCAGGTATGGCTACCGCAATGGGATTGGTACCTAACATTCTTTCTTTCGAAAATGTAGGAGCCACCAACGCACTGGCATTGGTCATGGCAATACCGATCATATCGTTAGGCAGGGCCATCATAGCATGATAGCCGGCAATGCCAAAATGATTGCTATTTTTTACACTTACCCACCCGGTACCTACCTGGTTTGCTTTGTCAATAGCAACCTTCATTGCAAAGGGTGCAACCACTAATCCCAGGCCGGCATCGCCATCCACCACGGCGGTTGAGGGGGTTTGGTGAACGATGTGGATATTTGGCTGGGCGTTTACCCGCTTGGCTTCCCATAGCCTTACATATC
>JBBRCW010000095.1:0-19488 GCA_038204535.1 Chitinophagales bacterium | reverse complement strand
AACGAAGAAGAAGGAGCATTTGAAGAAGTGATAAAACAACACTTGCTAAGTGCAGGTATTAAAAACGGCAGAAAAGATGAAATGGTGATTTTTCGCTCTGTAGAGTTGTTGGCAAGTGAAGCAATACATGCAGAAGGTTTTTACGACCTGGCTCCCTCTCCCTCGGAGAGGGCGGGGGGTGAGGCTAAAGCATACTTCCATATTGGTCCTAAGTTTGGCACGGTGAGTAAAAAATTGGTAAGCGATGCCATAAAAGAATGTAGGCAAAAAGGCGATGCCAATTGGTTGGTCATTCTTGGTTTCAGTTTTGAAAGTGATATAGAAGGCAGCACCCAAACTACCAGTATGGGAAATTTTGAAGTAACCAAAGTTCGCATTCACGATGATTTATTGCAGGAAGGGTTAAAAAAGAAACCAGCCAAAAGTGCCGCCAGTTTTGTAACCATTGGCGAGCCTGATATAAGCCTTACCCCGACCCTCTCCAAAGGAGAGGGAGTAAAGGCAGTAACCATAGAAATAAAAGGCTTAGACATTTACGACCCCATTAAAGACGAAGTAAAACCCCGTAACGTTCATGACATTGCTTACTGGATGGTGGACGAAGATTATGACGGCAGCAACTTTGTAGTAAAACAGGTTTTCTTCTGCGGTGGTGAAAAGGATGCATTTGCAAAATGGAAAAAAGGTTTAGACAATTTAGCCAAAGACAGCACCAAAAAGAAAGTAGAAAAGACCTTGAAAATAGAAATTGACGATGAAGCCTTCGACCGTTTGTACGGACACATTTCTCATCCAATAGAAATCAAAAAGAAAGGACAAAAAATTGCAGTGAGAATCATCAGTCAGTTTGGAGAAGAGTGTACTAAAGTAATGACTGCGAACTAAGCCAACGCACCAAGTCAGGCACATTTGCAAACACCCTACTTGTATGGCCAAATATGTTGTAATGACACAGCCGAAAGAGGGCGCAAGTACAAGAAGAGGTTTGGCATGCAACATTTGTTTTGACTGTTTTTTGGAAGAAATCAATTAATATAGAAGTGCCTGCTAATATTATTTTTTCCGCCATTCATCAATTTTTTTGCGGGTTGCTGCAACTGTATCCAATTGTTTTTTGGTAAACGTGGGTCCGTTCATCAACAATTCTCTAAAGGCTTCCCGCTCTTTGTCAACCGGAGCAATTGCCTCTACTTCTTGTTTAAGCTTCGTCCATTGTCTGGCTGGCAGCTTTTTGGCTAATTGCACCAATTGCTCAAATTCTATGTCAATTTTTACTTGCATGGGGTTAAAGTTAAGAATTTTGGGAGAAGCTGTAAATAGGAAGTTAGTCGTTAAAGAAAACGGTAAAGGGAATTAAAATTATCATTTAATCACCCGTGATCGCAACACAAGAAACGATCAAACGACAATCGTCAATATTAGTTGCCATTAGGACCAGAAAAAATAAATAAAACAGGTAAGTTCTATCCGCCGCTTTTACCAACAACAAGTCTGTCAACCGCTTCAATACCCTTATAAAGTCTCGCCTCATAATTTCCATAAATAGTAACCCAGGGTACCTGTTGGTTGGTTAAAATACCTTTGTAAATTTCAAACAGGTTTTCACGAACCCTAAAATCAGGATACTCCCGTAATTCATCTTTAACCCAGGGCAAATCAACATTGCACAGCAGGTAAAGGTCGTACTGCCTCTTTTCTATTTCGTGCAAAATAAACTCATGGCATTTGCCGAACACATAATCGCACCAAACCTTCATTACCTGCATATCGGTGTCTATAAAAAGAAGTGGTTGGTTGGTGGTTGACTGTTGTACCGTTTGTTGGACTGCTTCAGGTTTCTGTTTTAAATTCTCCGCTGTTGAAGCCTTTTGTACGGCTTCAGTAAACTGATCTTCCAATGCCAGCTGGCCTTTTGCAATCGCTAACAGGTCATCATAGGTATACGATGTACCGTTTTCTTCAAGGTACTCCCTTGCATACTCGGGGCACCAAAGGGTTTGATAGTGTTCGGCCAACTGGCTGCAAAGGGTGCTTTTGCCGGTACTTTCAGGTCCTATTATCACTATCTTTTTCATAATACGGTTATACTGGTTTCGTCAGTCAGTTTGTTAGCTATTGATGCCTGTTTGGCCCGTCGCATCCATTCTGCTAATCCCCAAAAAGCCATAACAAGCAAAATAAAATAATACACACTCGTAAAAACATATCCTTTTATAAAATACAAGGGCATGGCTGCTATGTCCGTTAAAATCCACCACCACCAGCTTTCTACTTTCTTTTTTGCCATTAACCACATACCGGTAAATGCGGTGGCGCTGGCAAAAGCATCGGCAAAAGGTATTGCCCCCGGGGCAAAGTCTTTTTTTAGATAGGTGAGCGCAGCGTAAATAGCCACATAGAAACTTCCAAAAAACAATAGTTGTTTTAACCAGTCTTGTTTGGTCGAACTGGTTATTACCACTACATGGTGCAACTGCTGATCGCGTTTAGACCATAGTATCCATCCATAAATGCTCATGATGGTGTAATACAGATTTACGCTTGCTTCGCCAAATAGGCTTCCTTTAATACTTAGGTAAATGTAAATGGTAGTATTGATGAGCCCCACGGGATATACCAATATGTTTTCTTTACGCGAATACCAAACGCTGGCAATACCGGATAGCACCGCTATAAATTCGAGAAAAGAAGTTTGTAAAAGGCCTTCGTAAAACCGGTGAAAAAAAGATGATAGATCCAAAGGTTGCTTTTTGTAAAAGTAAAAGAAGCGGCAGGCGATAATATATTTTAATTGTTCCGCTTCATTGGTCATTAAAATTTGTACCCGGTGCTTTTTAGGACAGACCCAAAATCAACAGAACATCCATTTATTTTACAACCACGTTCTCAACAGTTGCCAGCCACATAACGGCCTCTTCAAAACTGGTAAAGGCACTCACATTGTACCCCCTGTTTTTTGCTACCAGTTCAAAAAATGAGGCACGGTCAAAACTGTCGTCGTCACGTGCCAGTATCGCGGTCTTCTTTCTAAAAGTCTTGCCATATTCTATCAGGTTACTGGCCAATTCAAAAATATCGGCCTTTTTTAAAACCGAAGATGTTTTTCTCAGATCAACCAGCATTGGCCGCAGGTCTCGCTTTGCCGATGTACCCGACAAAGATTCTAGCAAATATTTGGTAGAGGAAAGATCTAACTCGCCGGTTGGTGTTGTTCTAATAAATTCTGCCGGCGATACCAATTGAATGTTTAGTTCCATAATGAGAAGCTTTCGTAAAAACTGGAAATTTTACCAGAACCCGTAAATCAAACCTTTTATGAATCACGGCATTAAACAAAGGCATTCCAGCCCTGCGCCGTTAATTTATGTATGCTGCCACCTTTTGTAATAATATGAACCCCTTCTTCCACTTCAGTTATATAGCCAATGACCGAAATTTCTTCGTTTAATACAATTTTCTCATGTTG
The DNA here is from genome assembly GCA_038204535.1 of Chitinophagales bacterium. GTDB lineage: Bacteria > Bacteroidota > Bacteroidia > Chitinophagales > Chitinophagaceae > Segetibacter. Next base: position 16,022 of record JBBRCW010000095.1, on the reverse strand, counting down.
GCTTTGGGGGATGGTGAACAGCAGTTCATAATCTTCGCCACCGCTTAGCGCACAAGCTGTAGGATCTAGTTCCAGCTTATAAGCAAATTGCTTTGATTCGTCGTGTATGGGAATTTTGTCTTCGTATAACTTACAGCCGACCATGCTTTGCCTGCAAATGTGCAAGATCTCGCTGCTCAACCCGTCGCTCACATCCATCATGCTGGTTGGCACTATGCCTTCCTTTTCAAAAAACTCTACAATGTCTTTTCTGGCTTCAGGTTTTAACATCCGGCCTACTATAAATTGCTGTTCCTCCAGGTCGGGCTGAATTTCAGGATGCTCCAGGTAGATCTTTTTCTCTCTTTCCAATATGGTTAAACCTAAAAAAGCACCGCCCAAAAATCCGGAAACACACAACAGATCACCTTTTTGGGCGCCACTTCTTTTCACAACTTTATCGGGGTAGATTTCACCAATGGCCGTTACACTTATAATAAATCCTTTGGTTGACGACGATGTATCGCCCCCTATAAGATCAACATTATATTTTTGACAAGCCGCAAAAACACCTTCATAAAACTCATCCAGCGCTTCTACGCTAAACCGGTTGCTGAAGGCAATATTCATGGTTATGTGGGTGGGGGTAGCATTCATTGCATAAATGTCGCTCAGGTTTACTACCACACTTTTATATCCCAGGTGCCGCAAAGGCGTGTACATCAGGTCGAAGTGTATGCCTTCCACCAGCATATCCGTCGAGATAACCGTTTGCTTGCCAAAATGATCGATGACCGCCGCATCATCACCCACCCCTAAAATGGTGGAGGCGTTCTGTATCTCGAAGTTTTTGGTTAGATGCTCAATCAAACCAAATTCGCCGAGAGAAGAAATTTCTGTCCTGTTTTCCATATGCTTTCATTTCATATTTTCAATCGCGTTTATTCAGACAAAGGCGACTATCCGCAGTTGTAAAAATTAATAAGTTACAATATTGGGTTGCCAAATTCCATTAACCGCTTTTACAAATTCATCCTGAATTAATCCGTTCGAAGCAATAATGCCGTGTTGATAGGGAGTATAGGGATCACCCTGCAGATCCGAAACTTTACCACCCGCTTCTTCTACCATCAAATAACCGGCGGCGCTGTCCCAGGCCTCCAGCTTATGTTCGTAAAATCCATCGAACCTGCCAGCGGCCACCCAGCACAGGTCGATAGCAGCACTGCCCAATCTGCGAACCGGTACGCCTGCCCTTATAAACTGTTCAAATATTTGAAGCGGGCCATTTTTCATATCGAGATATTTATAAGGAAAACCCGTTACCAGGCAACTTTTATTCAGTTCGGTTTGATTACTAACCTTTATCGGCTTTTCGTTTAAAGTGGCACCCTTTCCCTTTTCTGCAAAGAAAAATTCGTTCATAAAAGGATTATAAACTACCCCGAGTATCATTTTACCATCTTTCTCCACGCCGATACTAACGCAGCAAATGGGTATGCCATTAGCAAAATTTACTGTTCCGTCAATGGGATCAATAATCCATTTGTATTCGCTATCCGTTTTTAGTTCTCCTGCCTCTTCACACAAAATAAAATGAGTTGGAAATTGCTTGCGGATCACCTCAATTATTACACGTTCCGATTCGTGGTCGGCCTCGGTAACCAGGTTGTTGATTCCTTCTTTATTTTTGATGGCGAACTGTCCGTTAAAATAGTGCTGCAGTACTTTAGCTCCTGCATAAGCGGCATCGAAAAGCGTTTGTTGTAACATTTGGCAAAGATAACGGCAGCAGATAAGGCGGTAAAATCTATTGCGTATGTTTTAAAATTTGGGCTTTGCCGAAAAATCTCGTATTTCGTGCTGTAGTAAAGCCATCATTTTTGCAGCTATCCATTATTATAGTAAATTATAATGTCAGGTATTTTTTAGAGCAATGTTTACATGCTGTTTATAAGGCAATTAAGCCTTTGCAGGCAGAGGTTTGGGTAGTTGATAACGCCTCAACCGACGAAAGCGTTGAATTTCTACAGTCCCGTTTTCCATGGGTTCATATAATCGCCAACGAAAAAAATGAGGGTTTCGCCAGGGCAAATAACACAGCACTTCGCCAATGCAAAGGGGATTATATTCTTTTTTTAAACCCCGACACATTGGTGGCTGAAGACACGCTGGTGAACTGCCTAAAATTCTTGCAGGAAAATGCAGATGCCGGGGCATTGGGCATTCGAATGATTGACGGACAAGGTAATTTTCTGCCAGAGAGTAAACGATCTTTTCCATCGCCCATTACTTCTTTTTTTAAACTGATGGGGCTGACCAGTCTTTTTCCCAAAAGCCGTTTTTTTGCCAAATACACCTTAGGTTATCTTGACGAGTTTAAAAACCACGAGGTTGACGTGCTTGCAGGCGCTTTTTTAATGACCGGCAAAAAACTGTCGGATGAACTGGGTGGTTTTGACGAAACCTTTTTTATGTATGGTGAAGATGTGGATTTAAGTTACCGCATCCAGCAGAAGGGCTTCAAAAACTATTATTATTCGGGAAGCACCATTGTTCACTTTAAAGGTGAAAGTACCAAAAAGGGCAGCCTTAATTATGTAAGGATGTTTTACCAGGCCATGAGCATTTTTGCAAAAAAACATTATGGCGGCGGCAAAGCATCTGTTTTTGGATTTTTTATTCAAATGGCTATTTGGCTTAGGGCAGGTATTTCGGCTATTAGTGGCATGTTATTAAAAATAGGGTTACCCGTGGTGGATACATTGCTGATCTACTGTTCTTTTCTATATGTAAATCTGCTGTGGGTGGCAAATGTCAGAAACGGCCAGCCGTATAGTACCGAATTAACCAATATAGCTTTTCCCGCATTTACCATCCTGTTTTTATGCTCGGCGATACTGGCAGGCTTGTACGATCGCACCTATAAACTATCTAAGACTTTTTCGGCGGCCATTATTTCAATCATTATTATGTTGGCCACTTATTCGCTGCTGCCCGAGAAATATAGATTTTCGAGAGGGGTGATATTAATAAGTGGTATAACAGCTACGGCACTAATGCTTTTATTAAGACGGTTGCTGTTACATTGGCAGGTAGTGGAAGACTTTGATGAAACAACTAAACTTCAGCAAACCCTTGTGGTGGGTACGCAAGATGAATACCTTGAAGTAAAACAATTGCTTAGCCGTTCGGGCCTCGAAAACCGCCTGATGGGCAGGGTAGCGGCCAACGGAAATAAGGAAGGGGCAATAGCAACGCTTGCAGAACTGCCCGCTTTGCTGGAGAGTTTGAGGCTTCGCGAAATTATTTTTTGCGAAGGTTATCTATCTTTTAAAAAGATCATAGAGATCATTCAACAACTGCCGCCCCGTATAAATGCAAGGTTTCATTCAAAAGACAGCCAGAGTATTGTGGGCAGCGATTCGAAAGATACGAGCGGCGAATTTGTAGCCGTTTATGGAAATTTTGAATTAGGTCAGCCTTACCAGCGTCGCCGTAAAAGAATGGTCGATCTGGCGGTTGCCCTTAGTATTATCATTACATTTCCTATCCACCTGGTGTTATGCGGGGGTAAAATAATTTATAACGCTTTATTGGTACTAACCGGCAAAAAAACATGGGTAGGGTATTCGCAATCCACCACAATTTTACCGCCTTTGCGCAAAGGTGTATTGTCCACCAACGGTTTTCCTGCCAGCGACTCACCTCCTTTAAAAAAAGAAAGCCTTGTAAAAATAGACGAATGGTATGCCCGTAATTACCATTGGCTGCAGGATGTAAAACTGGTGGCAAAACATTATAAGAAACTGGGACAAACAGGCTGATCAAACCCTTTAGTCAGAAGCGCTTTACCCCTGCAACGCCTGCTTTACCTATTTTGCAGTAGTTTCGTAAACACAAAAAAGACCGTTTATTGCATGCCGCTTTTTGACCTTACTTTACCCGACACTTTAAGCCGCGCCTTGCGGCTGCCCGAAAACAGCATACGCAGGCAGCAAATAAAAGCGCTGAAGAGATTACTTAGAAAAGCGCGGTTTACCGAGTTTGGTCAGCAGTATAAGTTCGACGAAATATTGATGAGCACACATGCCGGTAAGAAGTTTCAGGAGCTGGTGCCTGTTTTTGATTATAATAAAATTTATAAAGATTGGTGGCATAAAACACTGGAGAACAAAAGCGATGTATGCTGGCCCGGAAAAATTAAATACTATGCATTAAGCAGCGGCACCAGCGAATCTGCCAGTAAATATATACCCATTACCAACGACCTTTTAAGAGGTAACCGTATTGTAATGTTGAAACAGCTTTTTACACTTCGCAACTATCACGACATTCCGGTTAAGTCAATTGGCAAGGGATGGCTGACCATAGGCGGAAGTACGGAGCTGCAAAAAGAAGAAGGCTATTATGCAGGCGATTTGAGCGGCATCATTCAAAAAAGAGCGCCTTTTTGGTTTCAGCCTTTTTACAAACCCGGAAAAAGAATTGCCCGCCAGCGCGACTGGAATAAAAAAATTGATGAAATTGTAGAGAAGGCCCCCAACTGGGATATCAGCTTTATTGTGGGAGTGCCTGCCTGGATACAGCTTTGTATAGAAAAGATCATTGACCGCTATAAAGTAAATACCATTCATGATATATGGCCTAACCTGGCTTTTTTTGTTCATGGCGGCGTTGCCTTTGAACCCTATAAAAAGGGCTTTGAAAAACTACTGTCCAAACCACTGATCTACATTGAGACTTACCTGGCAAGCGAAGGTTTTATTGCCTACCAGGACCGGCAGTTTAGCCGGGGCATGCGATTGGTTACCAACGAACATATCTTTCATGAATTCATACCTTTTGATGACAAGAATTTTGATGCCGAAGGAAATATGGTTAGTAAACCTGAAGTTTTGATGCTGCACGAAGTGCAGGAGGGAAAAGATTATGCTTTATTGCTTAGTACAAGCGCCGGCACCTGGCGCTATCTTATAGGCGACACAGTTCGCTTTGTTGATAAATTACGGGCTGAAATTGTAATAACCGGCAGAACCAAACACTTTTTAAGCCTGGTGGGCGAGCATTTAAGTGTTGACAATATGAACAATGCGGTTAAGCTGGCCTGCGAAGAATTAAACATTTCGATACCTGAATTTACGGTGGCCGGTATCCCTTACGAAAACCTTTTTGCCCACCAATGGTATGTTGCCTGCGACGACGAAATTGACAAGAACGTGTTATGCAATACCATCGATAATAAATTAAAAGAATTGAATGATGATTATGCAGTAGAACGAAAAAGTGCTTTGAAACAAGTTTTCGTAGAAGTTTTAAGCGAAGATAATTTTATGGAGTTCATGCGGCAAAAGGGTAAAATTGGCGGGCAACATAAATTTCCCAGGGTACTAAAGGGTAAGATGTTAGAAGACTGGCAAAAATTTCTAAAAGGAGAGCCCATATAAATAAGGCGGGTTTTTCCTTTAGGCGCTAAGGCGCAAATTTATTTTCAATTGTGCTACCGCCTTCTTCAACAAGGTATTTTAATAAGTCTATGTGAAACCTATGCTTCTCTATTGTGCCTATGTGGTAGGTTGCACCCCGCGCCATTCGGCGGGGCAGGCACATAGGAGGTAATGAGGTTTAAAAGTGTCGCGCTTTACTTTCTACTAAGGTGAACAATTATTTACCCTCTGAAAGGCTTATTTTTCGGAAACGAAAATTAGTAGATACTTACTTAAAAAATATTGATGATCGCTGCGATATTGAAAGGATTGGCTTTGGGCATTATGCTGAGCATTTCGGTAGGGCCGGTCATTTTTTCAATCCTTAAACAAAGTATTAATAACGGGCACAAAGGCGGCTTTTCTTTTATTGCCGGGGTATCTGCCAGCGATATCAGCCTGGTCATCATCAGTAATCTTTTCACGCTTTTTTTTGAAGGACTTTTACAATATAAGATTGCCATTGGTATAGGGGGAAGCACCCTACTGATTGCGTTGGGGGTATATGTTACCTTTTTTAAGCGAATAAAGGTGAACGAAGAGGGTGCCCAAATAATTTTAATGCGGCGGCGGGATTATGTAAAAATATTTTTAGCGGGTTATTTTATGAACACGTTAAACCCAGGCGTTATTGGTTTTTGGCTGTTAACTTCTACCTCACTACTTACCCAATCTTATCAATACCGGTTTGTTGTTTTCTTAACCTGCCTGGTTTTGGTGGCAGCGCTTGATTTTGCAAAGGTGATGCTTGCCGGGCGTATCCGGTCAAAACTAACGCCTCATAATATTCATATCATAAACAGGGTCAGTGGCCTGATACTTATAGGTTTTGGAGTTGCACTTATTTGGGGAATTCTTGCTTATGGAGATCAGATTAGTTAATTTAGATTTTTTAAAAATAACGATTGTATGGATAGTTCTAACGAGTTTGCGGTAGGAATAGACATTGGAGGCACTAACACAAAATATGGCATAGTAAATCACCGGGGTGTCATTTTGGAGAAAGGAGATCTGAAGACTGATGCCTATCCCGAAATAGAAGATTTTATTGAAGCGCTTTATCAAACCCTGCATCCTGTTATAGAAAAACATGAAAAAGATGGCTTAATAAGAGGCATTGGAATTGGCGCCCCAAATGGTAATTATTACAATGGTACAATTGAATATGCCCCTAACCTTCACTGGAAAGGTATTATACCATTAGCCGACCTTGTTTCGGAAAAATTTGGCCAGCCCAGTGCTTTAACCAACGATGCAAACGCGGCGGCGGTCGGTGAAATGACCTATGGGGCTGCACGCGGAATGAAGGATTTTATTATGATCACTTTAGGAACCGGGGTTGGAAGCGGCATTGTTGCCAATGGCCAGTTAATTTACGGTGCCGATGGTTTTGCCGGCGAACTGGGCCATACCATCATACGCCCCGGAGGCAGATTGCACAAAGGCACAAAACTGCGTGGTTCTTTAGAATCGTATGCCTCAGCCACAGGCATTGTGCTGACTGCGCTGGAATTTCTTGATCAATCGAAAGAGGAAAGTCTTTTACGTAATTATAAAAAGAGCGAACTCAACTCAAGGATCATTTACGAATGCGCCAGCAAAAGCGACAAGATCGCTAAGGAAGTTTACCGGTTTACCGGCCAAATCTTAGGTGAAGCACTGGCCAATTTCGTTATGTTTTCATCGCCTGAAGCAATTATATTATTTGGTGGTGTAATAAAAGCTGGCGATTTACTTATGAAGCCTACACGTCTTTATATGGAAAAAAACCTGCTGCCGATTTTTAAAAATAAAGTGAAACTGATATTCAGCGAACTGGAAGAAGCAGACGCGGCCATCTTAGGCGCAAGTGCCCTGGTATGGGAAATGAAACCACAGGAGCAGCGGGTAAAGCCGGTTACATCCGGAGTTGTATAATTCGAAATTGCAGTTAAAAAATAATTTCTTTTAATATACCCAGGGAAAAATCGTCGTAAAAACAAATCATAAATTTGGGTATGCTTATAACATTACATCCAGCCGATCCGCAGCCAAGGCAATTAAAAACCATTATTGAATGCCTGCTTGATGGCGGTGTAATAATTTACCCCACCGACACTATTTATGGTTTAGGCTGCGATATTTTTAAACCAAAAGCAATAGAAAGAATTTGCCGCATAAAAAATATTGACTCTGCCAAAGCAATGTTGAGTTTTGTTTGCTGCGACCTGAGCGACCTGAGCAAATACACCAAAAGCATATCGACACCCTTGTATCGTTTACTGCGAAATTATCTTCCCGGCCCTTACACGTTTATTTTACCGGCCAGCAAAGAAGTCCCCAAAATTTTACAGAGCAAAAAAAATACGATCGGTTTGCGTATTCCCGCTAATAAGATCGCCAATACCATAGTGCAGCAATTAGATCATCCATTGTTAAGCGCATCGTTGCCGGGCGAAATGGTAGAAGAATATACCGACCCCGAATTGATCTATGAAAACTTTAAAAAACTGGTGGATATAGTGATTGATGGCGGCAATGGCGGCATGGAACCCAGTACCGTTATTGATTGCACCAAAGAGCCCTACGAAATTCTGCGAATGGGTGCCGGGCCATTTGAAATGGCGGAGGAAAATTAGTTGTTCGGAGCGTTAGAGTATATTATCCTGCAAATTCTAATGCCATCTGTTTAGGATTGATATTAAAACTCATACGGTGGTATTTGCATAAACCGTGTGTTTCAATTGCCAGCCGGTGTTCTTCGGTTCCATAGCCTTTATTTGTTTGCCAGTTATAGAACGGAAACTCAGCATGCAGGTTCCTCATATATTGATCGCGGTAAGTTTTAGCCAATACACTTGCCGCCGCTATGCTCGAATACAAGCCATCACCTTTAATAATGCATTTGTGTTTAACGGCGCGATAAGAAGCAAAACGGTTGCCATCAATTATCAGGTATTTGGGCGATTTTCTCAGCATATCCAAGGCGAGGTGCATGGCCTTAAACGATGCTTTTAAAATATTGATGCGGTCAATTTCTTCGTTGCAAACCATGGCTACCCCAAAGCTGACGGCTTCATTTTCAATGATAGGCCGCAGCAAGTCTCGTGTCGCCTCATTTATTTGTTTGCTGTCGTTTAGCAGGGGATGGCAAAAATCTTTTGGCAGGATGACGGCTGCGGCAAAAACGGGCCCCGCAAAACAACCACGCCCAGCCTCGTCGCAGCCGGCTTCTCTAAATGTCTTTTGATAAAAAGGTAGCAGCATGTAAGGCAAATGTGAGACTTACATAGCAAAAACTTAAAAGAACTGGTAAACTTTTATCAAAAAGTTATTAAGGTTGTTTAACAATTATTTTTGCCGGCAAATAAGTGCACGGCAGAAACAATACCGCTGCGCTATTGTTAATTGCATATGCTTCAAAATAAATCTACCCGTATAGTAGCCAACTGGATATTTTTAGGCGTTGGCATGCTGATCGTACAAGTGTTATTAGGTGGTATTACACGTTTAACCGGTTCGGGCCTTTCTATAACTGAATGGAAACCTATTATGGGTGCATTGCCGCCCCTTAACCAAACCGAATGGCAGCAAACATTTGAACGGTATCAGCAAATTGCACAGTTTAAATATTTAAACCAGCATTTTACGCTGGGCGATTTTCAGTTTATTTTCTTTTGGGAATGGTTTCACCGGCTGTGGGCCAGGCTGATAGGCGTAGTATTTTTAATTCCGTTTATTTATTTTTTAGTAAGGGGATATTTTAAGAAAGGGATGGTAGCGCCGCTGGTAATTCTTTTTATACTCGGAGCGCTACAGGGGGCAGTTGGCTGGATAATGGTAAAAAGCGGCTTAAACGATAACGATCTTTATGTAAGCCATTTCAGGCTGGCAGCGCATTTTATTTCGGCCATGGTGTTAATAAGCTATGCGCTCATCTTTGGTTTAAGTTTAAAGGTGAATGAAAAAAGCAGAGTTGTTCAGCCCGCTATAAAAAATGGCGCATTAATGATTACCGCTGTCCTGGTTATACAGCTTACCTATGGTGCATTTATAGCAGGTTTGAAAGCCGCAAACGTCGCACCCACCTGGCCCGACATTAATGGCGCGATGGTGCCTGACACGTTATTAAGTTCGGGAACTTTTATGCACGACATTTTTCATAATAAGATCACCATCCATTTTATACATCGCACGCTGGCATATATTTTAACCGCATTGATTGTAATATGGTGGTTTAAAAGCCGAAATGTAACTTATTCCGTTGCATTTAACCGGGCAAGAAACTGGACCCTCATTTTTGTAATGCTACAGGTATGCCTTGGTATTTTGGCGGTAATTACCAGTACAACTATGGCTGTCGGCACATTTGGCGTTTTTGAATGGATGGCCCAGTTGCATCAATTAGTGGGTATGCTGTTGCTGTTAAGCCTGGTGTCTGTTTTGTATCTTACAAAATACAATAATAGTTCGGGTGCGGTTTGGAAAGAAACCGCATTGCAGGCCTAAAAATGCCGGCGTAATTTTTGGGCATTTTAGTTATGTTTTATTAAAAATCAGTTGTTTATGGAAAAGCAAACAAAAATGGCAGTGTTTGTGGGCGGGCCGCTTGATGGCCAAACCCGCAAGGTTGACATTGATAAAACAAAGTACAGGCACGAACAGCCTCCAACAGGCGACGACATACATGCGGGTGTTGGCTGTAATGCCCCATAGCCGCAGTGCTCTTCTTTCAACTGAAAAACGGGAATATAGCGACAGTTACCAACCTTCATACAATAAAAGTGGAATTTCTCACAAGCTAATATTTCTGTCCTATCATTTTCTTGCGCAAGATAAACGTCTTTAATGATAAATATATTTCAAAAAGGGTTTTTATTTTGCATTTTTGGCGAAATAGATGCTAAATTTGCGAGCTACATTCAAAAGCGACATTTATTATGCTAATACAATTCTCAATACGCAATTTTAAGACTTTCAAAGAAAAGACAGTCTTAAACATGGTGGCATCGAACTATGACAAGACTACAAGAGAAAATGAGAATGTCACTCAACAGAATGACTTCAATTTACGACTGCTGAAAAGCTCAATAATTTTTGGAGCCAACGCTAGCGGCAAAAGCAAACTTATTGACGGATTAATATTCATGAAACAGTTTGTTATCCGTTCTTCAAAAGACAGCCAAAAAGGTGATCCAATTGAAGTGGAGCCATTTAGACTTCAAACTGATTCAGAAAAAGATTCAAGTGAATTTGAGGTGATTTTCCTTTACAAGAATGAAATGTTTAGATATGGCTTTGAAGTTAATAATGAGAAAGTTCTTTCAGAGTGGCTCTATCATCGTCCAAAGACTAAAGAAATAGAAATTTTTTATCGTGAGAAACAAAAGTTTGAAATTCATAACAGAAACTTCAGCAAAGGAGGCTTTTTGGTTAAAGAGGATGTGATTCGTGATAATGAACTAATGCTTTCAAAGGCAGCTCAATTTAATGATAAAATTTCAGGTAATGTTCTTGAGTGGTTTAAAGGATTTAAAACTATCTCTGGTTTAAATGAAAGCGGATACCAGGGATTTACCATGAGCCGAACAAAAGACCCAAAGCATAAAGCCAAAATACTTGAGTTATTAAAGGTCGCTGACCTTGACATTCAAGACATTTCACTTGAAATTCTTGATGTATCGAAACTCCCAAAGGGAATGCCTCAGGAAATTAAAGACATGATTTCGAAAAAGGTAAAAGATGATGGAGCAGAATTTATTTCAGATGTTCTTACATCTCATAAGAAATATAATGAAAATAAAATGTATGTTGGTGACATAGAATTTTCCTTGGACCAAGAAGAGTCATCCGGAACAAAGAAATTTTTTGCTTTGACTGGTCCGGTTTTAGATTCACTTGAAAACGGTTATGTTTTAGTGGTTGACGAACTTGACTCAAAACTTCACCCAAACCTTGTTTGCAAGTTAGTGTCAATGTTTAATTCTATAGATCACAATCCAAACAACGCGCAATTAATTTTTAATACACACGACACTAACTTATTAAATTCTGGTTTATTCCGTAGAGACCAAATTTGGTTTATAGAAAAAGATAGAATTGGAGTTTCAAAACTGTTTTCTCTTGCCGATTTTGCTGTTAGGAAAAATGAAAAATTTGAAGAAAATTATATTGCTGGTAAGTATGGAGCTATCCCATACTTAAATGCATTCGAAAATCTATTTAATTTTAAAAAGCTGCCGAACAATGAGAATGAAAAATAAAGAGGCAGTTCAAATTGAAGCAAAAGAAAGACATCTTGCGTTAAGAAATGCTGCTAAGAAAACGAGACGAGCAGAACCTATTTTAGATAGAGGCAAGCCAAAAAAGAAAGAGAAACCAACTGTTCTGGTAGTGTGTGAAGGTAAGAATACAGAACCAAGTTATTTTAATCAATTCAAATTATCAACGGCAACCATTAGAACAGTTGGAAAGGGATTTAACACTGTTTCATTAGTTAAGCAAGCAATAGCTTTGAGCAAGAAAGGAAATTACGAAAAAGTTTGGTGTGTATTCGATGCTGACCCAAAGCCGGATAATCCAAAGCAAGCTCAAAACTTCAATTTAGCGGTTAAACTGGCGACTGCAAATGGTTTTGGCGTTGCCTATTCAAACCAGGCATTTGAATATTGGCTTCTACTTCATTTTGAAGACCATCAAGGTGGAGCAATGAACAGAGACGATTATGAAACAAAAATCAACTTTTACATTAATAAGATGGGCGCAAAATATGATGGAACTGGAGATAAAATTGTGACAGAAGAATTTTTCGATTTACTTATGGCTATTGACGAAAAAACTAAAATAGAAAGAGTTGAATTGGCAATTGCAAGAGCAGAACGCAACTACAACGATTGGGGTCATCACAATCCTTCAAAAGAAGAATCGACAACAAGGGTATTTGAACTTGTAGGAGAACTTATCAGTTATAAATAAGATAAAGTATTTGCAAGCAATCTTACAATGAAAGCAAGACTTGCGATTGAACAACTTTCTAGAGAGAGCAGCACTACAACATTGCATTGGCAATATGGCGGGGTGACAAACATATTGTCAACTTTGAGTTTGCTAATCAGCTTCGGTTTCGGCAGACGCATAACGCCGGGCAACGGGATAAACACTAAGCTTTTGTATCTTTAATAAGCAGCGGCACCGAGCGGACGGAACTCAGAATAGCGCCACATCGCCAATGCCTCGAACGAAATTCCCGTCGGATTTTTTCCGCCTATGCACGAATATATTTATTACGAGCAACCAAAAGGAAGCGGAACTTTTGTAATGGGTGAGCAATTACACCAGTAACGGAATTTGAATATTTCTCAATTGCTTGTTTTTGACTTCAACCATTCGGTTTCAGCCTTTTTTACCAGGTTCTTAAAATAGGTATCAAGGTTATCGTTGGGTATGGGCTGGTTATTATTATCGAACCGGCAAAGTTTTGCAAAAGAGATCATCTGGCCTCTTTTTTCGGGAACGCCATATTCGTCGCCATAGGCAACAAACAATTGCATTTTTGCTAATTGCTGCCAGCGGGTAAAATCCACATCGCGCAGTAAAACAGGTACAAAATTGAAACCCGGTTTTTGCATATTCAAATCGCTAAACTTTGCAAATTCGTTCTCCTTTATAAAAGCCGAACTAATAAAATTACCGCTGATAAGCAAGACCGCCAGGTCGCTGTCTTTTATGGATTGCTGAATACTTTCATACCAATCAGCGCCTATTTCTAGTTTCCGGTCGGTCCAGATCTTCCAGCCGCTTTGGCTTTGCAGGTATTGTAAAAAAACATCAAAGTATTGTTTGTCGCTATGAGCGTACGAAATAAACACCACCGGCGGATCCATTTCTTTCATGTCTTTTTCTTTTAGCAGGTCTTTCAATGGCTGCGGGTCGCTGCTTATTCCACCTCCCACCAAAGGTTGTATCAAAGGGTTACTGGTAGCGGATTCCGAGGCGGTTATATCGACGGGCTTTTCAAATAACAACTCCTTTCTTCGTTCTTTGCCGTCAATTATTTTAACCACCGATACTTTTACAAACAGGGTAATGGTGCCGCTGCTTAGCGGTGTCACCATAAATATCCATTCGGAGTAAGTGTCGTCGTCTACTATCTGGTCGGGGGTCGATATACATTTTATGGAAAACTTTGGAGGTTCTGAAATATCAACCAGGTCAACCGCCATTACTTTGTAAATGGGCACCGCATCTATTTTTACCGAAGGGCTAAAAGTATCATCGTCTCTTACGATTGCTTCATTCCTGCCAAGACGAACCAAACATTTTTGCGGTTTATGCACGATCATTTTATCTGGTATGTCGTACAATACTTTTCCTTTATTGTCGCCAGGGGCGATGACTGCCGGTGATGGAGCCGCAGGCGACTCGGGAGCGGGGGATAATTCATACGTTATAGGTTGCTGCGGGTTTAAATCAAAACCGCCACGTGAAGCAGCACTTTCTTTGGCATCGGAAGGTACTGCGCCCGACGTATGTTCAAAGACTTCTTTGTCATCGGCCTTTGAGCCTCTTATAAATTTAAATGGATTGACTGCGTCTATGATATTTTTGAACAGGTTCTTTTTGGCATTTGAGGGGGCAGAAAGGATGATCGGCCTTGCGGATGCCGCTGGTGCCGGCGCCTGTATGTTAAACAAATGATAGATGCCGATGGCCTGTAAAAAATGCGTCAGTTGGCCAGTGATCAGTATGTCAAAATCGAATGGCAATATGTTTCTAATAATTTCTGGCAACGCACTGGTCTTCACTTGCACCGGAATAATTTTCCAATGATTTTCTTTTGCCATTTGTATATCGGCTAATAAGTTTTTGTCGGTAGCGGCGGCTTCGGATACAATCACCAGCAGCGCCACCTGCATTGCAGACAAATCCTCGCCCGGTTCAATTTTCAATTTTTGCAACCCACTTATTACTTCTATGTTTTTTTGGAGTAACTGTTCGGTCAGTTGTTTGGCAAGTGGTGCATCTTGCAAAGCATAACTGAGTACAATTTGTATATCGTTGGCCATAACAACACCAAAATACAAAATGAAAACTGAATGTGCCAATAGGAATACAACATTCAGGGCATGGTTAAGTACCGGAAAAAGTATTCTGACAAGACCTGGCGACTGAAACTAAATTGATAGCTAAAAGAAGATGATTTGCACCCCGCTACATTTTTAATGTTCAGTTGGATATGCAGGCAAATTGAAAATCTATTAGTTGATATACGGCTAACATCCGCCTGTATTTTGCTAAACTCCTTGTTGTAAGTTCGCCTCTGTCTTCGGTTTGTTTTTGTAAAGCCGTTCCTTTTTCGTTAAGGCGGTTTTGTTGGTTTTTACTTTTTGGTTTATCGGGAATAGTCATTGAAATGAATTCTTTTTTCAATGCTTTATTGATATAGGCCTTTCTGAAATAGACGCGGTTGTTGATATTCAGTTTTTCCTGTAGTTCATCCCTTGTCATGGCACCCTCAATTACGGATACCAGTTGGGCAACTTGCATGGTAACTTGCATGGTATCATGCATGGTATCATGCACGGTATCACCTGGGGCAAAAGGGGCAGTGGAGGCCAATAAACCCATTTTTAATGACAGGTCTTTTTCAGTTAATTTATAGAGCTGGTTAGGATGATTGGGTGTTTCAGGAATAGTAAGCTCAATATAACCATGTGATAATGAGGCTATAAGGTAATTTTCCCGGAAAGACGGTATATGTTTTAACCCGAGCAAGTCCATGAGTTGCTGCCTTGAATTTATGTGTTCAGCAACAAAAATCAGGCGTTTAACCAGTTCATTAGCCTGGTCGGTAGGTTAGTCGGTAGGTTGGTCGGTACTTGTACGGTAGGTAGGCCGGTACACTATTATTTTAAATTCCTCCTCCTGAATAAATTCGGGGGCTTTTAAGCCGGCTTGTGCAGCAATACGAAGCATGTCTGCTGTACCTGTACCCAATCTTTCAATATAGCCTGCAAGGTACATAGGTTGAGCCAGTAGTGGATTTGCAGGAACCGAAGTATGGAGTTGTTTCAAGCTACCGGGTAGCTAAGAGCATTGCTGCTCTTTCGCCCGCAAAGAACCGGACATGATAGTTTCCCATCATCCGGCTCAAGCCCGTTTTAAGCCGCGGTTTATATTGGTGGCGGGTTTCACATATGCATGTGTTGCCTTCGCAATTCTCAACTGAAGCTTTTTAACGATCGTGCGATGATGATCCCATTGAATGGTATCCCATTTGTGCGCCGACCTGAGGGCCGCATTCACAAGATTTTATTTACCGTTTCCGGCTTTTTGAGCGTTGTAATCATTTGCTTGCCATCCAAATTTAAAGTTCTTCAATTTTACTTACGCTAAACAGACTATAGGCACGTCAGCCGGTTTTCACCGTGGGGTATGTTTCAACCCCTATAGCAGCCATTACAGCTACCCGTTCGCTTTTTGCCCGTTCTTACTCCGCGCCCTTCCATCAGCTTCCTTTGCAGGCCGCCTGCCCTGTTTTAGCAGGGCGGTATACGGGGTTCCCCTGTTGCCTTGATC
>JBBRCW010000094.1:0-19512 GCA_038204535.1 Chitinophagales bacterium | reverse complement strand
GGTAGGTAATTTTACCCAAAAGCCGTTAACGCTCCGGAGGAGTGTAAGATGCTTTCTCTTAAAAATGAACAGTGAACAGTGAGTGGTGAGTAGTGAGTGGTCTGTAGTGAATAGTGAATAATGAAGTGAGGGCCGTCATGCTGAATTTATTTCAGCATCCCCTGGATAACATTTTGTGAAAATCATGGTATTCTGAAACCTGTTCATTTAATTAATGAAAAATCTTCTTCTTGCTCCGGCGGAGCAAAACATGGGTAGGTAATTTTACCCAAAAGCCGTTAACGCTCCGGAGGAGTGTAAGATGCTTTCTCTTAAAAATGAACAGTGAACAGTGAATTGTGAACAGTGAATAGTAAATAATGAATAGTGAGTGGTGAGTTGTGAGTGGTGAATAGTGAATAACGAATAATGAATGAAGATTTGAATGATTAAAATGGAAACAGGTAAATGTTGAATGCAGGAAAAATAAATTGGTTGCTGGTTATTAGAATTTACCAGGGAAAGGAAGGTTTTTTAGATAAATTGCATCCCGCATCATTTTAAAAAGTATAACATCGAAAAAAATAAGCTATGAACTATCGTTCTTTTAAAGGAAACAATGTATCTGAAGTAGGCCTTGGAACCTGGCAATTGGGTAACGCCGACTGGGGAGTATTGAATGAAGAAGACGCACTGGCAATATTGCAGGAATATGTAAATGCCGGGGGAAATTTTATTGACACAGCCGACGTGTATGGTGCGGGCATGAGCGAAAAGATCATCGGAAAATTTTTGAAGACGGTTGATAAGCCAGTTTTTGTTGCCACAAAGCTGGGCAGAAGAGGCGATGAAGGAAATGGCTGGCCGCAAAATTTTACCTACGACTTCATGAAGCGGCAGGTGGAGCAATCATTGCAAAACCTGGGGATAAGCCAGCTTTTTTTGGAACAGTTGCACTGCATACCCACCGACGAATTGAGGAAGGGGGAGGTGTTCAATCATCTACGGCGTTTACAATCAGAAAACCTTATTCAACATTGGGGAGTAAGCGTTGAAACAAGTGAGGAGGCTTTGCTGTGCCTGGAGCAGGAAGGCATTGCATCGCTGCAGGTCATCTTTAATTTATTCAGGCAGCATGTGGCCAAAGAGATATTCGCGAAAGCCAGCGAAAAAGGAGTAGCTATTATAGTAAGGGTTCCGTTGGCAAGTGGTTTATTGTCCGGCAAATTCAACGCGAATACCACTTTTAATAAAACCGATCACAGAAACTATAATGCCAACGGCGACGCCTTTAACGCAGGTGAAACATTTTCGGGAATACCTTTTAACGAAGGCGTTGAATTAGCATCAGAGATTGCCGGAATATTGCCCGACGACAAGACCGCCCAATGGGCGTTGCGGTGGATACTGGATCACAAAGAAGTGACGACGGTGATACCCGGGGCTACCAAAATAACACAGGTGCAAAGCAATGTTGCCTCGTCGGAACTGCCGCCGCTGCCAACAGAAACACACCAGCAATTAGCTGCCTTGTACAACGCAAAAATCAAATCAAAAATCAGGGGGCATTATTAGCAGTTTGAAGCAGGGAGCGATTTTGTAGCAGCATGTTTAATGACTGTTTTCTTTGAAGGTATCGTTCGCCCCAGGGCAAAAAATCAAGTTGCTCACATATGCCAAATGGCATACACTTTTGTGTCGCCAGACGCAGAAAGAATTGTTCTTACTATTCAACGGAAAAATTCTCATAACGTGCCCTTACAAAATTAAAAGCACCATAAAAGATTAGACCCAAACCTACTATTGCTACCAGGTACGATCCATACGAAACTTCACTAAGAAATTCAAATGCTTTTGCAGTATTTCCCGCTTCAGACGAACTGGACAGGATGGCAGCGCGGGCAAACAAAATTCCTATAAGCAACCAAACGCATCCCCTGGCAACGAATCCGACTTTGCCAGTGGTTAATACCAGATTTTTGTAGTTTCCTGATACGCTTTTATCAACGTGGTTTTTAAATTTTTCCGAAAGGCCGTAATAGGTCTGGTAAATACCAATGCCCGCTATGATTGCCGCCACAATACCTACCATCCACTGTCCAAAAGGCTTTGATAATAACGATTGAATTAAATTTTGTTTGTTGCTGTCTCCGGAACTTCCGCCATTTCCTGTTAAAATTTTTATGGCAAGCCATGCCACCGAGCTGTAAACCAAGGCGCTCAAAAAAAATTTTGCTCTTATTAATATTCCTTTTGCCTTGTTCCCCTTTTCTTCCGTATCTGCGAAAGCCTGTATCATTCTCCAAATGCCATAGCAAATCAGGCCAAGGGCCACCCCGCCTAACAGTATTTGCCCGCCAATTTGATGCTTAATTAACTGAAATACGCCTTCTTTATCGGTGTTGTTTTGAGACGATTGTCCGCCCAGATTAAAGGCCGCCATGAAAGCCAGGAATCCAATCAGGCAATAAAGGATGCCTTTAGTAATGTAGCCGACTTTGGCTATAGATTTTACGATCTTATTGGTTGAGGGAGTATTGGTCATTAATAGAGGGTTTGATGAAGCAATGCCAAAAGAATACCTAAAAGGATGTAAAAATTATGCCGCCACAGTTGCACTGGCAAGGAATACTGGCCGGTTTCGACAATTCATAAGTTCAGGTGAAAACGCTGGCCGGTAAGGAAAGCTTCTGTGAAAGTTACATTTTACCTGTCATCGCTTATTTGGAAATGTTACCTGACATACCGCCAAAACCGTGCTTCACCATCCGCATCGCTCATAGTGAGCGTATCATTTTGCAAGTTAATCCGGGCTTTGTAGTTGTAATCTTCGAATTGAATTTGAATGCTATCGCCGGTTAGTGAATATGAGTAGGTTTTTAGATTGTCAACATATTGAATACCTCCCTTGGTAAAAGCGAATGTGGCGTTCCCGGTTGAGCCATCTGTCCAGGCGCCTTGTAAAAAGTCAGGTTTAATTGGTAGCGGGGGAGGTGGGGGCTCCCGAAATGGTTCTGTGGTTTGGTTGGCTTCTATTTTTGCATCCTTTAAAATAACATCCTGGCATGAGAAAATGGAAAGGAGCACGATGGAAGCAAATATAAATTTCATAGAGGGTTAGTATTTTCTTTGTCTAACATTAATTCCATCATAAACTGTCAGGCTTCTTTCGGTTTCAATTTTGAGCACGGATAATAATTGATGTACATGCATTGCAGGATCTTCGGGATGGTACTTTTCGAGCAGTAAATAAATTACGCCCTTAAAAGGCTTGTAATTAAACTTATAAATTAATTTACCATAGTCTCTGTCGAACGTAAAAAGGGTACGTTGTTCTGTCTCTGCAATTTGCATTACTGACCGATCACTCATGTTGGGATTGTCTTCTCCTATGGAAGTAACATCGTAGCCTAAACTTCGCAGCAGTAAAACGCTTGTTTTTTAGAAAATTTTCATTGGCCAGCAGCTTCACTATGCAGACCTTTTAAATGAGCCGACAAGCATGCCGTCTTGCATACATTCGTAGAGGTAAGCGAAAACCGCTTTCAGATCGTTTTGGGCAAGGCGTGGATAATTATCTAATATGTTTTGTTCGGACCATCCCTGGGCAAAAAGAGAAACGATGTGATCAACAGCAATGCGCGTACCCATTATCGTGGGTTTTCCCAACAACACTTCATTGTTTGATACTATGTGTTCATGCCAGTTCATAAACCTAAAGTTACAGCAAAGTTTATGATACCATTACTGCATAAAATTGCAAAACATTTTTTTTCTTTTCAATAATGGGATTGAATGTTTCTTGAATATTATTTAGTTAACGATCTGTTGAGCGAAGATTTAAGTTCTTCATAAGATATGGTATCTTTTTCGGGAGGTTCATTCACTACAGTAATGAGATCGTCGTAATCTTTCCGGGATAGCCCTTCGGCTTCATTGGGACTGGTTGTATGTATTCTGCTATTTGCTTCCCGTCAAAGGTCTTCGGGTAAAACGGAACATTTAGGAAAACCGGGCAGGCGGCAACGTGGATCAATTGAAGTGATTTTCAGCTTTTTTCATTTGGACGATCATGCCAAAAGTGGAAAAAAAGAGGCTGGCATATGCCAACCTCCGCGAAAGATTATTTGTTTTGAAACCAACCATTTAATATGGCTTCGTTACTGCATTCATTTGAAGTGTAACCGCAGTTTGTGCCAGCAACCTTCCATTGATAGATGCGCCGGTTTGCATATTAATGCCTGTTGCACTTAAAATTGTTCCTTCAAAATGACTGGTTGTACCCAGGGTAACAGCTCCGGCCGTTTGCCAGAAAATGTTTTTTGCCTGTGCACCACCGGCAAGGGTGATATTAACAGCAGAAGCCATGTTAAGGGTGCCTGCCACCTGAAATATCCAAATATCATCCGGACCACCGGCAATGGTAATATCCGTTGGGATGATAAGGGCAGTCGTCCAGTTATAAAGGCCCGCTGTAAGGGTTTTGCCACCAATATCGCCAGCACCCAAATTTACAAAATCGGGATTGGAACGACCTGCTGCATCTGTGTAGGCAGTTTGCATGTTACTAACCGAAGTGGTTAGCCTTGTGGCATTGGTGAGTGTGCAGGGTAATGGCCCGGCAGCATCTACGGAGTAAATGGCTCCTGATACTTCTGCACAGGTTAAATCAATGGCAGCACCGGTTATGGGGCTTGTGCCAATATCGCCGGTAACGGTAGATTTATACACATTTGTAATACCCGATTTAGACAGGATAACAAATTCGCCTGCCAGGCCCAGTTCTACATTTCTTAATTTTTCCTGTTTCGAACTTGAACTTAATGTCTGTGTTTGCGTGGATTCTTCCACTACAGAAGCATCTTTTTTGCAACCACCCATAAATACTGCAAATAGTAAAGGCAGGATCGGTAATAATAACTGCTTCGACTTCATAATTGGTATTGGTTTTTAATGATAAAAAATATTTGTACACGT
Organism: Chitinophagales bacterium; assembly: GCA_038204535.1. GTDB lineage: Bacteria > Bacteroidota > Bacteroidia > Chitinophagales > Chitinophagaceae > Segetibacter. The sequence goes on along the minus strand of JBBRCW010000094.1, from coordinate 14,556 downwards.
ATCCCTATATAGGTTCAATGAAAATCATTGAACCTATATATTTTGTTATCAACAATATTAGAGACGCTGGAGTATTGTAAATTTCAGAACTGCCAGGTTTGGTGATATTTTACTGATTTAGTAAATATGTAAGTGTTAAGGCTGGACATTCACCGGTATGTCAATAACCGATCCACGATTGTTGTTTTACATAATTGGAGTGTTAAGATGTGGAATAATGAAAGCATTGGTATTACCGGATCTTTGCTTCACAAGTGAAGGAATAACTAGTCTTTGCGACAAACAGCTTGTGCCGAACTCGATTAGGGTAGGCAATCTGCTTTGGGAGTTTGTGCCTCTTGCAAAGGCAGGAAGTCGGATGCACCATTTTTCATGCCTTCGAGGTCATCGATTGGAAAAAACTGAAACAACAACAATGCTTTTATTTAAGATCGAAACATCCAGGAAGCACGGGAAACGCCAGAACAACTACAATTCTTTCATTTAAGTGCGGAACATCCAGAAAAAACGGTGAAGAACACCAGCAAATGGAACAGCTAAAAAGAAAGATCGCCCGGCATAAATCTTTTTTAATCGAAAAAAAATATATTCTCCCTGCAACCTATTCAAATGTTTCCCGGTCTCTGTTTGATTACGCCCCGGGTAAGATTTTTATCCTTTTAGGCTTGATCACTTAGTCCCCACCTATCCAAACTTCACTTAGCATTGTTTTGCTTTTTTCGATGTGCTATTAACCGTAGCCTTGAGTAGTAATTATTTTTAAAAATCCAATATCATGAAACCGATAACCAGTTTATTAACTATCGCCCAATGGGCTCTCTTCAAAGATATTCCCATAGTTGGAAGAAAGCATAAGCGAAATACACTAATGAAATATGTAAGATATGTTTCATGTATATTATTTCTTCTTTCAGTTTTGTCGCCAATCAAAAAATCATCCGCCCAGGATCTTCCGGGCTCACCGGTTAATTTAATAGAACTACCATCGGGCAGTATTGTAATTGCCATGGATAATGTTAATCAGGCGAATAGTAAAAACATATTTAACCTTAAGTCCTATGGATTAATCGTTCATCTTTTAAACAATGATGTAAAAATAAAATGGGTGATCAAGGCCGGCAAAGCCAAAGACGGCGTAGATTTTAGTGTAAATGCCACCAAATTAAAACCAACAGCTGGCACTGCCACTTATCATGATTTCAGGTCGGGGCCGTTTGTAATAAGCGCCGATGATGTTGAAGGTGTAACTGCACTGATAGATGGTTTTAACAGTACCATTACCACTGTTAACGACAAAGTAAAAGTTTACAAAACAAATGCCGCGGTAATGGTTAATCAACAATATGACCTTGCCGGATTTAAACCAAAAGCCGCTTTGCTTAACAATGGTGGAAACTGGGATATACATAGGGACTATATGTTGGATGCAGGTATAACCTTTGGCATGAATAGTTTGAAAACGTCAGCAACTAACTGGAGCCAGGCCATTGCCAGCGACCTGCTTGTTAACTGTTATACTTTCGCTTCGGAAGCGCATTGGAAAGAAGAGCTAATATCGGTAGCCAAACCAGTTACCGACCATGTAAGGCTGTTTTTACAGGCCGGAGGAAATGTTTTGGCTGAATGCGCGGCAGTACGGACTTACGAAAATGCTGCTAAATTTCTTTCCACGGGAGGAATCAATCCTTTAACCGAAAATAAATTCACGTCTCCTCTCTCTACACTGGTATATCCAAATCCTGATTTAAGCTATTCACAATTTCACGGACCGATTGACATTGCCAAAGGGGGAAGTTTACAAAACTGGACGTTCAGCGGAAGCCTTCAAAATAATGATCATGATCACGTAATGGGATCTGGTTCTAACCAAAATATTGGCGCCTCTGCCGCTAAATTCGTTTCGTGGGGACAGGGTGGAATGCTATACTACCTGGGCAACCATAAATTTGATAATGTTACCGATTTGGTTGTATTAAATGGTATCAGGATGTACCTGAATGCATTTCTTACGCCTCCTGCCAATAATAGTCTTGTTTGTTTAAAAAGTACTCCGGCTGTTATCATTTGCCGCAATTCAGTTATTAACGAAGGCTTTGAAAACATTACCGGCACCAATCAATTTTCGGACTTATCCAACGGATTAAACCTGGCCGGTTCTTACCAGGTTATTCAATCTACGAGCCAGCTGAGCAATAGTGGCTTTTTAAATGTTCATCCGCAAACGGGCGATTACTTCCTTGCTGCTTATACCAGCAAAAAAAATACCGACAGGGTATGGTATGCCACCTTAATGGTGAAACCAAATGAAATTTATAATTTTTGCGCTTCGGTAGCACTGCTAAAAGGCCAGAGCGATGACCCGAACAACCTGCCGGGATTATATGCAAACGGAAAACTATTAGCATCAGGAAAAGTTACTTCAGACTGGTCGCGCCTTTGCGGTTCCTATACCGTTCCGGCAGGAGTTACTTCGGTGGAATTTTCAATCCGTAATTCTAAAAAGGGATCGTTCTATAATGCCATAGATGACATATGCATTTCGCTTCCGGTACCAATGGCCGACCGCACCGCGCTTGTTGACACCAAGCCTTTGGTTAACTCAGTTTCATTGTTTCCAAACCCGGCCAGTAAATACTTTTTATTAAACGTAAATGCACTAAGGGAAGGCGATGCAGATGTAAGAATTGTAGATGGTATGGGCAAGCTTGTAGCCACCCAAAAAAACAGGGTTGTAAGTGGTTTAAACGTTATAAGGTTTAACGATATTAGCAACGTTAGACCAGGTAATTATTTCGTACAAATAGTTACCGGTGGAATGTTGTATAATCAAAAACTGATTGTAGTAAAATAGCTATCCCTTCAGTATAAATACAAATAAGGCACTCTTTTATGAGTGCCTTATTTGTAATATGGATGTGGTGTAATTGGGATGAGGAAAAACTGTATTACCGGAGCCCACACTATCATCATCAGGCGTATTGTAAAACAACCAGACTTTAGATACTATTTACCTGGTTGACAATATTTGTTTTTCTTTTTGGGGATGGGCAATTGAATAAGCAATAAACATCGTTGTACCGATAGCTATCGGTATTCACTTGCGCGGTAAACAATTATTCAGCATTTTTTCAAACTACTTTTTGTTCTATGTGCCAATGTTGTGTGTTCTTCATCAACAGGTTTTTTTCTCATCTGTATTTTGCCGGTGAGGAACAACTGCAAAGGCGGAAGCGTTAGGTGTTCTTCATCAACAGTTTCTTTTCTCATCTGTAAAAAAACCAAATTCCTCTTCTACAAAAGTGAGGAGCTTTTCAAACCTTTTTCGAAAACGCTTCTTGAATATTATTTTGTAAACCATCTGCTTAGCGAAGATGTTAGTTCATTGTAAGAGACGGTATCTTTTTCAGGAGGTTCATTTACCACAGAAATGAGTTCATCATAATCATCTTTCGAAAGGCCTTCGGCTTCGTATAGGTTACTTGTATTTGTCCTGCTTTTTGCTTCTGATAATAACTCTTCCAGCAGTATTTCATCCGCCTTGTGAAGGTTTGTAATTGTGTTTGTAGATTAGCTCACCATAGTCTCTGGCGAACGTGAGAATGGTTCGTTGTTCTGTTTCTGCAATTTCCATTACCGACTGTTCGCTTACGCTGTGATTTTCTTCTCCTATTGAAGTAATATTGTAGCCTAGACTTCGAAGCAGCAAAACACTTGCCTTGGGAAAATTTTCATTGGCAAGCAGCTTCATTAGGCAGACCTTTTTATTGAGCCGACAAACATGCCGTCTTGCATACATTCGTAGAGGTAAGTGAAAACCGCTTTCAGATCGTTTTGCGAAAGGCGTGGATAATTATCTAACACTTGTTTTTCTGACCATCCCTGGGCAAAAAGAGAAACGATATGATCAACGGCCAAGCGGGTGCCTTTTATAGTTGATTTGCCCAACAACACCTCATTGTTTGATACTATGTGTTCGTGCCAGTTCATTAACTTAAAGTTACAGCAAAGTTTATGATAACAGGCCCAGAAAGATAGCTGGCAAGATAGTCATGCAGCGGGAACTTGAATGTCCTTCAATTTCATGGAAGCAGATGCGTAGGCGAAGCAGGCAAGAATATCCTCATGAACGAGGTCTGTAAACTCCTTTAAAATATCTTCTATAGAATCTCCTGCTGCAAGGTATTCAAGAACGGAGTCGACCGGATAACGCAAATCACCAATGGTAGGTTTGCCGTGGCATACTTCCGGATCAATGGATATTCTGGTTATTAAGTCTTCAGACATGATGATGGTTTTATTACCCAAATTTAATTTTTATTGATTAAATGGGAACGTTGCAGTGCCGTAGCTTTTATTTACTTGCCAAAGGAACGATAACAGCCTCCCGATTGAAATACGGGACAGGCTCCCGAAAAATCGGAACAGGTTGTTTCTCTCTTTAGATTGTGCTTTAATACCAGGCAGTAAAATAGTGAACCTCTCACCCAAAAAGTAACTCAAGACTAAATTTAAAATCTGAACTTTGGATTAAGACCTTTAGCCTGGTTTCTGCCAATACTCAAGGCAACGGCAGGGGCGTAGAAATGAAACGATTATGGTAAATATAAAACCTCTTGGTCAAAAAGCTTATGGCTCAATACCTCATCTTCCCGGTAGTCGGCTTGGTATTGGCGACCACCATGTAACGGAAGGACAAGCAAAAATTGCCACCGAAAAGCCTCGTGATAAACACGATTTAATAATTGTTCAGGAGAAGCTGGACGGTTCAAATTGCTGTATAGCAAAAGTTGATAACAAAATTATCGCTCTTGGCCGGGCCGGATATTTAGCGGAAACCTCTGCTTATCCTGTCCACCAGGTTTTTGCCGCATGGGTAAAAGAAAATGAAGATAGGTTTTTTGTTTTGCTTGCCGAAGGTGAAAGAGTATGCGGCGAATTTTTGGCTCAGGCTGTAGGTACAAAATATTGCTTGCCACACGAGCCCTTCGTTGCTTTCGATATACTTAAAAAAACAGAGCGGTTGCCTTATAGTATTTTCGAGCAGCGAATAAAGAAAGCTGATTTCGTAATTCCCAATTTATTACACATTGGAAGCAGTTTCGCTATTAAGGATGCAATCAAAGCAATTCAAATTAGTGGTCACGGTGCCATAGAAGAAGTGGAAGGTGCCATATGGCGCGTTGAACGAAAAGGTACCGTTGATTTTCTTGCAAAGTTTGTCCACCATCACAAGCAGGATGGAAAATATTTTCCTGAAACTACGGGATTAGAAACGGTATGGAATTGTGATGTTTCGCGGTGGTTGAAGTAGGGACAGGGTCTTCATTGAAAGGCATTGTGTGTTGATAAGAAACCCCCGCCTAAAAAGAGCGGGGCTGCATACTGGTGTCCCTGCTGCACATAGCTAAGAGTAGGATCCCTACAGGGCAAAGAGGATGAAAAGAGCGATCGACTAAGAATCCAATCTAAAACAAATCTGAATGTGTACCAGTTCTTGTAAGAGTAATGACTTTTGTCGAACCGTTCTGCAACCAGATAAGCAGCCAATCAGGTAGTATATGGCACTCCCAGCAACCTTTATAATTTCCCGTGAGTTTGTGGGGTTTAAACTTAGCGGGTAAGAAACCATTTTCTTACAAAGACAAAAAGATGGAATTTGTTAACTCCAATTTGTAACCTCTTTTTCTGCAAAGTTTGTAGTCCTTTTCAAATTGATTGGTAGTAGCTAAGGAGTACATGCTACTTATTTAAAAAGGTAATTAATTCTCGGGCATTTTTGTGCTTTCTGGTTTTTCCTTTCGTTGCATTTTCAATAGCCGCTTTGGTTGTAGCGTTAGGCTCTGTAAGAATTTCAGCAAATGGCATTGTTTCAATTAGTTCAACAAATTTTTTTGCCTGCTTGGTTTTTGTATCTATTCTTATGTAGGTCATGCTTTGTGTTTTGCTTAGCAAATTTAATAAAATCAATCATAACAATGCTGCTTTTGTATTCTTTGTCATTGGCTGCATGCCGGGGTCCCTGCGGGGCACATGGTTATGAGTGGCGGACACCTGGCACGACAAAAACCAGGGGATTAGAAACGGTACGGAATTGTGATGTTTCCCAGTGGTTGAAGCTGCCTTGATTGCTAACAACCATGTGAAATTTTTTATTCGAAAAAGAAGATACCATGTATGTTTCCCTATGTTCCGAATTAAATGTTGGCAGCCAGGTAGATACAGCAGAAGAAGCCAAAGCAAACTTGCAGGAGGCAATTGAACTTTTATTTGAACATGCCTAATTAACCAGCGTATCCTTCTCAAAAGCAAATTGCGCTTTATACGTATGAGTGGGGAATATGATTTTGATACTGTCGCTAGAAAGGTGGTAAAGTACAGTTAGGTTATCGACTACATAAAAGATGATGTGGTTAACAATGGAGAAGGTTGCGTTTTCTGTTGAGCCTTCGGGCCATATACCCCTGAGGTGCTCCTGAATTTTGTTGTTTACGATTGAAAATGGAGGTGGATCTGCGTTATGATTCGAGCTATCTATAATCGAAACGTACTGCACAGTTACCATGTATTTACAAATTGCGAAGAAGAGTAGTGTAGCAAACCAAAGTATTTTCATCCGGTAAATATGGCTGGTGTTATTATGAAAGTAAAGGTTGGTTGCCTTGTAGCAGGGGTGTAGCGCAAGTGTTCGTGCCTCCGAAACACTACTTATTTGTGTTGAACAACACCGTGTAAAAACTGCATTACGGCGAAGGTACTTAGCTGCCCGCCGGGACCGTTGAGTGTCCAGTCAAAACCGTGGGTTGCCCACGGCAAATAGAGTTCGTAATGGTTGATGCCTGAGAGTTTGCTACTCAACCTTTCCGCATGAACATGAGATACCAGCGGATCATTTTTTCCATGAATTAAAAGTGAAGGAACTGGGTGGATCTGCCACGTTTCCGTTGCGGAGCTATTCACATATTGCGCGGGCACTTCCTTGTAGCTGCCACCCAAATAATCAGCCATCACCTTACGACTGTTCAATACCAATGGGTTTGTTGGATGGTTATAACCCCATAACATATCCGCGGGTCCATAAAAACTAACCACCCCTTTAATTGCCGTATTTTTTAGCGTGTATGCAGCAGTCAATACAATTTGCCCGCCGGCACTTCGTCCCAGTAGAACAAAGTTGCTGGTGTCAATCTGTAAATCTGTTGCATTGCTACGCAAAAAAGAAAGTGATTCCTGCAAGTCTTCAAAAGGTGCAGGGAAGAGGTGTTGCGGAGCTAGCCTGTAATTGATCGACGCAACATGAAAACCTTCCTTTGCCAATTCACTATTTAGTTCGGGTAATTGCTGGCTATCGCCGCCAGCCCATGAGCCACCATGCACAACAATTACGCAGGGTCTGTTACCAGTAGTTGTAGCAGGGTAGAAGTCTAACGTGAGCGCCTTCGAGGGATCATATGTATATGTTTTATAGGGAAGCTGCTTAGCATTTATACCCGTAACCAATTTGGCAAATGAGAATGGCGTATGGTTAAACTTACTTGTATCGCCTAAAGCTGCAGCAAGATCTTTTTGTAGTGTGGCTGCTATTCTATATACACCAATGAGCGGAATGGTAAAGATGATAAAAGTCAAAATTGCCAAAATATTTGTTATCAGAAAATATTTTGGGCTGCCAAACCGAAAAAATAACAGGCCAGCCATGATGAAACAAAACACCCATGAAAATTCAGTGATTAAAATAGATACATACCAAAGAAAATTTGTTGGCGCACGGAAGACGACAAGGAGTGAAGAAAGGAATAGTGCCAGGACAATGAGTAATCGAAGCATGGGTGAATATGAGTGGGTGAATATGAGCGGGTGAAGATAGGTATTGGATTGAAGTTATAAGGCACCCGGAGACTTGTAAAAGAAAGTTGTTGCAGGGAAGGAAGTAAACTGCTGTTGTATTCCTGGGGTTTAAGAATCTGTTTTGGCGTTCGTTTCTTTCTTTTCCTTTATGAAAATAAAGTAAATCCATGCTAATGGATACATACCCAGGGGGCACAAAGAAGGTTCAGTAAAAGAAAGATCACAAACCCAATCTTTATTGTTACTGGTGAGCCTTTGTAGTACAGTGGCCTCTAATACAGCATGGCCGCAACGTTATACGGCCATTAACCGTAATTTTAACCTCGTGAAATACTTATACAGCGCTATTAAATCATTGTGGGTTTGCACTATTTTGGTATCCATCGCCTCATGTTCAACCAGCTCGCAAACGGCTTCTCCAACTCCCAACTACAGCAAAGAAAATCTACCTGCACCTTTTGAAAGTAATTCTGTCACACGATATAGTAAGGTTGTTGGCTGGGCTCAGGGTAAATCACCGGTAGCGCCTACAGGCTTTACTGTTTCCCGCTTTGCAGACGGGCTACAGAACCCGCGGTGGATATACCAGGCGGCAAACGGTGATGTTTTTGTGGCAGAGTCGAATACTACATTATCGTGGCTAAAACGGTTAGGCGCCAGTATTCATCCGCGCATAAAAACCCAGCACTATGGCAAAAGCGCCAATCGCATAACCCTTTTCAGGGATGCCAATAAAGATGGTGTGTATGAAACCCGTTCAGTTTTTTTAGAAGACTTGAATCAACCATTGGGCATGCTTGTGCTGAATGGTTATTTCTTTGTGGCTAACACCGGTGGACTGGTTCGTTATCCTTATAAAATGGGTGATTTAAAAGTAAGTGGAAAAGGGGAGAAGATTGTTGACCTGCCCGCAGGCGGCTACAACAATCACTGGACCAGAAACATTGTGCCCAACAGAGAAGGAACAAAAATTTATATCTCCATCGGTTCGGGCAGTAATGTGGGTGAAAATGGAATGGAGAACGAGGTGCGGAGGGCCAATATTTTAGAGATCAACCCCGATGGCTCAGGCGAAAAGGTGTATGCCAGCGGCCTTCGCAACCCGGTGGGTATGGCATGGGCACCGGGCACAGAAACTTTATGGACAGCCGTAAATGAGCGGGACGAGCTGGGTGATGAGTTGGTGCCTGACTACCTTACCAGCGTACAACAAGGCGGCTTTTATGGTTGGCCTTATTCCTATTTCGGAAAGCACGAAGACCCGCGAATGAAAGAACACCAGCGGCCCGACCTTGTTGCAAAGGCCATCGTACCCGATGTATCGCTGGGTGCCCATACTGCCTCGTTAGGGCTTTCATTTTACGATAAAACAGCTTTCCCTGCTCATTACCATAACGGCGATTTCATTGGCCAGCACGGCTCCTGGAACCGCTCTACTATAGCCGGTTATAGAGTGCTTTTTGTGCCTTTTAAAAATGGTAAACCTGCAGGTAAACCTGAAGATTTTTTAACTGGATTTGTTAAAGACATTCCCTCGGCCGAAGTACATGGACGCCCGGTAGGCGTTACCGTATTAGCCGATGGCAGCATGCTAGTGGCAGACGATGCGAGTAACGTGATATGGCGGGTGGCGGCGAAAGGGTAGTTATAAGACTGGGGTGTTTACGCGAAAAATAACTTATAAAACCGTAAGAATGACCTCCTCCCGATTTCAATGGGGGACATTGTGATCCTTTATTTGTTCCTCGGTTTAGCTTTTGTATTGTGGTAGCTTCTTCGTTTTGTTAAAAACGGGGTGTACATTGAATCGCATAATTTGTTTTTAGGAGACCCCGCTTAAAAAGAGCGGGGCTGCACGCCGGGTTTCTTGCTTTGCACTAAAAGGAGGATACCAGGCACGACAAAAATTTTGGCACAGGTATAACGATGAATAAAAATGATGATTACATTATCTTTACATAACGTTTTTGATGAATAAATTTTCATAAGCTATGACAACACTAACAATTCATCCTGCTAATTCAGACCAGGATACAGCTATCAGGGTTTTTCTTGATGCTTTGCAAGTTGATTATAAAACAGGAGAGGAGATGGATGAAACGGAGTATTTAAATTCATCACCTGCAATGGTTGAGCAATTGAATACTGCGATGAACGAAGAAAAGCGTGGCGAAGGCACAAAGATTAGTCTTGACGAAATATGGAAATAGTTTTTTTGCCAACAGCCTTAGACGACTTATAGTTTTGGAAACAAAGCGGCAACACTATTATTCTCAAACGTATCAGACAACTGCTTGAAGCCATTCAGTTGTTTCCATTTACAGGAATAGGGAAGCCGGAAGCTTTAAAATACAATTGGGCAGGCAAATGGTCTCGCCGTATTAACCATGAGCACAGACTTGTTTATAGAGTAGAAAATAATCGAATTACAGTTTACTCTCTTCGTTATCATTATTAATAAAGTTTACGAAAATCAAGTAGCTTAATCTTTCATTAACAATCTTAAAAAGTGTAGCTTTTTCATTCAAGTAATAAAGGAACTGGAGGCATCAGAAAAGGAACGAAAACATCAATTCCTTTCATTGTTCCGTTGATTTAGCTTTTGTGTATCTGCGGATTGATCCTTTTTTTTTATGCCTGACCATCCGTTTAGTCGGGCTTTCCCTTTTGAACATTTGGCGGGAGTAAATTGTGCGGTATTTATATGTCATTGGAACGAAGCAATCTGCTGGTAGCTGGGTAGAATATTTGTATTGTGGTTTTGGACGGTATATATAATGTATGAGTAAATGAATATTAAAGGTACTTATTTACTTTTTCAATTTTAATCAGCTTTTTTCCTGCTATTCGTTCTCCTTTCCAAAATTGACGTCGCCAAAACTTTCTAAGATGCTTTGCCCACTCTTTTGAAACGGTTAGTTGTCCTTTTCTTTTGTGCGACATAAAGCATGTTTAAAGTATGTTATTTTGCTACTTCGAAAAGCTCTTTGGAAAGTTACGATTGACGGGTGATAGATTGAGGTGTGCCTATCTTTATTTCAGTATGGTTAGGTACAGGAACAGTGATGGTCTTATCATCGCTTTTCTTATGCATGATGATATGACTACCTTTTTGGCGGACTTGTTCAAATCCGTTTTCATAAAGGATTTTGCAGACATCTTTTCCTGAAAGTATTTTGAGTTTACCCAACTGCTATTTGTAAGTTGGTTATAAATACATCACCTTTTAAGCGGGTGGCTATTTCTTCTGGTGAAGCATGTTCAAAAAAGAGTTCAATGGCTTCCCGCAGATTTTCTTTAGCTTCTTCTACTGTATCTCCCTGGCTGGCTACATCTAATTCGGGACATAACGATACATACATGTCATCCTCTTTTTCGATAATGGCGGTAAAGTTTTGGATGTTTTTCATTGCCGTTTTATTTGTATAAAGTTAAAATAAATGTTGATGAACTAAGCAATCTGTTTTACATACCTGGAATACTTCTTGGTAAGTTGCACCCTTTAACCGCATCTTTTTATGGCCGGCTTTTCTACATCTTTTACCGTTTAGTGGTTTAGTTCATGCATCTGCTGCCACATAAATGAATAGCTGTATGCCCTTTATGCATTGTGGGGTGCATTGTCGGCATCGGGTGGTTAATCCCTCGTAGTTTAGTGATAATGCGGTCTTTGTAGGCTTTCTACCCAAGGGCATGCTTTTTGAACCTTCGCTTATCTAAAACAAAATATAATGTCGACTAACAAAAAGCAATTTGGTGTTTGGATGGATTCGCAACATGCCACTATTATAGGAAGAGAAAATAACAATGGTGACTTTGTTGTGATGGGTCATGTTAAAAGTAGCGGTTCCGCTGGCAACTCAAATGAACATGCTGCCAACAACCAGGAGCAGGGTTTGGCAGTTAAATTCTTCAAAGAGATCACTGCCCTAATGCAAAATATTGATGAGATTGAAGTAACCGGAACCGGCCAGGTACAGGAGCAGTTTATAAAACATTTAGCCGATACCCCGCAGTACAAAAATGTGGTAGCCACCGAAAGTACCTCAAACAAAATGAGCGACGAGAAGCTGGTGGAATACATAGCTGCGAAGTTCAATTAAGCGATTACAGTTTCGATTTTTGACAGGCAAATTGCTGATAGTTGTATCAGGGGTTTGCCTGTTTTTATGCCATAGAGTTTTTATTAATGATGGTTGGTCATTGACAGGAACAGCCTGTCCCGATCTTTATTTCGGGAAAGCAATCGGCGGTAGCAATATTAGCTCTGTTCTATTACTATCAACATTAGTTACTTTCTTTGCCTTGATTCCCTGCATTTCTGCGGGGAGCGTAACTCCCGATTGGCATCGGAAAAAATTAAGAAATGAACGATAACAACCTCCCGAATAAAATATGGGACAGGGTGTTCCTTTTATTGTTCCTTGATTAAGCTTTTGAGTTACTGTGGCTTCAACATTTGTTTTGTCAAAGCGGGGTCATCATTGCATACCACCGTGCGTTCGCATGAGACCCCCGCTTAAAAAGAGCGGGGCAGGCTCTGCGCTGTATGCCGGGGTCCCTGCTGCGCACATAGCTAAGAGTAAGAGACCCCGGCAGGACAAATGTGTCAAGCTGGGTTTCAGTATATGGCACAGTGTGTTAGAATCTGACCCTGCTCAACATGCCATTATTTCCAGCGACTTTTAGCTGGCAGCATTGCTTGTACTTATCAATATTTTATTAGATCTTTCTAAGTCAATCAAAAACTGTATTGCTATGGATTTCAGAAATTATACTAAAAAAATTTTCGCACTTATTTCTTTTGTAATCCTTTGTTCTGCAACTGAAGCGCAGGGTGTGGCTGTTAGTGAAGATGGATCACCTGCGCATGCCAGCGCAATGCTTGATGTAAAAGCTGCCAGGAAAGGTGTGCTGGTACCGCGGATGGACAGCGCGGGCAGAAAAAATATTGTAAGTCCGGCCAACGGACTTATGGTGTTTGACACCACTTACAAAGCATTTTATTATTATACTGCCGGCAAATGGAATGCGTTGTTTAGCGAATCCAACAAATCAACCATCGCATTTCGTGCAATAAGAAAGACAAATTTCACTACTGCCACATCTGTCCGAATGGCTTTTGACAGCGTAGAATATGATACAGATAATTCCTACACCAGCACTTTTGGTTATTTTGAGGCCCCGGTTGACGGTGTATATCATTTTGATGCCTCAGTTGCGATACAAACCAACGGTCTTTTTATGAATCTCAGTTTGTATAAAACTTCCAACGCTGCAACCAACCGCATATTTACCAACCGGTTGCGGCCACGGGATGGTTTTAGTCAAACCAACTCCATCAACATTACATTACTGTTGAAAAAAAATGACCGAATAGCTGTTTGGATAGAACCAGGTTCTGCTTCCTTCCCCGCCACTGTGACCCCTACATTTTTTGATGATACTTTTTTTGCGGGCTTTAAAGTGAATTGAAACCTAAACATCGTTGTTGCGTCAAAAGCGGGTCTTCATTTTATGACGCTGTGTGTTAGCAAGATACCCCCGCTTAAAAAGAGCGGGGCAGGCTCTACGTTACATGCGAGGGTCCCTGCTGCGTTCATAGCTAAGAGTAGGAGACCCCAACAGGAAAAAGATCTTCCTGCTATATCTCAATTCGCTGAAAACTCGTCTTTAACTTCAGTGTACTCAAAACCATCTTTGGAATATTCAACCAATATAGGTGGATAGTCTTCAGTGCATTTGGTAGCATATCGTTTAAATTCTTCAATGTTTTCTCCATTAGTGAATTCACTGAAATACATACTTGCTCTCTCGTAGTTCTCACAATGGACCACAAATTCAATCCAATGAATTTGCTTCACTTGCAGGCAATTGAAACATTTATTCCCTTTATCTCCTTCTAAGTTGGCTACTTGTATATGGAGAGGTATATTTGGGCTTATATCATTCTTATAAATACAAAGGAAATTTGCACCATCTTTATTCTCTCCGCATGAGCTACAGAGAACTTTTGATTTGGAAACATATTCCTCCATGCTATAGACATCTGTTCTATAACCACAGTTGCTACATAGGAAAATGGCACAAGAATAATATGGTTTTGGAAAATCGATATATGAAACTATATGTTTATTTACCATTAAAACAATTAAACCTATCAGCTCAAAACTGTGTTTTTGGAAGTTAGTAAGCCGATAAGAATATTCCTTTTCTTGTCCATTTATAGTTGATTTAAAATAAGCTCTTTGAATAAATCATTCTGTAATTACCGCAATAATGCCACTTAAAAGAGACGAATCATTAGTACATCATCCACTTATAGAGATTGCTCTCCTTACCAAACAAAGACTGGTATAAGGTATTTTCAAATTCTAGAATACCATTTTTATCCATATTCATTATTTCACGTCCAGTAAACCTGACTATTTTATATCCGTGCTTAGTAAGAAACCTGTTTCTCACATTATCTTTAGTAAGCTGGTCTTTTGTGCTGTGCCATTGAAATCCATCACATTCAATAGAGAAACTACCTATTGTATCATTTTTCTTATCTGAAAGAAATATTGCTGTAATCGGTAATTAACAGTGTAAGAAATCGGCAATTAAGAATGTATCACTTTCGGTAAATAACATGTACAATTTCGGTAAATAAGGATGTAGTATTTCGGTAATTAAGAATGCATGATTTTTCTCTAATCGTCCAGCTTT
>JBBRCW010000093.1:0-19520 GCA_038204535.1 Chitinophagales bacterium | reverse complement strand
TGAAAAGTTTAAAAATAAAGAAAACATTATCGTATTCTGCCGCAGTGGCAACAGAAGCGGACAAGCTAAAACAATTTTAGAGCAGCAAGGCATCACCAATGTTACCAATGGCGGAACCTGGGAAGCAGTAAATCAATTTGTGAAATAAAAAACAACAGAATAATATGGATAGTTTAAAAATTCTCATCCCAACCGACTTTTCTGTTCAGGCAGAGTTTGCTTACCTGATGGTAAAAAAGATGGAAGAAATAACGCCTATTGAAATACATTTTCTGCATGTGATGAATGTACCGGATACCGTAACAATGGATGCCGCCGGTAGCATTCAAACCTGTGGTGAAATTGATACTAAATATTTGACAAAGCAAAAAGAAATTGCCGAAAGAAAATTGGCTAATCTTAAAACTCTTTATGGAAGCAATATTAATACACATTTAATATTGGGAAAAATTACGGATGCTATTTTAAATTTTTCTGAAACCTACCAGTTTGATTTGATAGTAATGGGTACTAAAGGAGCCTGGGGGTTAAAGGAAAAACTATCCGGTAGTGAAACACAAATGATTGCCCGTAAAAGTAAAGTACCGCTGCTTTCTTTAATGTGCGACCGTTCCGATTTGCAGATTCAAAATATTTTGCTGGTACAAAATTTTAGTAATCCCGTAAAGGAAAATTTGAGCCTGATGCACAAACTCATTAAAGCATTTGATACCAAATTTCATTTGCTGCAAATTACTTCAGGTAAAACAGAAACTGATAAAGCAGGCATTGAAACAAATATGAAAACTTTTGCAGCGCTAAACAATATTACCAACTATGAATGTCATGTAATAAATGATAAAGATGTAGAGAATGGTGTTATTCATTTTAACCAAAAGATTAATATGGATATTATTTGTATCGGCACTCATGGCAAAGGCGGAATCTTTCACCACAGTGCAACGGAAAAGTTAATTAACCATTTGTTTAAACCCATTATTTCATTTCACTTAAACAACTAATCATAAAAGAATGAGAGAATTAATAACACAAACCTGGAGCTGGTGGTTTTCCGGAACAATGATAGCAGCCATCATGTTCTTCCTTATATACTTTGGGCAATCATTTGGTTTCTCTTCCAATTTAAGAACCATTTGTGGGGCTGTTGGTTTAGGTAAAAAAGCTAAGTTTTTCGACTTTAAATGGCAAACCCAGATTTGGAATTTATTTTTTTTAGTGGGGGCAATTATCGGTGGCTTTATTGCTTACCAATTTCTGTCAACACCTGATACTGTAGTTCAAATTTCACAAGCTACCATAATTGATTTGGGAAAATTGGGTATTGCTGCACCAACTTCATTGCAGCCTGCAGAATTATTTAGCTGGGATGCAGTATTATCTGTAAAAGGATTTTTCGTGCTGGCTGTTGGTGGGTTGTTAGTAGGCTTTGGTAGCCGCTATGCCGGTGGCTGCACATCAGGCCATGCCATCAGCGGTCTAGCCGATTTACAATTACCGTCATTGATTGCCGTTATTGGCTTTTTTGCTGGCGGTTTAATTATGACATTTTTAATACTCCCTTTAATTTTTTAAAATATGAAATTTATAAAGTTCCTTTTACTCGGAATTGTTTTTGGTATTGTAATGGCCAAATCAGAAGCCATATCCTGGTTCAGGATACAGGAGATGTTCCGGTTTCAGGCATTTCACATGTATGGTATTATTGGTACAGCCGTTACTCTTGGTGTTATTGGTGTGGCGTTGATAAAGAAATTTAAAATACGGGACTTTCATGGCAACCCTATTTTATTTCATCCTAAAGAAAAATCAATTGTTCGCTACCTCGTCGGCGGCACCATCTTTGGGCTTGGCTGGGCATTAAGCGGTGCTTGCCCTGGCCCAATGGTAGTAAATATTGGCTATGGTTTTTTTGCTATGGCTATTGTATTTCTGTTTGCCTTACTAGGCACTTTTCTATACGGCTACTTTAAAGAAAAATTACCCCATTAATTAATAAACGATTGCATATGCCTTACGAACAGGATGATGATAAAATGCCACAGGGGCTGCTGTCAACTATCAGTAAACTTATATTGGTTATAGTAGTACTGGTTGTTGCATTAATTGCAATGCCGTTTATTATTGAATACAGCAATCAGCCTGATAAACCCAAAGAAAAAACAATGGGTACATTAACAGTAAGCGATGAACCAAAAAAGGATTTAACAGTTTACTGGACAGCACCCGATGTTAACAGCATTAGCGATGTTAAACAAAAAGAACAGGTGGAATATGGCAGGGAATTGATTGCTCACACTGCCAAATATCTTGGCCCCAATGGAAGCGTATTAAAAATAAGCAATGGCATGAATTGCCAAAACTGTCATTTGCAGGCTGGTGCTGCTGTATTTGCAAATAACTATGGCTCAGTAGCATCGCTATATCCAAAATTCAGGGCAAGAAGCGGTGCAATAGAAAATATTTACAAAAGGGTGAATGATTGTTTTGAAAGAAGCCTGAATGGGAAAGCATTGGATACTGCCGGTAAAGAAATGCAGGCCATTGTTGCTTATATAAATTTCCTGGGTAATAATGTAGAGAAAGGAAAAAAAGCAGAAGGCTCAGGCTTTAAAGATCTTGCCTATTTAGACCGTGCTGCTGACCCTGAAAAGGGACAAATAGTTTATGCTGCAAAATGCCAGAGCTGTCATCAGCAAAATGGCGAAGGTATTTTTAATGCCGATAAAACTGAATATACCTTTCCTGCATTATGGGGTAAAAATAGTTACAATGATGGTGCAGGCCTGTACCGCATTAGCAATATTGCAAAATATGTAAAGTATAATATGCCGCAAGGCGTAACGCATGAAAACCCTCAACTAACAGATGAAGAAGCATGGGATGTAGCGGCGTTCATCAACTCACAACCAAGGCCACATATTAATGTACCTAAAGACTGGCCCGATAAAGCAAAGAAACCGGTTGACCATCCCTTTGGGCCTTATGCCGATAATTTTACAGAGAAGCAACATAAGTACGGGCCTTATAAACCCATAGCAGAAGAACAAAAGAAAAGAGACGAAGCTGCAAAGGATGCGAAAGAAAAGTCGGTTGTAAAAAAGTAGCAGTTGATTGATAAAGTACATTGCTCAATTGTGAACAGAAAGTACAAGACCGTGCTGCTGACCCTGAAAAGGAACAAATAGTTTATGCCGCAAAATGCCAGAGCTGTCATCAGCAAAATGGCGAAGGTACTTTTAATACTGATAAAACTGAATATACCTTTCCTGCATTATGGGGAAAAAATAGTTACAATGATGGTGCAGGCCTGTACCGCATCAGCAATTTCGCAAAATATGTAAAGTATAATATGCCGCAAGAGGTAACGCATGAAAACCCTCAACTCCAAAAGAAGCGTTGATACCCGAAGGAGGAGCTGTTAGAATGGGTGTTGGTTGAATGGTAATGAAACAAGAACTAGGATGGAGTTATATTAAAATTGAATTTTAAAAATACAAGATAATTGGAAAGGATGAAAAGAGTTTTTAGTTTACTGGTGTTTGCATTATTGTTTGCATTAGCTGGTAAAGCCCAACACCAGGAGCTGTCAGAAAAAGCAGCGATGTACAAAGGAAAACAAAATACAACAGAAGACACCACATCCTTATTACATGCTTTTAAAGCAGGTAGTTTTCATGGGCATTTCAGGTACTTCTTTATGAGTACACAAAATAAAAAAGGGCTTACTGATTATTATGCCAATGCAGCAGGTGGTGGCATAAGATATGAAACCGCAAAATTTCATGGCATCCAAATGGCCGTAAGCGGTTTTTATATTTTCAATATTGGCTCATCCGATTTTACAAAACCGGATTCAGCTACCGGGCAGTACAACCGTTATGAGATTGCATTATTTGATGTAGAAGCCCCCACCAACAAAAAAGATTTAGACAGGCTTGAAGAGTTTTACCTGAAGTATAATTTCAAAAACTCCAATATCGTTTTTGGGCGGCAATTAATCAACACACCATTTATAAATTTACAGGATGGCCGTATGCGTCCCACAGGTGTGGAAGGTATTTGGGTTGAAGTGAATGAAATAAAGAAAACAAAAATTGAAGGTGGATGGATATATGCTATTTCGCCAAGGGGTACTGTAAAATGGTATGATGTGGGAGAATCAATCGGTGTATATCCAACAGGTGTAAACCCTGATGGAACAAGGTCTGGTTACAATAACAATATTGAAAGTAAAGGTGTGGCTGTATTAGGCATTACAACTAACATCAATAAAAATATAAAACTGCAGGGTTGGAATATGTTTACCCAAAATGTATTTAATACTTCCATGCTGCAGGCCGATATGAATGTTGTTGTGAAAGATGGTTCAAACCTGTTTGCTGCGGCACAGTTTATAAGGCAGGATGCAGTGAATGATGGCGGCAATGCAAATCCATCAAAAACATATTTTGCAAATGGGCAAAAATCAATAACATTCGGCGGAAAGTTGGGATGGAAAAATAAACGCTGGGAAACAAGCATCAACTACAACAGGATTACAGCCGATGGACGTTACCTGGTTCCCCGTGAGTGGGGCCGGGAACCATTCTTTACATTTCTTCCCCGTGAACGTAATGATGGCCTGGGTGATGTACATGCCATGATGACTAAAGTTAATTACAATATCCCCAAAGCAAGGATTAAAACTTCCCTGGCAGCAGGCTATTACAATCTGCCCGATGTAAAAGACTACCGGTTAAATAAGTATGGCTTACCTTCATATACACAGGTAAATGCAGATATACGCTACAGCTTTGTAGGAATGTTGAAAGGATTGGACGCACAGCTTTTATTTGTTGGCAAACTTAACAATGGCGAAATTTATAACAACAAGAAGTTTGTTATAAATAAAGTGAAAATGCAGGTATATAATTTTGTTTTAAACTATCATTTTTAATCAGTATGACAAATTTAGATAACCTTGCCAAAATATTTGAACCTAAATTATTGCAGGAAATTCAGCAGTTCGGTATATGGCAAAATTTTAATGATGGCGATTTAATTATTGATTATGGCAAGTACATCCGCACGATGCCTATTGTTTTAAAAGGAACAGTTAAGGTGTACAAATTGGATGAAAATGGTAATGAAATATTACTGTATTATTTGTCCAGTAGCGAAAGTTGCTCTATGGCATATAGTTGCTGTATGGAAGCAAAAAAAAGTGAAATAAAAGCAATAGCGGAAGACAATGTAGAACTGATTGCAATACCTCATGTTAAATTAGATGAATGGCTCTGTGTTTACCCCAGTTGGAAAAACTACATCATGCGTAGTTTTAATGAACGGTTTATCGAATTATTAAAATCAATTGAAAGTATTGCTTTTCATAAATTAGATGAAAGGCTTGTTTCATACTTAAAAGAAAAACAACAGTTAAGTGGTTCCAGTGTTATTAAAGCCTCCCATTATCTCATTGCCGATGAGTTATCAACTTCAAGGGTCGTAATATCGAGATTATTAAAACATCTGGAAAACAGTAAAAAAATCATACTATACAGGAACGAAATAAAATTGCTGCCTACTTTTGTATAATGTGTTTATGCAAAAGAAATAATCAGTGGGAGATTATTAATTGCCATCCTGCTATAAAATCTTATTAGCAACAAGATGTTCCCAGTTGTATAGGTGGACATTTTACTGTGCCGTAGCTGCAAAACACACAGCAATCACCTTCTTTTGGTTTAAGCCTTGTTTTACATTTACTACATTCATAAAAATATTGGCAGGCATCTGTCGGCATAGTTTCTTTCTGTTGGTAGCCACATGCAGGGCAGGTAATAACAGATTGCAAAATGATTTTATTTTCTATTAGTTATTCGTTTTTCTTGTGGAAATATTTTGTGCGTTATACTGTTTATTGTTACTAAGCGTTATAAATGAGATTTGCAGGTATTTTTTTTCAGAACTTCTATATCTGTATCCGGGCTGTAAATACCCACATTCAAATGTTCTACCCATATAAATTTTGAGATGTACGGAAAGGTAATCCAAATTTTATTTTACAAAAATCACAAAGTCTCCTTCCCAAAATCCGGCAGCTTATCATACTTGAAATACGGGTAAATCTCAGCCACCATTTCCGGGTACTTAAGGTAACCGGCAGGTTTTGCTGGCTTAAACTTTTCCAATACATCCGGCTGAACTGATACACCTAAAAAGCAAGTATATAACAAACAAAAGAAAGGTCGTTACTTTCCGATACAAAATTTACTAAAAATGTAATCCAACTGGTCTTCGTTAGTAATCTCACCGGTTATCTCGCCCAGGTAATGCAGGCATCGACGAATATCCAGTGAAAGCAAATCACCCGAAAGGTTGTTTTCCATCGCCAATTGAATGTCGGTAAGGGCCTGAGACACCTGCCTAAGCGCTTCATAATGGCGGGCATTTGTTACGATGGTGCTTTCGGTGTTAATTTCACCTCCAATTATTTTATCAATCAAACGCTGCTTTAAAACATCAATATGCCTTTTTTGACTGGCCGAAATAAAGAGAATAGGAATTTCAGCAAACTTGGCCCCTAAGCTGTTTGTATCGGCGAGATCTATCTTATTGCCCGCCAAAAGAAACTGAATTCCATTAGCCTCCATTTCGCCGGCTATCAGCAGCAATTCATTTGCCGCCAATTCATTCACATCAAAAAGATAAATGACGACATCCGCCTGCTTCATTTTTTCAAGGCTGCGTTCTACACCAATGTGTTCAATCGTATCTTCCGTATGATGCCTGATACCCGCGGTGTCAATCAATCTGAAAAGGATTCCATCTATGTTCAGCACTTCTTCAATGGTATCGCGGGTAGTGCCGGCAATGGGGCTAACGATGGCCCTGTTTTCATTTAACAATGTGTTTAGCAATGTTGATTTTCCGGCATTGGGCTTGCCAATAATTGCAACCTGAACACCGTTTTTTACCACGTTACCTAAAGCAAAGCTGGCAATCAAATCGCCGGTAACTTTAACAGCCGAAACCAATAAAGCATTCAGTTGCGAACGGTCTGCAAATTCAACATCTTCCTGGCTAAAATCCAGCTCCAGCTCTATTAAGGCCGAAAAACTTAACAACTGGTTGCGCAATTCTTTTAATACCGATGAAAAGCCGCCCCTTATATTCTGTAAGGCGGTTTTTCTTCCAGCTTCCGAATTGCTGGCAATCAGGTCAGCTACTGCTTCTGCCTGCGTAAGGTCTAGTTTGCCGTTTATAAATGCACGCTGCGTAAATTCTCCCGGTTTGGCCAGCCGGGCACCTTTTAATGTAATAGCCTTAATAATTTTTTCTAAAACCAACGGCGAACCATGCGCTGAGATCTCCACGACATCCTCACCTGTATAAGAGGCGGGATTTTTAAAAATTGAAATAACCACCTGGTCTAACACAACCCCTTCGCTTCGCAGCAATCCAACATGCAGCGTATGCGACGGCTGGTAAATTAACGACCTGGATGGAAAAAGTTCATCTGCAATTACTATAGCCTGAGGCCCGCTTATTCTAATAACCCCAATTGCACCAACTCCCTGCGGCGTTGCAAGCGCAACGATCGTATCGTCCCAGCCAGATAACTTTCCTAACATGCCTGATTATTTTAGCAAAACTAACGGCTTTTGTACCAACAAAAAATCCTCCGCATTGGGAGGATTTTATTGCAAATAAATTATATCGCTTATTCAGCTACCTGGAAAGTGATAAACTGTATCGCCTGGTAAATAACGTTTCTGCCATTTTGAACAGCAGGCTCCCATTTTGGACCTCTTTTGATAACCTTTTCGGCTTCAGGTCCGCAACTGGGGCAAGCTTTTGGCTTTTCAATAGCCTGAACTTGACTGATATTACCTTGCTTGTCCACGATAAATTGAACTTTCACCGAATAATTACCAAGGGGTGCGCCATCATCGGCTGCTACGTTGGCATTCAGGTTACGCTCAAGATATCTTCTCCAGCCATCCGGGCCACCCGGAAATTTGGCTTCCTTTTCAACCTTTGTAAATACCTTGTCGTAGTCTTCTTCCACTTTTTTAGGAGCTTCAACAACACCGGTACCTTTTACTTCAACCGGAGGCGCAACCAAACCTTCGTCTTTAATACCTTGCTGGTTTATTACACCAATTTTGGTATCCTCCAATTTCTCCACCTCTTTTATTTCATCCTCAGGTTTAACCTCTACATCTTTTACAATTTTAGGAGGTGTAAACTTAGCAATCTCCACTTTGGGTGGTTCCTGCTTTGGGGGCGGTGGCGGTGGTGGCGGCTCAGGTTTCTTTTCTTCCGCCTTTTTAATATCCTCTAACTGAACATCCTGAACAATGATTTGATTCTTATTCTTATCATTTTCTTTGCCGAGAATGGTAGTCAAAAAGAACAATAAACTAACCATAATCATAGAAACTACAGCTATGGTAATTCGTTTATTATACGTCTTTCTAAGCTCATAAGCACCGTATTCTTTGTTACGGCCCTCGAAAATTATATCGAGAATATCAGCTTGTAAAATTTTGTTTGTTTCCATGTGATCTGTTTTTAATTAGATGCGTATTGTGAAATATTCCACAAAAAAACTTCCAGATTTTTACTGGGCTCCGCCGCTGCCTTCAGTTGCTTTGATCAGCTGACTTTCAATATCCAAGATATCAACCAATGCATATCGCTTTATATCATTGATGGTCATTTCATCCAGCATATCTACTACTTCTTTATAAGTAGCTTCATCGCTTGGCTTAATAATAATCACAAGGTCGGTTTCAGGGGTGCTTCTTTTTTTATCAATAATAACACTCCTGATTTGATTCATAGTGCTGGTCTTGAAATTACTCGCCTGCGCATCCAACTGACCTTCGTAATAATAAACGGCATCTTTAGCTCCAATCAATAAAGTAAGCGCCCCACTCTCCTTTGCCTTATTTTGCTCTTCCGGATTGTCAGTATCTTTTGGAAGAAACAGCTTCATAGCTGTCGGCTGACTCATCGTTGTAGTAAATATGAAAAAGGTGATCAGCAGGAAACCTAAGTCAACCATCGGGGTCAAATCCACCCTGGTGGAAGCTTTTTTTGCTTTTTTCACTCCCGGGCCTTTCTTCTTGTGGCCCCCGCCGGAGGTATCCATTTCTGCCATGATAGATATTTTTAATGAATTATAAAAAATGCTTATCTAACTACTGCTCAATTTTCTCGCCTTTCATAAATTTCCTCCAGAGGTCAGTACCTGTTGGAATACCTTCCGGATTAGTGATCATCTGGAATTTAAACTGATCGGCTTTTTTAAAGGCAGTAATTACATTTTTAAACTGAGGATACTTAGCCATATTATCGCCTTTGACAATAAGATTGAACTTATCTCCAGTTTTTGAATGCGCTGTTACAATATACCTCATCCAATCAACTACTTCGTTGTTAGCGGTATCTTTTGCAGGTATGCCCGGAAGATTCGCATCGGTTAGCTTGTCTTTAGGAAGTGCCAAAAAAGATTTTAACTGCGAAAGGGGAGTGCCGTAAAAGCTTGCTTTCACAAACTCTTTCACTTCAGTCGGATTGAGGTTTGCACCTGCACTTTCATTCAGTTCTTCGGCCAGCTGCTGTTTAACAGCATCGTTATTAAGCGAAATAAAAACCTTTCCATCTTTTGTGATCGTTACCAGTGTTACATCCTTTTCGGGTGCAGCTTTAGACGAAACCGAGTTCGGTGTTGTAACCGAAATGGCTTCATCTGGTTTAAACTTAGTGGTAAGGATGAAAAACGATAACAATAAAAAAGCTACATCGCACATCGCCGTCATGTCTACAATGGTACTTTTTCTGGCTATTTTGGGTCTTGCCATTTTATTTTCTTTTTAATGTTATCAATGAGATGCAATACATCCGATAATCCACAAATATTATTTGTAGTTAGATGCAAAACTTTGTGTAAGGGTAAAACCCGACTCATCGATACCAAAGGTGATTCCATCAATTCTTGTAGTAAATACGTTGTAGAATATGATAGCGCAAGCAGAAGTACCGATACCAAGGGCAGTGTTATACAAGGCCTCGGCAATACCTCTTGAAAGTTCACTCGCAGCATTGGCACCACCCTCGTCTCCCAATGCAGAGAACGATTTGATCATACCCAATACTGTTCCAAACAGTCCAAGTAATGTTGCAACAGATGCCATTGTAGAAAGAAATACCAGGTTCTTTTCAAGCATTGGTAATTCAAGCGCTGTAGCTTCTTCTACTTCTTTTTGAATATTCAGTACTTTTTGATCGGTATCCAATTCGGTATTGGTGATCATTTCTTTGTACTTACGCAAACCTGCCTTCATTACATTACCAACAGATCCTCTTTGTTTGTCGCATTCTGCGATCGCTTTGTCAACCTCTTTGTTTGATAAATGAAATTGTACTTTTCTAATAAACTCAGCAATACTGCCATTACCCGATGCTTTGGACACAGTTAGCAATCTTTCGATTACAAAAGTCAGTACAATTAAAAAGCTTCCGATCAATACGGGTACCACTATACCACCCTCATACATTTTTGTAAAAGTACCTTGTGGACCTTTGTGACTTGGCCAAAACCAATGACTTGGATCCGGATCGGGAGTAGTAAAATTTGAGGCGCTACCTAGTACATATCTCCAGATTACGTAGCCCGCAAGTATACAAGCAAATGGTGCAATCCAGGAGATGACATTACTTGCTTTTTTCGGTTGAACGGAAGTAGCGCTTCTTGCTGGTGCAGTTGGTTTTGTTTCAGCCATGGTGCAATTTTTTTTTTGTTTAAAAATGTGTTTTGAGGTGTTAGTTACAATTAGTCCGCAAGTCTAAGGAAAAATACTTTCAAATGAACAAAACAATCTCTTTTTTATTTTAAGATGAGGCACAAATTAAGTATTTTATTCAATGCAGCAAATCTCTATACTATTTATTTTCATTTCTAAATTATTTGGTTACGAAGGCTGTATTACAACGATAGATACATTAATTATTTCAACCAGCCGACAATTCAAACAGTCGAATACTTTTGACTAAAAATTAAAAATTTTACAGTGTTTTTCTGGAATAGAGAAATATATAATTGAATAAAATTCTTTTAGGAATATTGGTAAAAACACTTTGGCAAGTTCAAAAAAAAGATGTCTGCATTTTATTTTTTCACTTTCACACAATTGCAAAAAGGCACCCTTATTAATCCAAATTTTTGAAGAAATAATAAATTTTCGCCAAAAAGCAGTAAAAATAGAAGTTTAGCTGGTCTTTACCGGTAAAGATATTTCAAACAATCTGCTCCATATCATACCTTCACCGCCTTAAATATTATCACTAAAATGACCATGAAAAAAATCGCAATAATGCTCTTATTTGCCGGGGCCTCAATTGGTGCAATGGCTCAGCGGCCCACCACCCCCGAAAAGCCGGCCGGTTCAGCCAGCACCCCCAAAGATTCGCCATCGGGTGGCGCATCTTCCGATAAAAAATCGGGGCCAAAACCATACAAAGAGGTAATTACAGAAAAGGCCGTAACCCAAACGGGATTATTTACGGTGCATAAAGTTGAAGACAAATTTTATTTTGAAATTCCCGATTCCATCATGAGCCGGGAGATCATGGCCATAACGCGTTTTGCCAAAGTTCCAAACAATAAGGGTGTTGGCCGGGCTACTTACGGTGGAGAATTAACTAACCAGCAAACCGTTTTATTTGAAAAAGGCCCCAGCAACAATGTTTTTATGCGGGTAATTACACTGGTTAGCGTGGCTGATACTACCAATGCAATCTACCAGGCGGTAAACAATTCAAACTTAAACGCCATTGCAGCAGCATTTCCGATTGCCGCTTTTGGAGCAGATAGTAATAGTGTAGTAATTGAAGTTACCGATTATTTTAAAGGTGACAACCAGGTAGTCAGTATCAGTCCCGGTGCAAAAAGGTCATTCAATCTTTCGTCAATTGCCTCAGACAGGTCTTATATCGCAAACATAAACACCTTTCCTACCAACATCGAAATAAGAACCGTAAAAACATTTAACTCAACGCCTTCCACCGGAGGTTTTACAGCTTCTCCTGCTGCTTCTATTCCGGCAGCCAATGCCGCTGGTGCAGTTACCATCGAGCTTAATACTTCTATGATTTTATTGCCCAATAAACCAATGGCTATAAGGTATTGGGACAGAAGAGTTGGTTTTTTTCCTGAGAACTATACTGCTTTTAGTGATGACCAGCAAAAGGTAGATGAAAAGACCTTTGCCGTTCGCTGGAGGCTTGAGCCAAAAGACGAAGATCTTGAAAAATGGAAAAGGGGTGAATTGGTTGAACCCCAAAAACCCATTGTTTATTATATAGATCCGGCTACTCCGGCACAATGGAGGCCATACCTTATTAAGGGGATTAACGATTGGCAGATCGCCTTCGAAAAGGCCGGTTTTAAGAACGCGATCATGGGCAAAGAATGGCCGGCCAACGAGCCTGCAATGAGTATGGAAGATGCCCGTTTTTCGGTTATCCGGTATTTTGCATCGGATGTTGAAAACGCTTATGGCCCAAACGTGCATGACCCACGCAGCGGGGAGATATTAGAAAGCCATATCGGCTGGTATCATAATGTAATGAAGCTGGTTCACGACTGGTACATGATACAAACTGCTGCGGTTGACCCGAATGCGCGTAAAATGAAATTCGACGATTCTTTAATGGGACAGTTAATCCGTTTTGTTTCGTCGCACGAAGTAGGCCATACCCTTGGCCTGCTGCATAATATGGGCAATAGCAGCAAGACACCTGTTGAATTATTAAGAAACAAAGAATGGGTAGAAACCAATGGACACACGGGTTCCATTATGGACTATGCCCGCTTTAACTATGTTGCTCAACCTGGTGACAACATTAGTGACAAAGGATTATTTCCACGAATTGGCGATTATGATAAATGGGCCATTCAGTGGGGTTATGGTTACATACCCGGAAAAACTGAAAAGGAACAAAAAGAGGCCAGTAATAAGCTGATCATAGAGACCTTGGCCAAAAGTTCACGCGCCTATTTTGGCACTTACGAACTGGGAAACCGCAACGACCCGCGCAACCAAAGCGAGGACCTGGGCGATAACGCCGTAAAAGCAAGTGAATATGGTATAAAGAACCTGCAGTATATTTTAAACAGATTGCCCGATTGGACAAGAGAAGATGCTGATCTGAACATTAATCTGGGAGATATGTACACCCAACTGGTCACACAATTTCGCAGGTATATGGGCCATGTAACGGCTAACATTGGCGGTGTAACCGAAACAATTAAAACATCGGTACAAGGCGAGCCGGTTTATGAGGTGGTGCCAAAAGCCAAACAAATGGAAGCAGTTGCTTTTCTTCAAAAACAATTGTTCGAAACGCCCAAATGGCTTATTAACAAAGCTATCTGGGACCGTTTAAATAACCCCGGCGACGATGCAGACCCCGTTTTAAGCGCCCAGGAATCTACGCTCAACAACTTGATGAGTCCGGAGAGAATCAACCGTTTACAGGTATCGGCCGAGCGTTTTGGAAGCGATAAAGCCTATGGCGCTACAGACCTGGTAAACGATGTGCAAAAAGGATTATTTGCCGAACTTAAAACCAGGAAGCCCATTGATTTTTACAGGCGGTCTCTGCAAAAGAGCTTTGTAAATAAACTGGATAATATTTTGAATCCATCATCTGTAACTCTTACCATAGTTACCGGCGTAGGACGTGGCGGCAGAATAAATACAACCGATTTAAGCCGTAGCGATGTAACTTCAATTGCAAGGGCGCATTTAATGCAGTTAAAAACAGAAGTGAACGCTGCCATACCCCTGACCACCGATAAGATGAGCAAAATGCATTTGATCGACCTGAAGGAAAGGATCCAGAACGCCTTGTATCCCCGGAGCTAATACAACACTTTTTTTAATAAAAACCCGGTACTCAATACCGGGTTTTTTTATTTGCTTAAATGGTTTTAAAACGCTGCTCCATCAGCATTAATTAGCGGCACCGGCACATTCCAGCTCGTACAAATTTTGTGCAAACAACTGGTACTCATTAAACTTATAAGGCTTTTTTAAAAATCCTTTTGCCCCCATAGCATAACACTTTTCGGCTGTGGGTTGATTAATGACAGTTGAAGAAATATATACGCTGATGCGGTGTAATAAAGGATTATTTTTTACGGCTTCGGCAATATCAAGTCCATTAACGCCAGGCATATTTAAATCGGTGAGAATGATATCGGGCAGTAATTCTATTTTTGATGCAGAGATATATTCCAGCAATTCGACTCCCAAGCCTACTGTTTTAGTTACTTCAAAATAGCCAGATTGTTCGAATCCTTCTTTGGCGAATGCTAATTCATCCTCATCATTTTCGCAAATCAATATTTTTAGCTTTTTCATAGCTCAGCATTTTCGGTTTTGCATATCCATTTCCAGCTGTAAAATGAATGAAATACTATGCCAGCCGGGCTGCCGTATGCTTATGTAGACCCTATGAATTAGACCAAGGCTGCTGATCGTTAAAGCCCAAAATCCCCTTTCGCTGCCTTCTTGAAAACCTTACTCGTAGCGCAAGGCAACAATGGGATCTAACCTGCTTGCTTTAATAGCGGGCCATAACCCTGCAGCCAGACCTACGGCGCTGCAAATAACTATTCCAGTTATTACCCAGCCCCAGGGCACCACAAAACCGGTGGATAATACAATTGAAAATATATTGCCTACCAATACTCCCAGTATAATCCCAAAAACCGCCCCCAGTAAACTAATTATGATGGACTCATATAAAAACTGGCTCCGTACACTTTTCCTTGTGCCGCCCAGGGCCTTGATAAGCCCGACTTCCTTGGTACGTTCGCTAACAGCCACCAGCATAATATTCATTAACCCAATGGCCGCCCCTATTAAAGTAATTAAGCCAATAGCGCCTGCGGATCCGGAAATACTCCCCAGTAACGAAATAAATGTTTCGGCAATACTATCACTCTTATCAATAAAGAAATTATCGCTTTCGGTAACTCCTAATTTTCTAATGCTTCTAAAGGTGCCGGTTGCCTCGCCGATGGCTGCATCCATCTGCGGCAAATCAGCAACGTTTACATTTAAGGTATAACTGTTGCCAGCGTTGGGCAGTCGCCGAACATTGTTATACGAAGTGATGATGACCTTATCGCTCTGCAAAAAAACACTGGAGCCTTTTGATTCTAACAATCCAATTATTCGGTAAGGCAAATTGCCTACCCTGATAATCTTATCCACCGCATTGTCCTGGTTTTTGCCAAATAGAAGCGAGGCAACATCGCTGCCAATCAGGGCTACATTTCGCCCTGTTTCAACATCGAGCCTGCTAAAGTTGCGGCCATTTTTTAAAGTATAACCATTGATATCCAAAAAATTCTCATCCCCCCCATTGATCGATATATCAGGATTAGATTCTTTGCTTTCATACCTCACCTGCACCGACCTTGGTCCATTTAACTGAATACCCACCTGTGCCGGAAAACGGTAATTTTCTTTAAATTGTTCTACCTGCTGTAGGGTTATTGCTTTACCTATATTGGAAATTTTTTCTTTCTTGGCACCTTTTTTAACCGATTTAACACGCGACTGGTTACCGATCCTCACATTTCTTTCTTTAAAACGGATGCTAAAAGCGTTGGCTCCGAGGCTCGAAAAATTTTCTTTTAAGCTCTGGTTCATTGCCTTTATGGCGGTAATTATACCAATGAGCGCCATTATACCAAAGGCGATAATAGCAACGGTAATACCGGTACGCAGCTTATTGCTTCGTACCGTTCTAAAGGATAACGATAAGGTATCAGCAAACTTCATAGAAAAATTTATGAATTAAAGATACTCAGGTAAGGCTGAATATCTTCGAGTAATAATCCATTTTATAGTAAGTACCCGTCTAATGTGGATGTTTTAGCTTTTCAGCTAAAGAAAAATAACCCCCAATGCGGAGTATGCCTCAAGTTGGTATAGCGCGGCCTGTTCGAACTCATCTGCGCCAACGGGCTACTACCTGATGGAGCAATAATAAATCAATGTCTTTTATTTAGGCCTTTTTAAATGTCTCGCAAAGGCGCAGGAAATGAACACCAGAACGCAAATGAGAACAGGGCAAACTTTGAGACTTTGCTCCATATGTCTATTTGCATGAAATTTTTTAAGCAAAAGTGATTGAATAATAAATTGTAATTAAAAGTTATTAAACGAACCAATATTGTAATTAGCCGCCGGAACCCCGCTTGTTTTTAAAAAAATGTTACCTTTCGTTTTTACGTTAACATCACCATGAAATCTCTACTATCGACCATAATTTTTTGCATGGCCATTTTTATTTTTTGGGCAGGCTGCAAAAAAGAAACAGAATCTTTTAACAGTCCTTCGTTAAATAGTTACTACCCGCTGCAGGTAGGTAAAATTTTTATTTACCGGTTAGATTCAACGGTTACATTTTCCTTTGGTTCAAGGCTGGTGGTACACAGTTACCAGGCCAGGGATTCTGTTGAGTCTATGTTTACCGATCAGCAAGGACGACCCACCTACCGTATTTTTAGGTCTATACGCGATACGCTGGGCAAACAACCCTGGACTTTTGCGGCAACTTACACGGCGACCCAAACCCCCAACACCATTGAATACGTAGATAACAACATGCGGTTCTTAAAACTTCACCTTCCCATTATTGATGGTTACACATGGAAAGCCCATTCGTATATTGATACAAAGTCTTTAAATTCTACAGTTACTTACCTTGATGAATGGGAATATGAATACAAAAATTATGGTCAGCCCACCACTATCCGTAATAAGACTTTCGATTCTACCGTTACTGTTTTTCAGCACGATGAAACATCGCCTCCCGGACCGTTTGACCCCAATAATTACCAGCAGCGCAACTATGGGTTAGAGATCTATGCCAAAGGTGTAGGACTCATCTATAAAGAATTTTTACATTGGACATACCAAACTACTCCCCCGCCACCCAAATACGAAGATGGCAGTTATGGTGTAAAACTGCAATTGATCAATTACTATTAGGCAGGCAAATCAATACTTGAGTATGAAAAATTGTTTCCTTTTTATTATGCTGGCACTAACGGGCAGCGTACAGGGGCAATATCCAAAACTTATTGTTCAATTGACCGATAAGGGGGGATCAACGTTTTCATTAAATAGTCCCTCTGCGTATTTATCAAGTCGGGCAATTCAGCGTCGCACCCGCCAAAATATTGCCGCAGATAGTTCGGATCTGCCGGTTTTAAAAAAATACCTTGATAGCATTGTAATTGCAGGCAATGTTCAAATACTCAGCCAATCTAAATGGTTAAACCAGGTGCTGATACAATCTACCGACCAGGCCGCCCTTAATAAAATTGCCGCTTTTCCATTTGTAAAAAAAGTAAGAGGCGTTGGCTACAGGCCGTCGGGTAATCCTGCTGAACCGGTTGATAAATTTAAAATAGAACGAACCGAAGAGATAGCTACACCCGTTCTTTCGGCCCGTACGATGGGCGACCAGCTCAATTATGGCAATTCGTACAACCAGGTGCATATACACAATGGCGAGTTTTTACACAACAAGGAATACCAGGGGCAGGGAATGCATATTGCAGTTTTGGATGGCGGATTTAACAGCTTTAAGACCAATACTGCATTTGACAGCATTCGGATAAACAAGCAGGTGTTGGGCGAAAGAGATTTTGTTGCTTTCGATAACAGTGTTAACGAAGATAACCTGCATGGCGCCAATTGCCTTAGCACTATGGCTGCCAACTGGCCGGGAAAATTGGTTGGAACCTCGCCGCAGGCATCCTATTGGCTTATCCGAACCGAAAACTCAACCGGTGAATACCCGATAGAGGAACATAACTGGGCCGTCGGCGCCGAATTTGCCGACAGCTCCGGGGTAGACATGATCTCTGCCTCCCTGGGATATACCGATTTTGATGATCCAGCATTTGACCATAGCTACAGTCAATTTTACAATAATTCTACCATGGTTTCGCAGGCAGCCACCTTTGCGGCCAAAAAAGGAATGATCGTAATGAACAGTGCGGGTAATGAAGGAAATAGCTCCTGGAAATACCTGGTTTTTCCGGCGGATGCCGATAGCGTATGTTCGGTAGGTGCAGTCAACGGCTCCGGGCAGATCGGCTCCTTCAGCAGCTATGGATATCCTGGCCGCTTAAAACCAAATATCGTATCGGTTGGCGTAAACACCGTATTGGCCGGATTAAATAACCAACCGGTAACCGGAAGCGGCACCTCCTATTCAACACCTAATGTTGCGGGATTGATCGCATGTTTATGGCAGGCATTTCCTTCTTTTACCAACATGCAGGTTCTGGATGTTGTGTATAAAAGTTCAGATAGATATGCCACACCCGATAACAGGTTTGGCTTCGGTATCCCCAATTTTAAAACGGCTTACAGGTTGCTGAAAAAGCAAATTAATTTTTCTATTTATGGCAGTAACT
The DNA here is from genome assembly GCA_038204535.1 of Chitinophagales bacterium. Lineage (GTDB taxonomy): Bacteria > Bacteroidota > Bacteroidia > Chitinophagales > Chitinophagaceae > Segetibacter. The sequence continues at coordinate 1,018 of JBBRCW010000093.1, read as the reverse complement.
GGCTGCTGGCTGCTCCCAATCCCTTTACCAGCAAAATTACCGGTTCTTTTGTAGGGCAGGTTGATGGAAACGCCCGGGTAGAATTGGTTAACGCGGCTGGCAGCATTTTGTATTCGCGTTCGTTACTAACCGAAATGGAAGAAGTGTACAATTTTTCGTTTGATAGCCTGGACGCGTTACCCCGCGGGGCATATACAGTACGATATGCTGACAGCCTTTCTGCCCGCAGTGTGGCTTTAGAAAAAAACATACCACTTAATAACGACTGGTTGCGTTTAAACCCCGGCAATATCTTTACAGGAAACCTCAACGTTAACTTTACCGCCCAGGAAACCGGTACTGTTGCATTTAGAATCGTTGATTCCAAAGGCAGTAAACTGGCGGAACAACAATTGAATATTACACAGGGACAAAGCCAGCAGTTCAACCTTAGCCTTTCACAGCTGCCAAAGGGCGTTTATTACCTGCAATATTTAGGGAAGTCTCAGAAAAGGGTTATCAGGTTGCTGAAATTGTAGAAGATTCCCCAACCGATAAAAAGGAGATATTGATATCAATTGATCGCTACAATGTTTTAAACACAAAATCATCCATGCGATCAAGCCAGTGTCGTTCAAAGATTTGTAAAAAGAAATTTGAAATAAAACTTCACAACCCTTTAGCCTGAATGTAAGCTACATTAGTGGCATTTATTCAACCTGCAGTAATGCTGCAAACATAGAATCGGCCTTTATATCGTAGCCCTTCAGAACCTCTCGTTTTATCAGTTTTACGCCACAATTTTCCACCAGGTATTGAACCACTTCTTCATTCTCTTTCTTAAAAACGGAACAGGTAATATATAACAGGTATCCTCCTTTCTTTATGGCCTGCTACACAGTGCCGGCAATGTTTTTTTGCTGCTGGCTATACTGTTCAATTTGTTTTGTATGGAAGAAAGCCAGTTGTTCGGGGGTGCGGCTCCAGGTGCCCGAACCCGTGCAGGGAGCGTCGCAAACAACCAAATCAAATGGCTTGT
>JBBRCW010000092.1:0-19584 GCA_038204535.1 Chitinophagales bacterium | reverse complement strand
GCGATTATTTTACTTTCAGCAAGCGCGAACGTAACGGACTTGTTATTTCCGTTGTGTTGGTAACGATAGCTTCTATCGTATTAACCAGGTTTTTTCATCCTCCCAAACAAAATATTAATCAGCAGGCCTTTATAAATGAGATCGCTCAATTAAAAATAACCATTGACAGTACCGGCCGCAACCGGTTTGCCGGTAACCGTGCCGATGAAAATTTTGACTATTATCAGCCCAAAAGAAATTCTTTTACCGATAAGATAAAAGGCGAATTATTTGTCTTTGACCCCAATACCCTTAGCGTCGAAGGATGGAGTAAGTTAGGCGTAAAAGACAAGACCATACAGACCATTCAAAACTTTCTAGAAAAGGGATATACTTTTAAGCAACCCGCAGATATTGGTAAGATCTATGGAATGCGCCCCGAACAGGTTAACCGGCTGTTGCCCTATGTTCATATAGAAGGAAAGCCAGTCAAAAACACATTTGCAGAAAATGCGGCCATCGTCAATGCGGCTACCCTTCCAACTGAGAAACGTGCCTCTTCAATTATTGAAATTAACCAGGCCGACTCAGCGGCGTTTATAATGTTGCCAGGTATCGGCTCGAAGTTGTCGGCCCGCATTTTAAATTTTAGAAATAAGCTGGGTGGCTTTGTAACAGTTGACCAGGTTGCGGAAACCTATGGCCTGCCAGACAGCACTTTCCAAAAAATTAGAGACCGTCTGCGGTGCGATCAAGCGGCTATTCAAACCATTAATATCAATACTGCCGATGCCAGCCAGTTAAAGGTGCATCCTTATATTAGCTGGAATGTTGCAAATGTAATTGTGCGTTACCGCGAACAGCATGGAAAGTACTCAGCTGTGAGCGATCTGCTGAAAATTGATATCATAAACCAGGAAATGTTTAAAAAAGTAGGCCCTTACCTTACTGTGCAATAAGGGTATAATGAATAGGGTAACGCAAATCCACTACTCTTGCTGACCAATACTTTCGGGGTCAATTACTTTTTCTTGTCCGCTATAGGCGGTATGGCTAAATTTTAATACGCCCACGAAAAATAATCCCCCAATGGCATTACCCAGTGTAACCGGGCCCATAAAAGACAGGTATTTGGCAAAGCTTATTTCTCCTCTAAAAACATTCACCACCACTTCAATATTTCCTACAATACAATGCGGCAGGCCGCACAATCCAATAGAAGCGGTTACGATCCATATAATAACGATTTGGCTGATTGTCTCCCTTGATGCCGCTACCAGCCAGGCCAGTAATCCCATCATCCAGCCAGCGAGCATGGCGCTAAATAGAAGCGTTTGCCAGTTGTACTGCAGCATTTTCTTTGACACATCTGAAAGTGCCCATCCCGATAAAAAATTTAAATTGCTGGCAAAATAGGTGAGAAAGAGCGCGAAGATTATACCTCCTAAGATATTACTGAAGTACACAATACCCCATAGCCTCAATAATTTTTTTATGTTTGAAAGCTTTTGCAAAACGGGCAAAATAGCCAGGGTAGTATGTTCGGTAAACAATTCTGACCGGCCCAATATCACAAAAATAAATCCAATCGGGTACATATTGGCCACCATCAATTCAACCACCGGCGGTGAGAAGACTCCCGTAAAATGACTAATAACTACCGTCATTAATAATACCGAAAACCCGATATCAAGACCGGCCGTAAACCCTGAAATTGATAATCCCATACTATTTCTATCCAGTTGGGTAAGGGCAGCCTCCTCTGTATGCTGCAAAATTTGTTGCTGGCTTTTCTGCGGACGTTGTTCGTCGTGGGATTTGTTTGGTTTTCCCTTATTTGGTGATGCCATTATCCGGGGTTTAGGTAGTGTTGGTAAAAGTATTTAATGGTTGAATTCTTGCCGGTCAGCTCCGGTCTGTCATCTGCAGGATTTTCTGTTCTGCGGCAGAAACAACGGCATGACTTAAATCACTTTATATTTGAAGCGTTTGCAAAAAAGCATTCCCCTTTATGTCACAACATTGCCCAGTCTGAAGGCACAATTTAAAGCCGTTACAACACATACAAGACATCAATTTGTGAATACCTTCAGCAAACGTAAGTAAATGCCCTATTTTTTTATCACCGGCAAATTGAAAAGGAATTGTTCCGGGCCGATCAGGCTGTAAGTTTCAATGCAGCTTTTTTCAATCAAAAATGCATAAGATTAACATCGGTCTAAAATAAGTGATTGGAGTAAACGATTTTGTTATTCCAGATTCTTCACCAGTCCGTTGGCTAAAAGCTGCCATTGCGCTTTTGAAAACATATTGATGGCAAATAGCGCTACGGGTGTATTGCGAAGTATTCCTGTTATTGAATGGGAATCGTCATTTGGCTTAATGTTTCGGTCTATAATCCATGCAGTAATTCTTGCTTCTTCACGTGTAATTATAAAGCTGCTGGTGGACACTTTATCGTAGAAATGGGCCACTTCGCCTGGATCTTCGTGCGGATGGGCTGTTGGGCGAACCCGAAAACCAATACTTTCTACGTTGCTATCGTTCAATTCTTTTAATGCTTCGATTTCCGCCCAATCGTAACCATGACCTTCGGAGCTGCCCGGGCCGGGAATGTCCACTCGCAGATAATCTCCCTGCTGTACCGGTCTTTCAACTTTGTAGCCATTTTCATCAACAGCCTGAAATTTTGCACTTGGCCAACCTGCCAGTTGGTGCCAGTTTTTTACATTTAGCAGGCGCATTCGTGCTGTTTTAAAGAAGCGCCGGGCTGTCTTTTCATCCTCACATTCAAAAACTGATTCGGCAATAATTTCCTTTCCTGTAAACTGTTCAGGAGAAAGGTCTAAATAATCTTTCATATACCTGGTTTTAAGAGATGAATGCAACTCATATTTATTTCTATTTCGTGGTGAGTGCCTATGTTGTTTGGGATTAGGCATTTTATTGTCATTGACAAAGACGGTTATTCAAACTTCATTCCCCCATTAATAGTTATTCAAAACATCTGCCAAGAGCAGATTTCGGATTTAAACGCATTCAAATTTTTTAATAGGGAGAAAGAACCAGCATTGCCTGCCACATTTGGTTCGTGTTTACCTAATTTAGCGCTAAAGATTCAATATGGATTTTAGTATCTCAGAACTTACAAGGCAGGTGGCCGATACAGCCCGTGATTTTGCCTTAAAACATATTAAACCCCACGTAATGGAGTGGGATGAAAGCCAATACTTTCCTATTGAAGTAATGAAGGAAATGGGCCATATCGGTTTAATGGGCATATTGGTGCCGCAAGAATACGGAGGATCGGGTTTGTCTTATTTTGAATACAACGTAGCTATTCAGGAAATAGCCAAAGTTTGCGGTTCGGTGGGGCTAAGCATGGCGGCTCATAATTCGTTATGCACCGGTCATATTTTAATGTTTGGCAACGAAGAACAAAAACAGAAATATCTGCCTAAGCTTGCTTCTGCAGAATATATTGGAGCATGGGGTTTAACAGAACCGAACACCGGCAGCGATGCAGGTAACATGAAGACTTTTGCCGTTCAGGAAGGAGATGAATGGGTAATTAACGGTACAAAAAATTGGATAACCCACGGCAGTTCGGGAAATATTGCGGTGGTGATTGCACGTACTGGCGACAGGCGTACCAGTAATAACAGCACCGCTTTTATTGTGGAAAGAGGCACGCCGGGCTTTGCAGGCGGAAAGAAAGAAAATAAGCTGGGCATGCGGGCAAGCGAAACCGCCGAAATGATCTTTGACAATTGCCACGTAAACGATGCGCAGCGCATGGGTGAGGTGGGAGAAGGGTTTCACCAGGCTATGAAGATATTGGATGGCGGTAGAATTTCTATTGCCGCTTTAAGTGTGGGTATTGCCAGGGGCGCCTATGAGGCAGCCAAACAATATTCAAAAGAACGATACCAGTTCGACCAGCCGATTGCGCAATTCCAGGGTGTGAGTTTTAAACTGGCCGATATGGCCACCGAAATTGAAGCGGCCGAATTGCTTATCAACCAGGCTTGCGATCTGAAAATGAGGGGCGAAAGGATGACCAGGGAATCGGCAATCGCAAAGTATTATGCCAGCGAAGTGGCTGTAAGAGTGGCCACCGATGCCGTGCAGATTTTTGGAGGCTATGGTTATACAAAAGATTACCCGGTCGAAAAGTTCTACCGCGATTCAAAACTATGCACGATTGGGGAGGGGACGAGTGAAATTCAAAAAATTGTTATTGCCCGCGAATCCTTAAAAGGGTAATACCTGTTCTTAATTGTAACAAGCCCGATAGCTCCGCCTTTGGCGGTGCTATCGGGCTTGTTCGATTTTTAAAGGGATTACTCGGTTTCTCCGCCAGTAAATATCTGGTCGACTGCGCCACCCAGCATCGGAAATTTTTCTTTTACAAAAGAAGCAATCGATTCGATTGCCTTTTGGGCCTGTTCGGGTGTAATGCCAGCTTCGTTTGTAAGCTTTTCAATAAGTTCGTTCATAAATAAGTGATTTTGGTGCAATATAGGTTTTGCCTTTGGCACAATAAAAAAGCGCCGGGAAAAATCGCGGCGCTTACAATCTTTAATAGGGTTGGATAATATCTTTATATCTTTCGGCCTCTTGTTATAGAATTCGTTTATTGGGGCTGACATGTTTGAAAGAAATGATTTGATAAGTCATTCTTATGCCACCTTCAGCAAACTCAGCTTGCTTTTGCCAAATTGTCTTTCGGCATAGTCAAGGGTAACTAACAGCGATTTTTTGCCCGATGTTGGCATTTCATACATCGCTTCGGTTAAAATGCTTTCGCAAATACTTCTTAATCCCCTGGCGCCTAATTTATATTCCATGGCTTTAACTACCATAAAGTCGTACACATCGTTTTCTATGGTCAATTCAATACCTTCCAGTTCAAACAAACGGTTGTATTGTTTGATGATGCTGTTTTTTGGCTCTGTTAATATTGCACGAAGCGTTTCAGCATCTAATGGATTTAGATAGGTAACAACTGGTAAGCGGCCCAAAAGTTCAGGTATTAATCCAAAACTTTTCAAATCCTGCGCATTAATGAACTGCAGCAGGTTTTTCTTTTGATATTCCTGCAATTGTTTATTTACATTAAAGCCAATGGCATTGGTATTTACTCTGCGGGCAATTACTTTGTCAATACCGTCAAAGGCACCTCCGCAGATAAATAAAATATTCTGGGTATTTAATTTTATCATTTTTTGCTCGGGATGTTTGCGTCCGCCCTGTGGCGGAACCAGCACCTCTGTACCTTCCAGCATTTTCAGCAATCCTTGCTGAACGCCTTCTCCGCTCACATCGCGGGTAATAGATGGATTGTCTCCTTTTCTGGCTATCTTATCTATTTCATCAATATAAACAATACCTCTCTCGGCGGCGCTTACATCGTAATTACAAGATTGTAAAAGACGGGTCAGCATACTTTCCACATCTTCGCCCACATAACCGGCCTCAGTAAATACGGTTGCGTCCACAATTGCAAACGGCACATTCAAAAGCCGTGCGATTGTTTTGGCCAATAATGTTTTTCCGGTACCGGTTTCGCCCACCATGATGATGTTGCTTTTTTCTATCTCCACCTCGCCTTCAACATGTTTGTATTGCAAACGCTTGTAGTGATTATATACTGCAACGGCTAAAACCTTTTTGCCGTCATCCTGACCAATAATGTATTCATCCAAAAATTTTTTGATCTCCGTTGGCTTTCTAACGGACAGTTTAAATGACGAAGGCTGAGTATCGGGTTTCAATTGTAATTCCTGGGCTATGATTTCCTGTGCATGTTCTACGCAGTTCTCACATATATGTCCATCCTGGCCGGCAATGAGGATTTTTACTTCATCGCGGCTTCTTCCGCAAAAAGAACAATGTAAATGACTTTGTTTAGGCATAATGAGTGGTCATTTGTCACAGTAAATACTTCTTAAGTCTTAATATCCTGTGGATGAAAGTTTAAACTTTATTTTATTTTTTGTTTTAAAAAATTGATTTGATGTAACAATAGAATGGTGATATTTCTCACAAAAATAAAAAAACCGTTCCTATTTGCCTTTTTTATTTCAAATGCAAGAGGGACGGCTAGTTATTTTTAACAAAAAAACCTTATAACTTATCAAGGATGACGTCAACAATGCCATAATCAACAGCTTCCTGTGCATCCATCCAATAGTCGCGATCAAAATCTTTCATGATCTGTTCCATTGTTTTGCCGCAATTTTTGGCGAGAATTCTTGCACCAAGCTCCTTGGTTTTTTGGGTTTGCAAAGCTTGTATCTCCAGGTCTGCACTGGTGCCCTGGTAGTAACCACCCAGGCTTGGCTGATGGATCATTACTTCGCCATGCGGGAAAATATACCGGTTTCCTTTTTTGCCAACACTCAATAATATCGAGCCCATGCTTGCGGCCAGGCCCATGCATATTGTGCTTACCGGCGAGCTGATCATTTGCAAAGTATCGTAAATCACCATACCGCTGGTAACCATTCCACCAGGGCTATTGATGTAGAATTTTATTTCTTTGCCCGGCGTGTCCGCTTCCAGCAGCAATAATTTACCCACCACGTCTTTAGCGCTCTTATCGTCTACCACACCCCATAAGTAAACAGCTCTTTTTTCAAAAAACTGCTTCTCCATCTTTTTTGCCATCAGGCCTCCCGTAGGTTCTTTTTCCTGTTTTTCTTTTTTGTCGTCTTCCTCGTCATCATCCATTCTTACCGGGTTGGTAATATATTTTGATATCATCTTTATAAGTTTTGTAATTATTATTGAAGAAGTGAAGTGTCTTTATTCAATTTTTTAGGATTGGTCAGCAATACCTCATCCACCAAACCATAGGCTTTGGCTTCCTCGGCGCTCATCCAAAAATCGCGGTCACTGTCTTGTGCCACCTGGTCGGCGGTTTTGCCTGAGTGATGTCCAATAATCTCGTACAATTCTTTTTTTAGTTTTTTGATCTCTGCAACCGTTATGGCAATATCGCTTGCCTGGCCTCCTATAGCGCCGCTCGGCTGGTGCATCATTATACGGCTATGTTTTAACGCTGTACGTTTTCCTTTTACGCCGGCGCACATTAAAACCGCCCCCATACTGGCAGCCATGCCGGTACAGATTGTTGATACATCGGGTCCAATAAACTGCATGGTGTCATAGATACCCAAACCTGCATAAACACTGCCGCCGGGGCTATTAATATACATTTGAATATCGCGGCTGCGGTCGGTACTTTCTAAAAACAACAATTGCGCGGTAACAATGTTTGCTACATAATCATTAATACCCTCGCCCATAAATATGATACGGTCCATCATTAGCCTGCTGAACACATCCATACTGGCTACGTTTAACGGGCGTTCTTCAATTATATAAGGTGTAAGGTTGGTTACCTGGTGTTGCGAATAATTATGTAGTGTGGCGCTGCTGATACCGCGGCCCTTTACGGCGTATTTTTCAAACTCTTTTCCAAAATTCATTATTAAATAATTTATGAAAGTGAAGTTAAGGGTTGTTCCTTAATCAGAATTGGGTATATAGTCAAATACTGTGCAAAACTTAAAATGCGACAAAATAGCATAACACCCATTAATATTTATGATTTGGTCTTAATGGATATAACCCTTTGCAATATTGAATTCTTATATTTTTAACAATGATGCTGACTGTTCGTTAGGCGTCAAAAAACAGATAGCCGGACAAGGCCGGCTATCTGAGTATTATAATTAGGATCTAATTAATGGTGATGATCGTGTTGCTTTGCATTTAGCTCATCAGGCGTAACTGGTTCTTCTGAAATGGTTACTTTGTCTTCTATCGCAGTAAATAATTTAGACGTTTGTATCTGGTAATAAGTGTTCTCAATAAACTTCTTATCCTTCAGCTTGTTTTCGGCATAACTGTCTAACCATGGTGCGTCATCCATGTTTTGAATACCCATATAACCCATTATCTGGTGCCTGGCAAAATCTTTAATTTCAGCTTGTTCAACTTTTATATTGTACTCACTCATTAACTGCGAACTGATAAGAGTCCATTTAAGCGAGTTTTTAAAATTTGGAAATTCTGCTTCTGCCTCTTCGGCAGTTTTCTTTTCTTCATTTCCGGTTTGTATCCAGCGCTTTAGAAAACCTTCAGGAAATTCAAGTTCGGTATCGTCGGTCAGTTTGTGATAGATCTGGTCGTGCAACTGGTTGCGTGTTTGTGCTTGCCACTGCTGTTGGCTAGTTTCCATTACTGCATTTCTGAAATCGGTTTCTGTTTCAATCCCTTTTCCGGGAAAAGCAACTTCAAAAAATTCGGCATTCATCCCGGGCTTTTCAACCAGGCCAACCTTGGTTATGGTTAGTTTAAAAGATTTGCCACCGGCTGTTTCGTCATCTTTTGCCAGGCCAAGGTCTTGCATTATCCATTCCCTTTCCTTTTCTTCAAAAGCTTCGCTCAGGGTAACCACCAAAGTGTCATCCTTCTTTTTTCCTATTAACTGTGGCCTTATATTTTCGGAAAAATATTTTACCAGTAACGAATTGCCTTTATTTATACCGCCTTCAATTATTTCTCCGCTGGCATCTGTTTCGGTAAACTCAATATTCAACACATTTTCATCGCCGTCAACAAATTCGGGTTCGGTCATTTTACCGTGGCGAACACTTAATTTTTCAACTTCCTGGTCAATCATTTCATCGGTGACATCCACCTTAAACCGGGTAACCTTAATGCCCGGCAGGTCAAGTTCAATGGCGGGTTTCAATCCTATTTCAAAAGCAAATGAGTAATCAGCCGGATTATTCATATCCAACTGGCGGCTGTCCAGTTCAAGCGGAAGCGGCTGGGCAAAGATGTTGAGCTGCTCAGTTTGCATGTACTGGTTCAATTCTTTTTCTACTGTGCGAAGCACTTCATCGGTAAAAACGCTGATTCCGTACATTTTCTTTACCATGCTTGCAGGCACCATTCCCTTTCTAAAACCGGGAATATTTGCAGTCTTCGCATATTTCTTGATCGATTGCTCAAAAGCAGGCAAATAATCTTCTTTAGCAAGCTGCACCGTCAGTTTATCATTCAACAAACCAATGTTTTCTCTTGAAACAGTAGCCATATTGTAACTTTTATTTTAATATTTCTTTTCGATTTTTTAACATGGTCACGATAAAATGACCAATGTTTTCAAAATCATCCGAAAATTTCGGGCTGCGAAGGTAAGCGATCAAAATTAGAAATTTGAGGTTGTAAACGTAAAATCGTGTAAAAATGAGCTGAAACAGTCGGGTTTCAAAAGCTAACAAGGTGCCGTATAAATATTTATTTCAGCCTGTCTATAATTTTTTGGCCCATTTTAACAACCATATCTGTCGCTTTCGTAAACTATTTAAGGCGCAAAGAACAAATAATTATTCCATTATTTATTAAACAGTTTTACCATCTGCCCATAATTTTACCGGCATGAAGTACTCAAATCCGCTCTCAATTTTCCTGGCGTTTCTGGTCATAGGAATCTGTTTTGCCCCTTGGGTTTATATTGAATCGATCGATAGTTTGGTAACAGGACTAAATGCACCTAAAACCAATTTTGGCAGGCCGGGATTAATGAATATCATTTTTTCTGCCGTCACTATACTGTTGGTTTTGCTGCGTTCAATATGGGCCAAGAGAATAAATGTCTTTGTTTGTTCATTTAATTTTTCGTGGGCATTCCGAAATTTTTTAGTCACCACCCAATGCGCTATGGGAGAGTGTCCGGAGAAGAAGTGGGGAATATATACGCTGCTTATTTTAACCTTTATGCTATTGCTTCTTTCTTTTTTTCCACGGTTGAAAACAAAACCTTTCGCCTGAGATTTTGGCCCTCTAAAGACATTTCTTTTTTTTCGATGATTTAATTTAAAAGAAGTTTGTTGATTTTTGTTAAATTCATTCATCATAAAAAAATAGCACATGCAAAAATTTACATTACTGGTTTGCTTTCTTGTTGTAGGCGCGTCACTTTTTGGACAAAATCTTAAGTTGCCTGTAGAAAAAATTGATCTAAAAGATGAAATTTTAAAACGTGATTTTGGCAAATTAAATCTGGAAAATAAGAAAAGTACCTATCAAGGCCGGCAAACCGTGCAGGCCTGCGATAATGATACAATTCAATATACGCGAATCAAAAGAACAAGTGTTATTGCCCTTACAATTGTTGGCAAGGGACAGGGGACCGTTGGCGAAGGACTTGGGCAATGGTTTGAAGGCCCGCAGCCTATCGCCATACATGGTGTTGAATTTTATGGCCGTGCCAAAAATGCGACTCCGGCAACGGTTAACGTCCGCATTTATTCGGCGCTGAACGACAGCACCCCTGGTAATCTTTTAGGTACTACGAGCACTGTACTGAATAATACCGCCCTTTCTTTGTCTGCTTTGCGAAGAAACGTAAACTTCTCCACACCTATAATGACTAATGGCCCATATTTGGTGGTAGTAGAAGGTGAGCCCAACAGCAGCGATACCATTCAATTGGTGACCACAGGTGATGGTGACGGGTTCGGCGAAGGACTATCTAAAGTACGGGTAACTTCAGGCGTAAATACTTTCTGGGGAGATGTGGGAAATGTATATGGTTTGGATGCCGATTTTTACACCTTTCCCATCGTCAGTTATAGTATTTCGTCCAAATTTTCTGTTTCATCAGATCTCAAGGATGGGACACCAGTTATTTTTACCAATCAATCTTCTCCTATTTTTTTTAGCAGGTTTTATAATTTTTATGTACTTGCTGATACGACGGAGGAATCCTTTTATTGGAATTTTGGTGAAAATACAAGTTTTGGGCCTGCAATAGATACCACTTACACATATAATACGCCCGGCAACAAAACCGTAACCTTGAATGCGGAAATGTTGGGCTATAGAAATGTTTTTTATACTAATCAAACTACCTGTAATCTCGATACAATAGCGGTTATCGTAATACAGGATAAATCTTTACCAGTAACCCTTTCAGGTTTTGGTGGTGAAAGGCAGGGCTCCAATAATATTTTAAAATGGACGACGGCTACGGAAGCAAATAATAAAGGTTTTGAACTTGAACGTTCAATAGACGGAGTAAACTTTAGCAGTCTTGCTTTTGTACAAACAAAATCCAACGGCGGAAACAGCTCTTTGTCTCATAACTATTTGTACACCGACAGTAAGCCATTTAAAGGTAACGGCTATTATCGTTTAAAGCAGGTTGATAAAGATGGCAGGTTCAACTACTCATCAGTCGTTCTTATTAAAGGAGGATTGTCAGGAAAAGTACAATTAAGCAGTGTGTATCCTAACCCGGCCAGGAGTATTATTAATGTCGTTTTAAATACCTCAGCAAAAACGACAGTCAATTTTGTTGTTACTGACCTTGCAGGCAAAACCATCATGCAACAGTCTTCTGAAATGAAGGCTGGTGATAATACGGTTCCTATAAATATTGGCAAGCTGGCCGCAGGAAGCTACATCGTAAAAGCAATTTGCGAAACGGGTTGCGAATTAGCCCTCAGCCGTTTTGTAAAACAATAATATCGTTATTAATTTAAGGTTGTAAAGCTCCGACGTGAAAAGCGGAGCTTTTACTTTTTGTACCTTACCCATTCTTAAACCAAAACAAACCCCAAACGCCAAATTTGAACTTATGAAAAAACTTCTACTGCATTTCTTATTAATATTATTTCCTTTTGGAGCGCTTGTGGCTCAGGTCAGTTACAGTTTCACTGCCGCAACAGGTACTTATTCAGCCCTATCCGGAGGCACCAGTCCTTTATTATTTACGCCTTCTTTAAATTATGGCCCTGCCGACGAAGGCTATACCAATAGTATTCCTTTAGGTTTTACATTCGTTTACAATGGGGTTGCTTACACCACCGTAAATGTAAATGTAAACGGATTTATGACTTTTGGTGAAGGGTTTAATGATGATGATGAGGAGGATTATTTTTTGAACAGTCTTACAAGCGGCCCTTCGTCGCAAACCAATATAAGACCTATAATTGCCCCTTTATGGGATGATCTGAACCTGGTAGATGAGGCCAATATAAAATATCAAATGAGCGGTACGGCCCCCAACAGGGTTTTTACAATGGAGTGGGCCAACGCTCATTGGTCGTACACAGCCGATGACCCAGTCATTTCCTTCCAGGTTAAATTGTACGAAACCAACAACATCGTAGAGTTTTTATACAAACAGGAGGCAGGCAATACATCCGGGGCCTCAGCGTCGATTGGTATCAGCGGATTTTTATCCGGGGCAAATAATTTTATCTCCCTGTCAAACAGTTCAGCCGCGCCTGCTGCAAGCTCCACTGCAGAAATTACAACTATTGCTATAAAACCGGCAACCAACCAGGTTTACCGTTTTACTCCGCTGGCCTGTATTGCACCCGGCATCACCAGTTTTTCCAATCAAACTGCATCCTCAATAACCCTGTCGTGGAATACGGTTGCAGGCGTAACAGGGTATGAATATGCCACATCAACCAGTTCGACACCCCCGCTATCCGGTACCTTCACCACAGCAACGTCGTTTAATTTTACCGGGCTGCCCCAGGGAGTTAACAACTTTTTTTATGTACGTAGTGTATGCGGCGGTGGCTCATTTTCTGATTGGGCCAGGCGTGCAACGGTGAAGTGTACCGGCAATTTAACACCGGCCAATGGTGCGGTTACCCCCTGGAGACCCGACCTTAGCTGGTCGCCGGTAGCTGGTGCAACTGCCTATACCGTCATGCTAAGTTTCGATGGCATCGGGTTTGATAATATAGGAACCCTTGATTCTTCTAATATGGCTGCCACCATCAGTAATCTTGCGCATGGAACCACCTATTATTTTTATGTAAGGCCTGTAATCGGCAGTGATACCGCCGGCACATCGTGTGCATCAAATGCTACAACCTTTAAGGTGCAGGATGTTCCCTGCACGCAAAATACGGCTCCCGCTAATGGAGCCACAAATATTTCTCCGGCATCAACAATCATCTCGTGGAATGAAGTGGCAGATGCCAGCGAGTATGTGGTATTACTCAGTTCAGATGGAGGCAACACTTATAATATCATAGGATCGACCCCCAATACGTCGGCAGACCTTGGCGGACAGGGAATTCTTGATTATAATACCACTTACCACTACTATGTGCGGGCAATAGTTGGTAGTGATACTGCCTCTGTTAACTGTAAATCAAATGCCACTTCTTTTTCATCAGGTACTGTTCCGCCAGTGCCTTTAAATGATGAGTGTTCGGGAGCCATCGTTGTTGGTTTAACTCCGGTAAACGCCACTACTTTGGGTGCGTCTGAATCAATGCCGGCCAATAGCTGTAACGAATTTTTTGGTAATGCCAACGACGATGTGTGGTTTAAATTTACCGCAGTTTCCAACGGCAACGTAAGCATTATGCTTACCAATTCAGGCACGGGCCTGGATGCTATAATCGAGGCTTTTAGCGGGCCGTGCGGTTCGCTGGTTTTATTAAAATGTGCCGACGATACTGTTGATGGTGAGAACGAAACCTTAAATTTAACCAATATTATTTCAGGGCAAACCTACTATATAAGAGTATATGGATATAATGATTATGTGGATGGCGGAATCTTTACGATACAGCTAAGTGGTACTGCGTTGCCCTTATTGTTAACCAATTTTACCGGGGTTCGTTTGGGTCTGACCAATGCTTTAAAATGGACCACCCAGTCGGAACAAGGCGCCAAAGCTTTTGAGCTGCAACGCTCTGCCGACGGCTCCAACTACAGCACTATAGGTTCAGTGGCATCAAAAGCGTTTAACGGAAATAGTTCGACCACACTTCAATACGAGTTTACAGACACTAAACCATTTACCGGAAACAACTATTACCGGTTGAAGCTTTTGGACAAAGACGGCTCGTTTAGTTACTCTGCAATAGTGCTTATTAAAGGTAGTAAGCCGGGTGGCCTGCGGTTGTCATCGCCGTATCCAAACCCTGTTAATTCTTTACTGAACCTGGTAATTTCATCACTCGTTAATGAAGGCGTAAATGTTATTGTTACTGATTTGTTGGGCAGGCCGGTGATGCAGCAATCAGTCAGGATAAATATTGGGGATAATGCCATACGGTTAAATGTTAGCGCACTTGCAAAAGGCAGTTACCTCATAAGGGCGGTATGCGCAAACGGATGCGAGACAAGCGTAGAGAAATTTGTGAAGCAATAAATTACTATCGGAGGATGCACAAAAAAAGCCCCTTTTTCGGCAAAAGGGGCTTTTTTTCTTACTTCAAATCTTTAACCCTGTATCAATTTGGCAATACTAAAAGCCGCTCCGGCTGCTATAGCGCCAATTAGCAATACTTTCAGGCCACCAGTAACAGGATGCACTCCAGTCATTTTTGCTTTGAAATAGCCAAATATAAAAAGGCAGAAAAGGGTAATGATGGCCGATAGCTTAAGGCCCTCGATGGTATCTTCAATAAAGAAATAGGGCGACAATGGTACCATGCCCCCTATAATGTAAGAAAAGCCAATATTGAAAGCACTTTTACGGGCCCGTTTTTCATCGGGTTTGTCAAGGCCCAGTTCATGCTTCATCATAAAATGCACCCAGCGGTGTTTGTCTTTGGTAAGTTCGTTTACTGCTTTTTCCTGCACTTCGGCACTGAGGCCCAGGTGCTCAAAAAATTCGCGTACTTCTTCTTTTTCCACCTCGGGCAGTCTTTCCACTTCCTCGTATTCGCGGCGCAGTTCGGCGTTGTAGTGATCTATCTCTGTCTTGCCTGCTAAAAATCCACCCAAGCCCATGGCAATGCTTCCGGCAGCTACTTCGGCCAGGCCTGCAATTACTACCAGGTGATTGCTGTCTACCGCGCCGCTTAAACCGGCAGCAAGTGCAAAGGGCACCGTTAGGCCGTCGCTCATGCCAATAACAATATCCCGCAACAGGTCAGAGCTTTCCATGTGTGCTTCGTGGTGCAGGTGAGTGTCTTGCATACGGTTTTATTTGCTTTATAATTTACTCCAATATTTTAAGCGATAGGCGAATGATACCCATGCATTCCTGAATTTGCTGCGCCGTTATTGTAAGCGGGGGTGCAAAGCGAATCTTATCGCCATGGGTAGGTTTGGCTAAAAGTCCGTTATTCATTAATTCAAGACAAAGATCCCAGGCTGCTTCTTTGTTTTCGTGCTCAATTACAATGGCATTCAGCAGGCCTTTTCCTCTTACCAGTTTAATGTACGGGGAACCAGAATCTTCAAGTTCGGTTCGTATAAGCCGGCCCATGGCTTCGGCGTTCTCCGCCATTTTTTCGTCTTTTAAAACCGTAAGCGCTTCTATGGCAACTTTGCAAGCCAGCGGGTTACCGCCATAAGTACTGCCATGTTCGCCCGGCTTTATGTTCAGCATAATATAATCGTCGCACAGTACAGCAGAAACGGGCAATACACCTCCGCTCAATGCCTTACCAAGTACAAGTATATTTGGCCTTACTTCTTCGTGATCGCAGGCTAACATTTTACCAGTCCTGCACAAGCCTGTTTGTATTTCGTCGGCTATCATTAACACATTGTATTCGGTGCAAAGCTCTTTAACTGTTTTAAGATAACTGTCGTCGGGTACCACTACACCAGCCTCACCTTGAATAGGCTCTACCATAAAGGCAGCAACTGCGGGATTTTGCAAGGCCTTTTCAAGGGATGGAATATCATTATAAGGCACCAGCTCAAAGCCGGGCATATAAGGCCCAAATCCTTTATAACTTACCGGATCGCTTGATGATGAAATTGCAGCCAGGCTACGCCCCCAGAAATTATTCTCAGCAAACAATATAACAGCTTTGTTTTCTTCAATTCCTTTATTAACGTAGCCCCACCGGCGGGCTAATTTAACCGCTGTTTCGGCGGCTTCCACACCGCTATTCATCGGCAGCACTTTTTCGTAACCAAAATAACCGGTAATAAATTTAGCGTATTCGCCCAGCACGTCGTTGTGAAATGCACGGGAGGTTAAAGTCAGCTTTTTTGCCTGGTCAATTAAAGCTGAAACAATCCGGGGGTGACAATGACCCTGGTTGACAGCCGAATATCCGCTCAAAAAATCAAAATATCTTTTGCCCTCAACATCCCATAGAAAAACCCCCTCGCCACGATTGAGAACAACCGGTAACGGGTGATAATTGTGGGCTCCATATTTTTCTTCCATGGCCAAAAACGACGCAGTTTTTGAACCATAAATTTTTGTGTTCATAATTAAGGTTTAAATTTTTGTAAATAAAATAAGGGCGTCGTACGCCCGCGATCAATAAAAATGCCTACCAACAGGGATGGTCGAGAAAATCGAGGTTAAGGGATAGAAAAATCATATGCTGTTATTTACGCGTCGAAAGGTACAGGTTATTCGCGAATGAGCCATTTCGTTTTTTACCGTTTTTTATCAGGTGATTTAGTTGCTTTTATTTTTCAGCACATGTTCCTGATTAACCATTTTCTCAAGGGCTTTCTTTAGCAATAATTTAGACGCTTCTAATTTTGCCGGCTTAAATTTATAGCATTGTATTCGTTGTGTTCTTATTGGTTCCGTCGTGTCCTTTGTGACCATAATTAATTATTCCGCTAAGAACACTAGGTGTATAAAAAGAATGCACTGGTTACCCTGCTGTCTTTTTTTAGACAACTTGTTAGTATTGTAGTAATCCGCCGGATTTCATTCATTTTTGCAAAGCCTCAGTATGAATTAAAGCCATAAAGGAGAGGCGATTTAAAATAATCGGCAAAAAATTAAATTTTGTTTTGGTATTTAGCCAGATTTACCGACCTTCGCCGTCCGAAAAAAAATTAATCATGGCAAGAGTATGTCAGGTAACTGGAAAGAAGCCGATCGTAGGTAATAAAGTTTCTCACTCAAACATTAAAACCAAGCGTCGTTTCTTACCCAATTTACAAACCAAGCGTTTTTATTTTGTAGAAGAAGACCGTTGGATCGTTATGAAGGTTTCTTCTGAAGCTATTCGTACCATTAATAAAAATGGTTTGGCCAGTGTAGTAAAAGACATGAGGGCACAGGGCAATAAAATCTAACAATCGTTAAAATTCCTATACAATGGCAAAGAAAGGTAACAGGGTTCAGGTAATAATGGAATGTACAGAACATAAGGCAAGTGGATTGCCTGGTACAAGCCGTTATATTACCAAGAAAAACAAAAAGAACACCCCTGAGCGTCTGGAGTTGAAAAAATTCAACCCCATAATGAAAAAAGTAACCGTACACAAAGAAATTAAATAGTTAAGGTTGTGTGGCCGTAAAACATTGATTGTTTTACCTGGTAAATACAACTTATAACCTAAAACGAATACAATGGCAAAAGCAGCAAAAACAGCGATCAAGACCAAAGACCAAAAGGCCGCCGCAGAAGCTAAAAACTGGAGCAAAGTTATTAAGGCTGTACGCAGTCCTAAAACCGGTGCTTACACTTTTAAAGAAGCGATCGTTCACAAAGACAAAGTGAAAGATTTTTTATCGGCAAAATAAATTGTCGGCCTGGTAAAAAAATTAAAGCTGTCCTTTTTGGGATGGCTTTTTGTATTTGTGCCCACTTGTGTAATTTTTGCGAAAACTGGTTTGCGAATGATTACAAGTTAAAAAGTGGTTGAGCGGGAACCGATTGCGGAAAATATTTCGGCTTATCTTGCGTTGGCCCAACCCGGGCATTGTCCCCGATGTTTTCGGCGGCAACTTCCATAAATAATAAACATACCATGAGTTTTTTAGGAAAATTATTTGGCAAAAAGGAGAAAGAAAGCCTTGACCAGGGTTTGCAGAAAACCAAGGACAATTTTCTTACTAAAATAACCAAAGCCATCGCAGGCAAAAGCACGGTTGATGAAGAGGTGCTCGATAGCCTTGAAGACGCTTTGGTGGGTGCTGATGTTGGCATAGACACTACAGTACAAATCATAAACCGGATTGAAGAGCGGGTTAGCCGCGATAAATATGTAAATACCAGTGACCTTAACAGGATATTACAGGAAGAAATAAAAGCAATATTGGTAGATGCCCCCGAGCAGAGCTACCGCGATTTTTCAACGCCGACAGGCACCAAGCCCTATGTGATATTGGTGGTGGGTGTTAATGGCGTGGGAAAAACAACTACCATTGGCAAACTTGCATACAATTTTAAAAGAGCCGGCAAATCTGTTCTATTGGGTGCCGCAGATACATTTAGAGCTGCCGCTGTTGATCAGTTAACTATCTGGAGCGAAAGAACCGGTGTGCCCATAGTAAAGCAACCCATGGGCAGCGACCCTGCTGCAGTTGCTTTCGATACAGTACAAAGCGGCATAGCCCGTGGCTCAGACGTTGTGATCATAGATACCGCCGGCCGTTTGCACAATAAGGCCCACCTGATGGATGAATTGGGAAAGATCAAAAGGGTTTCCCAGAAAATTTTGGCCGATTCTCCGCACGAAGTATTATTGGTGCTTGATGGCTCAACCGGGCAAAATGCGCTTGAGCAGGCCAAACACTTTATGGCCGCCACCGATGTTACTGCTATTGCCATTACCAAATTAGATGGAACGGCTAAAGGAGGTGTGGTGCTTGCCATCGCCAACCAGTTTAAAATTCCGGTAAAGTTTATTGGGGTAGGAGAAAAAATGGAAGACCTGCTGGTTTTTGATAAACATGAGTTTGTTGATAGCCTGTTTAAATTGGAGGAGTAGGGAGGGAGGGAGAAGGCAGAAGGCAGGAGGCAATGGGCAATGGGCAATGGGCAGTGGGCAGAAGGCAGGAGGCAGGAGGCAGGAGGCAGGAGGCAGAAGGCAAAAGGCAATGGGCAAAAGGCAATGGGCAATGGGCAATGGGCAATGGGCAATGGGCAATGGGCAATGGGCAATGGGCAATGGGCAATGGGCAGGAGGCAGGAGGCAGAAGGCAAAAGGCAAAAGGCAATGGGCAATGGGCAATGGGCAATGGGCAATGGGCAATGGGCAATGGGCAAAAGGCAGAAGGCAAAAGGCAGAAGGAAGGAGGCAGAAGGCAGAAGGCAATAGGCAAAAGGCAGAAGGCAGAAGGAAGGAGGCAGGAGGCAGAAGGAAGGAGGCAAAAGGCAATGGGCAATGGGCAATAGGAAAAAGGCAATAGGCAATGGGCAAAAGGCATGAGGCAGAAGGAAGGAGGCAGAAGAAAAAATAAAAAGGCAAAGTAAGAAGGGATGAGTGAGAATAGTGGAAAAGGCCTGAAAGGCTGAAATATACCTAGCCGTGGGTGAAGCCCACGGAGGCATGAGGGGAGAAAAGTGGAAAAGGCCTGAAAGGCTGAGATATACCTGGCCGTGGGTGAAGCCACGGAGGCATGAGGGAGGAAAGTGGAACAGGCCTGAAAGGCTGAAATATACCTGGCCGTGGGTGAAGCCCACGGAGGCATGAGGGAGAAAAGTGGAAAAGGCCTGAAAGGCTGAGATATACCTGGCCGTGTGGGTGAAGCCACGGCGGCATGAGGGAGGAAAGTGGAAAAGGCCTGAAAGGCTGAAATATACCTGGCCGTGGGTGAAGCCCACGGAGGCATGAGGGAGAAAAGTGGAAAAGGCCTGAAAGGCTGAGATATACCTGGCCGTG
>JBBRCW010000091.1:0-19630 GCA_038204535.1 Chitinophagales bacterium | reverse complement strand
GTGCATGGCATGAATGCTTTTTACCACATCGTATCCATGATGCCGGGGAGGTTCAAAGCCATACACCTTTTTTATATTATCGAGCAGTTTTTCAGGGGGCTTTTCAAAGATGCCTACGGTACGGTCTCCCTGCACATTGCTGTGGCCCCTAACCGGGCAGGTGCCGGCACCGGGTTTGCCGATACTTCCCTTTAGCAATAAAAGGTTAACGATCTCGTAGATGGTATCTACCGCATTTTTGTGTTGCGTAATACCCATAGCCCAGCAGATAATGATCTTACTTTTTATCTTTAAAAGATCCACCACCTGTTGCAGTTGTTCAGCCGAAATGCCCGATACCTGCGACAGGTAACTGAGATCATATTTTTTTACCTGGGCCATGAAGTCATCGTAGCCGGCGGTATGTTCATTTATAAAGGCCTGGTCGAAAACGGTGCCGGCATTTTGCTCTTCTGCCTCTGCCAATAAATAAATAATAGCTTTCAGCAGCGCATGATCGCCGTTTAATTTTACCTGTAAAAAAAGGTCGGTCAGTTTAGAGTCGATCCCCAGAACGCCCTTTACCTGTTGCGGGTTGCTAAAGCCCAGCAAACCTGTTTCGTGCAAAGGGTTTATTGAAACAATGGTGGCGCCATTGCGGCGGCCTTTTTGCAAAGCCGTTAACATACGCGGATGATTGGTTCCCGGGTTTTGTCCAATGATCATAATAACCTCGGCTTCGTAAAAGTCGTGCAGCTTAACCGACCCCTTGCCAATACCCAATGCTTTTGATAGGGCAAAGCCGGTTGATTCGTGGCACATGTTGCTGCAATCGGGCAGGTTATTGGTGCCATAGGCTTTGGCAAATAGCTGGTATAAGTATGCAGCCTCGTTACTGGTTCGCCCGCTGGTATAAAAAATAGCCTGGTCAGGATTTTCGAGTTTATTGAGGTGGTCGGCTATTCTGTCAAAGGCGTCGTTCCAGCTAATGGGCTGGTAATGGGTGCCGCCTTCGGGCAGGTACATGGGTTGTGCTATGCGCCCATGTTGGCCAATATGGTAGTCATCCTGCAACGATAGATCGAACACCGAATGCTGAGCGAAAAATTCTGGAAGCAGGGCTTTGGTGGTAGCTTCATCAGCAACCGCTTTAGCCCCATTCTCACAGTATTCCGCAATACCCGACCGTTCGTCGTCGGGGTCGGGCCAGGCACACGACGGACAATCAAAACCACCTTTTTGATTCAGGTCCAGCAAGGCCTTTACGCCCCTGGTCACATTCATTTCGCCAAATACATGCCGGGCGCTGTGATAAATTGCCTCAACGCCTGCAGCTACTTTATAGGGCTCTTTTACCGAAAGTTTGCCGGTAAATTCTTCGGGATTTTCTGCATTGGTTTGTTCGTTCTCCATTGTGCTATTTGTTAACAGGCCTTAGCCGGGTTTTCAAAAAAATCGGATTGGTCTTCCATTGGGCCGACATCAATACATTTAAAATCTTTCTCCAGTAAAATGGATAAATACTTTCCATTGGGCAGGGGCATGTGGGTCTGCAGACCAACCATGCTGGTGTTTGCCCATTCCTTTAATTTTTGTTCGGGCACAAAAAGCGTGATGCAGCCATTGGCGAAATCTGCCGTCAGTTCATCGCCGCCTGTTATGCGGGCAATTTTATATTGTAGCTGGTTTTGTAAGAATTCGGTCGTTTCTTCCAGTCGCCCGGTTGTGGCAAATGCATCCACCTCAGACTTGCTTAACCGGTAACGAATGGTATTACCCCTGATACGAATTTTCATATGCTGGTATGTTGATCCGGTGCTGACCGGTATAAATATTAAAAGTGTGGTTTCTTAAAAAGCCTATAAGGGTTATGTCGTGTTCCTGTGCCGTTTGCACAGCCAGGCTCGACGGGGCACCCACTGCGGCAATTATCTGTATGCCTGCCATCCAGGCTTTTTGAACCAGTTCAAAACTTGCCCTGCCACTTAATAATAACGGGTAGGGCGATAGCGGAAACAGCTCTTTTTGTAAAGCTGCCCCGATCAATTTATCCAGCGCGTTATGGCGTCCCACATCTTCGTGACAGATCACCATTTTACCGTTGGTGTCAAACAAGGCACAGGCGTGCAATCCGCCGGTGTTTTCAAAAATATTCTGATTGCTGCGCAAAACACCGGGCAATTGGTGTATGATATCGGAAGAAAATGTTTCGTTGGTGTTTAACGGTGGTGCCTGGCGGCGAATGGTTCTAATGGCCTGTAGCGATGATTTTCCGCAAACACCGCAACTGGAGGTGGTGTACGAATTGCGGTCGAGGTTTTCCAAAACCACGGCAATGTTTTCGTCCAGTTCTGCCTGCACCGTATTTTCATCAATACCATTTGTATGGGTGATAGAAAGGATATCAGCATTTTTTTCGATAATGCCTTCGGTAAAAAGAAAGCCCGTTGCCAGCTCCGCATCGTTGCCGGGTGTGCGCATGGTAACCGAAATGCTTTTCTGCAATCTGTTATTTAGAGGGCCGTAGCCTATCCTTATTTCTAATGGTTCTTCGGTGGCTAATATGTCTTGTACGGCAGCGGATGCCTGCCCGTTTACTTTTATAACTTCGGTAGAATAGATGGATCGGTTCATGGCGTTTTACCCTTTACATTAAAAAATGGTGCCTTGCCAATGCTTTTAATGGCAAGTTTGTTATGGCAGATAATAAGGCACATAAATATAAGAAATATCGGGGGTGGGGATGAAAGGTGCGGGCGCATTTCAAACTGTCGCAGGTGATAAGTGTTCGGTATTGCGAGCCTTGCGAAGAAATCCCCAGCCATTTGTCAACCTGGCTGAGTAGTGGGATTGCTTTCCCGCCAGAAGAAGCGGGGACAGGCAGTGCCTGCGAATGACACATTTTTAGCCTGATTGATTTATGGTTCACCCTAATTATATGTACAGGCGGTTTTTCACGCAAAGACGCAAAGTAAAACCCACGCAAATGACGCAAAGAAAAATCTTTGAGTCATACAAATAAATACACTTATACATCTTTGCGTGAAGCTCTTGGCGGCTTTGCGTGAAAACATTCCGATATAAAATATCCATTCAAATAAGGTACGAATTTCCATGAAGGGCCTTATTTATAACGCTTAATTATAAAGAAGATTTTGAATTAATAGACAATTTTATTACAAAGAGCACTTTGAAATTAGAGTCTATATACTGTGTCATTTTCAAAGAACTTTTTTGGGAACCCAAAAATTAATCACGGAATGACGAGGAGATTGAAACCACTATCCCAGCAAATAAAGAGCGACAAATTGAAATGCACCCGGAGCTGCAACCAGGCAAAGCAGGTGCCTGGGCTAGAAGTTTTGATTTTTAATACTGCCAGAGGTAACCGAATAATAAACACTGTCAACGCTCATAAAAACACTTAGCTAAAAATAAACCCCTGAAATTCAATTTCAGGGGTTGTAAATATGTTGCTGATCTGAGATATAGTAACCAGGCCAAACGACCAAACAGCCTTATGATGGCTTATGGAAATTCGATTACCACCCTAAGAGGTAAGCAAAAATTAACGGTGCCACTATGGTAGCGTCGCTTTCAATTATATACTTGGGTGTTTTAATATCCAGCTTGCCCCAGGTGATCTTTTCGTTGGGTACGGCGCCGCTATAGCTTCCGTAACTGGTGGTTGAATCGCTTATCTGGCAGAAATAACTCCAAAAAGGAATATCGTGCATTTCAAGATCCTGGTACATCATGGGAACCACGCAGATGGGAAAGTCGCCTGCAATGCCGCCACCTATCTGAAAGAAGCCCACACCTTTGCCGGCGCTGTTTTTAGTATACCATTCGCTTAACCAGGTCATGTAATCGATGCCACTCTTCATGGTGGTGCTCTTCAATTCGTTCTTAATACAATAGCTGGCGAAAATGTTGCCCATGGTGCTGTCTTCCCAGCCCGGCACAATGATGGGCAGGTTCTTCTCGGCCGCTGCAATCATCCAGCTATGCTCAACCGGTATTTCGTAATTCTCTTTCATTACACCGCTTAGCAACAATTTGTACATAAACTCATGCGGAAAATAGCGCTCGCCTTTTTCTTCGGCATCTTTCCAAAGCTTTACAATGTGCTTTTGAATGCGTCTGAATGCTTCTTCTTCGGGTATGCAGGTATCGGTTACCCGGTTAAAACCATTTTCCAGCAGGTCCCATTCATCCTGCGGGCTTAAGTCGCGGTAATTGGGAACCCTTTTATAATGCGAATGCGCTACCAGGTTCATGATGTCTTCTTCAAGATTGGCGCCGGTACAGCTTATGATCTGTACTTTATCCTGCCTGATCATTTCTGCCAGCGAAATGCCTAGTTCTGCGGTACTCATTGCTCCCGCCAGCGTAATCATCATTTTTCCACCTTCAAGCAGGTGGGTTTCGTAGCCTTTGGCGGCATCTACCAGCGCCGCTGCATTAAAGTGCCGGTAGTGGTGTTCTATAAATTGCGAAACAGGTCCTTTGCTCATGTTCTTCGTTTTTATAATTGCCGCGAATTTACTTGTTTCTAATTTTTTAATCGTTTTTTGGATAGCATTATTGCAGTTATTTGAATTCTTCATTAAGAATTCCATTGTTCTGGCTGGTATAATTCCCAGCCAGGTTTATCGTTACTTTGAAAGTAAAGCGCGATACTTTTTAAACACTATTAACTTCTATGTGCCCAAATATGATTTCTATATGTCTATATGCCTGCCCCGCCGAATGGCGTGGGGTGCAAAATATAACCACATAGAAACGATAGAGAAACATAGGTTTCGCATAGACTTATTAAAACACCTTGTTGAAGAAGACGGAAGCGCCATTGAAAAATAATCAATAGTATCGTTAGGAAATTGCTGGTTGTTTGAAAATAAGGCTTAGACCATCTGGAAAATATGCTTTTCTAAAACTGAAAAAAGTGACAACTTGTAGTCAGTTTTTTGAGGCTTGTTGCCTTATATCACTTTGCTTGAAATTTTTTAAAATAAAAGCCAATGTAATAGATGTTGAAAAAAGCCTGAACGAATACCGTGCATTCATTCAGGCTTTTGTATTTTGCCGGAGGAGGATAATTAGAAACTATTAGTCACTATGCTTCACCCTTTTAAATAGCGATACATTGCCACGGTCACTTACTTTCAATACGATTTTTTCCTTTTCATTTTCTACCGAAACATAGTACGATTCATCGTCCTCTCTTATAAATTCTATGGCTTCGGTAATGGTGTAATCAGCATATCTTTTTTCGATATTATGCCGTGCTTTCAGCGACAAGTCCTGATAGTCTACAGACTTTGATGTACCTATTTTTTTACCACTGAAATCATAGAAAACATCCGATAGTTCGCCCTCTTGCATAAAAGTTGCTTTTACGAAATCAGGCCTTACCGTCCAGTCAACGTTTTTGACATTTCTAAATTCGTTGTAGAAACTGTGGCGAATAGTCATGTTCACTTTATTTTCATCGGTAGCAAATGCCGATGTTACAAGGGTCAGGCCCACCAGGGCGATCAAAAATAAATTTTTCATTGTCTGCAGGTTTTAAGTTTTTTTGAATAGGTTTAATTACACTTCAAATGTATAAGAGCACGCCGCCGGTTGCCAGCAAATTGTGATGAACGTATAGAATAGTTTGGCGAAGAGGATGAACGGTAAAATCTGCAGGATGGAAAAAATCACGAAATCGCTGAAACCCAATACCAGCAACATCTACGAAAGATTTCCTAATAAAATGTAAAATAATGTTTCTGCGGCGTTAATTTATTGCGATGGAAACTTTAAGTGTATTTTAGGGGGCAGATAAAGAAAGATAGAAAATCTGGATTCGACTTGAACGGGGCAGGCGGTATACCCGGAATTTTTTTTGTTCCATAGGTAAAACTAAATACAGATTACTTTTAAACTGGTTATCCACCACATTCGTCACCGACACTTTAAAATATGAAGAAAATTATTTTAAGTTTTTTGGCCTTTGCCGCAGTTGTTTCAACCTGCCTGGGTCAGCCTGAAAAAATTGCCGGAAAATGGCTGGGTGCTATTCAGCCGCAATTGCGGATTGTGTTTCATCTTAAGGTCGATAATGGAAAGCTATCTGCCACCTTAGACAGTCCCGACCAGGGTGCAACCGGCATTGCCTGTTCATCGGCCAATATAAAAGATGATAGCCTGCTAATTTCTATTGATGTTGCCAAAGCAAATTTCAGGGGGAAAATAATCAGCGACACAATGATAACCGGTATGTGGCTACAGGGACCAGCCTCGTTTCCGTTGACGCTCAAAAGGACAGATCAAATAAAGGGCCCAAATCGTCCGCAAACACCGTTGCCTCCGTTTAGCTATAACACCGATAGTGTGGAGTACGATAACGCGGATAAGTCGGTTCATTTAGGTGCAACTTTTTCGTACCCGAAAGGGAAAGGCCCATTTGCTGCGGTCGTACTAATTTCGGGCAGCGGGCAGCAAGACCGCGACGAAACGATCTTTAGCCATAAACCCTTTGCAGTATTAGCCGACTATCTTACCAAAAACGGCATAGCGATTTTACGGGTCGATGACAGGGCGGTGGGTAAAAGCACCGGCGAGGTAGCCACTGCCACCAGCGCCGATTTTGCAAACGATGTGGAGGCGTCAATTTCTTACCTTTTGCAAAGGCCCGAAGTAGACAAAAATAAAATAGGATTGCTGGGCCATAGCGAGGGCGGAATGATAGCTCCCATGGTGGCAGCCCGTAATAAGAACGTCGATTTCGTCATTATGTGGGGTGCGCCTATGGCAGGCGGGTTAGAAATAAATGTGGATCAAAATGGATATGCCCTGGCAAAGGCCGGTATTCAACCGTCCGCAATTAATGCCTTTAAACAATTACATAGAAAGGAACTGCAGCATCTTGCGGTGGCGAAAGACACAGCAGATTTACGCCCTAAAGTTTTAGCCACATTTGAAAACTGGCGGAAGCAACAACCAGATTCCGTTTTAAAAAGTTTGTACGTCACTGACCAAATGATCGTTGGACAAAAAGTGGTGGAAATATACATGAGTCTTTATAACCAGCCCTGGATGCGGTATTTTATTACCAATCAGCCCGCCGCAGATCTTTCAAAAGTAACCTGCAAAGTGCTGGCAATAAACGGAAGTTTAGATACACAGGTAGATGCCGCAGAAAACCTTTCAGCAATAAAGAATGTTTTGCAGAAGAATGGAAATAAAAATTTTACGATACTTGAATTAAAAGGCCTGAACCATCTGTTACAGTCGGCTACGACCGGGGATTTTAAAGAGTATGGACAAATTGAAGAAACAATCGCACCATCGGCATTGGCTACAATCGGCAATTGGATAAACGAAAATGTAATCAATTCAAAAAAATGAACTTTTTAGCCCATGCTTATTTGTCGTTTGGCCATCCCGAAATTTTAGCTGGCAATATGATAAGCGATTTCGTAAAAGGGAAAAAGAAATTTGATTATTCAACCGGCATACAAAAAGGATTTCAATTGCACCGCGCCATTGATGCATTTACCGATGCGCACCCTGTAACCAAAGAGGCAAAAGTGTTTTTAAAACCCGCGGCAGGCGCTTATGCAGGCGCTTTTATTGATGTGGTGTACGATCATTTTCTGGCGAACGATCTCAATGAATTTGGAGAAGGAAAATTGCAGCAAACTGCCCAAAATACCTATGCTATATTAAATGAGTATATAGCGCAACTGCCGCCCCACTTTGGGCAAATGATTCCGTATATGACAAAAGAGAATTGGTTATTTAATTATGGTACTTTATATGGCATTGAAAAAAGTTTTTGGGGATTGGTAAGACGGGCAAAATACCTGGATGATGCAAAAGAAATTTTTATACTCTTCAAGGACAATTACAGGTCGTTAGAAAAATGTTATAAAAGCTTTTTTCCAGCGTTAAAGATTTACTCAAATAGCCAATTACAACTTTTACTAAATGAATAGCCGCCTATCTTTACCGCAAAAAATAGGACATGAAGAAATTTGTTTCAGCATTTATTTTTGTTTTGGCAACAAGTATAGCAATGGCACAGCAAAAGGTAACCGATCTTGATAAAAGCCCCCTGGATATTAGTTATTATCCTCCCAATTACCCCATATTAAAAATGAGTGGAAAAACTTCATCTGCACCGCTGGCGCGGATTATTTATAGCAGGCCGCAAAAAAAAGGAAGGAACATTTTTGGCGGAGAGGTAAAGTACAATGACGTGTGGCGCATTGGTGCAAATGAAAGTTCCGAAATTGAATTTTTTAAAAATGTAGTATTTGGAAACAGAAAAGTGCCGAAAGGCAGGTACACCATGTTTTGCATACCTACGGAAGATAAGTGGAGCATTATTTTAAATAAGGATAATTTTACCTGGGGAAGTTTTACATATAGCAGCGCCAACGACATAGCAAGATATGAGGTGCCTGTTCAAAAGAATAGCGAAGATGTGGAAGCGCTGACCATGTCTTTTGAAAACAATGGAAGAAGTAAATTGGTGGTCATGTGGGACACTTCAATGGTTTCGATACCTATTAGTTTTTAGGTTGGTTTAAACCAAAAGAGGAAGCCCGGTTTTTACAAGCCGGGCTTTTCGCTTTATTCAGCGAATATCTGGGATAGTTGGTTTCAATCCTCATCGTCATTGCGCCGTGACCCGTCCGAAGGCGGAGGAGGAACAGCCTGCCCCGCTTCTCCTGGCGGGGAAGCAATCCCACTACTACTCAGCCAGGTTGACGAATGGCTGGGGGCTGCATCGCATGGCTGACAATGACACATTTTTAGTCTGATTGATTTATGGTTCACCGTAATTACACGCACAGTCGGTTTTCCACGCAAAGACGCAAAGGAAAACCCACGCAAAGGACGCAAAGAAAAATCTTTGAATCATACTAATAAATACACTTGTACATCTTTGCGTGAAGCTCTTGGCGGCTTTGCGTGAAAAACATGTCGACTTAAATATCCATTTGAAATTGGATTCTTTATGCTGTGTCATTTTCAAAGAGTCTTTTTGGGAACCCCAAAAATTAATCACTCAAAATGACGACGAGGTTTGAAAAGACGTTCCAACAAAAAAAGCGACAGTTTGAAATGCTCACGGTATTATATAAGTTTGGCCAATCATTTTTATTATTAATATTTTAGCGAACGATGTGTGGCATAGCCGGAATATTATCTTTTGACCCCCTTAATCTGACCCGCCACCGGTTGCAGTTAATGACGGATTCGATAATGCACCGGGGACCAGATGGAGAAGGTTTTTGGATAAATGAAAGGCAAACTGTTGGGCTTGGCCACCGGCGATTAGCCATCATTGATCTTTCGGCTGCTGCGGCACAACCTATGCACTTTGCGGGCCGATATGCCATTACCTATAATGGCGAAATTTACAATTATATCGAAATAAGAGATGCGCTTCAAAAAAAGGGATATGCGTTTACAACGCAAAGCGATACCGAAGTTATTTTAGCCGCTTATGATTGTTTCGGCATAGAATGCCTGCAATATTTTGACGGCATGTTTGCCTTTGCCATTTGGGATGAAAAGGAAGGGCAACTTTTATGCGCCAGGGACCGCTTTGGCGAAAAGCCCTTTTATTACTGTCAGCAAAAAGATAGTTTTTTATTTGCCAGCGAGATGAAGGCTTTGTGGGCAGCCGGGTTTGAGAAGAAGACGGTACCGGCTATGCTGCTGAATTATCTTTCGCTGGGGCTAACCATCGATCCTTTTGATAATAGCCAGACTTTCTTTGAGAATATTTTCACGCTGCCGCCGGGCAATTTCATGGTGCTGTCTTCTGCCGATCAGGTTGATGCAAAAACGTACTCCTTCAAAATACAGTCATATTGGGACCTCGATAAAGAGACGATGGTTTCTATTGATGAAAGCAAGGCAATAGAAACTTTTACGCAATTGTTTCAAACATCGGTTAACCGCAGGCTGCGCAGCGATGTAACCATTGGCACCAGTTTAAGCGGGGGTTTAGATAGCTCAGCTATTGTGGCTTTTATCCACCAAAATCTGCAACAGAAAGACCATTACGGCCAGGCCGGTTTTTCAGCGGTTTTTCCTGGTTTTGCCGGCGATGAAACGTCCTATATAAAACAGGTGTCAGAAAAATTTCAGCTCAATAATTACCAGGTATCGCCCACAGCTTTGGAGTTGATAGGCGATTTTCAAAGGCTGACCGATCACCAGGAAGAGCCCTTTCAATCGCTGAGTATATACGCCCAATACAAAGTATATGAGCTTGCAAAGCAAAATAACGTTACTGTTTTATTAGATGGCCAGGGCGCCGATGAAACAATGGCGGGTTATCACAAATATTATCACTGGTACTGGCAGGAATTATTGGCGGCAGGCGAGTTTAAAAAGTGCCGGTTAGAAATGAAGCTGTCCCGGCAAAATGGGGTAGTAGATCATTGGGACTGGAAAAATTACCTGGCGGCTTTTTTGCCAACGCTTGCAGCGCGCCAGTTGGAAAAGAAGGCTATTAGTGAAGTAAAGGAACATCCCTATTTAAACCACGATTTTTTTGGAACCGATAAGGGCATGCTGGTTGATAAACCGGTGGTAAGGCACCTGAACGAAATATTGTATTACAACACGCGACAGCTGGGTTTGGTGGAATTATTGCGTTATGCCGATCGCAATTCTATGGCACATTCAAGAGAAGTGCGGCTGCCGTTTTTAAACCATCAGTTGGTAGAGTTTGTTTTTTCGCTGCCATCCTCTTATAAAATTAGAAATGGTTTTACCAAGTGGATTTTGCGGCAGTCGGTTGATAAACTGCTGCCCCCAAGTATTGTTTGGCGCAAAGACAAGATCGGCTTTGAACCGCCCCAGCAACAATGGATGCAGGATAAGACCATGCAGGAATTTCAGCACGAAAGCCGGCGAAACCTGGTTAGCCAGGGTGTCTTAAAATCGGCGGTGCTCAAAACGCCTTTACAACCATTGGCCGCCCACGACGCCGGAAACTTTGATTGGCGTTACCTTTGCGCCGAAATGTGCATGAGGTAGCCCCCGGCCCCTGAAGGGGAGGAGAGAGAAGTGAACAGTGAATAATGAATAATGAATAATGAATAATGAAGAGTGAAAAGTGAACAGTGAAGAATGAATAGTGAATAATGAAGAAAAGTGGACAATGAAAAGGGATAGTGATAGGTATGCCGTCATGCTGAATTTATTTCAGCATCCCCTGGAAAAGGTTTAATGAAATAAATAATGTTCTAAGGCAATTCGGGTTACGGTATCAATAAATTACCAACAGTGAAGAGTGAACAGTGAATAATGAATAATGAAGAGCGAAGACACTCCTGCACTTTAGGAATTGGAGACTCGCAAATCAACTATACGACAATATAAATTATACAAACAAAATGAAATTAGCTACAAAGATCATTCATGCGGGGGCAGCGCCCGACCCAACAACAGGTGCCATAATGATGCCCATTTACCAAACCAGTACTTATGTGCAGGAAGCGCCGGGTAAGAACAAAGGATTTGAATATGCACGCTCTCAAAACCCCACGCGCTTTGCCCTTGAAGAAGCCGTGGCGGTGATTGAAAACGGAAAGTATGGTCTTTGCTTTGGCAGCGGCGTAGCGGCTACTGACGCCGTTATTAAGCTACTTAGTCCTGGCGACGAAGTGATAGCCAGCAACGATATGTATGGCGGCACCTACCGCTTATTCTCAAAAGTGTTTGAGAAATTCGGTATTAAGTTTCACTATGTAAATATGCAGGATGCTGCTAATGTAAAACAATCTATAAATGCAAATACCAAATTGCTTTGGGTAGAAACACCCACCAATCCTTTAATGAACATTACCGATATTGAAGCGGTAGCGGTTATTGCCAAAGAGAATAAAATCATTCTGTGCGTGGACAACACTTTTGCATCGCCCTACCTGCAGAACCCGCTGGACCTGGGTGCAGATATTGTAATGCACTCAGCAACCAAATACCTGGGCGGCCACAGCGATGTTATTCATGGCTGCCTGGTGATGAACGACAAAGAGCTTCGCGATCAGCTATATTTCATACAGAAAAGTTGCGGCGCCGTACCCGGCCCGCAGGATTGTTTTTTGGTGCTGCGCGGTATTAAAACGCTGCACGTTCGTATGCAGCGGCATTGCGAGAATGGCGCCAAAGTTGCCCATTTCTTACGCAATCACCCAAAAGTGGCAAAGGTGTATTGGTGCGGTTTTGAAGACCATCCAAACTATGCCATTGCCAAAAAACAAATGCGCGATTTTGGCGGCATGATGAGTTTTACGTTGAAGGATGAAAGCAGTGAAAACGTAATCAGGGTACTTTCGTCCACGAAGGTTTTTGCTTTGGCAGAAAGCCTGGGCGGCATTGAATCGCTCATCAATCATCCCGCAACCATGACGCATGCCTCTATACCCCGCGAGGAAAGAATTAAGAATGGACTATCGGATGGGCTTATACGGTTAAGTGTGGGTATTGAAGATGCGGATGATTTAATAGAAGACCTGGACCAGGCCATTGGTTAATAACAGCATCCTATTTTTTATCGGGCCCCGGATTTTTCCGGGGCACTTTTAATTGATGCGTATTCCATCATTCATCCCGCGATTAAAACCCTTCATCCGCAAAAAATGAACGTTTATCATTAATAACAGCCCGTCGTTTATAAGCCATAATAGATTTGCGGTCAATTAAAAATAAATCTATGCAAAAGCTGTTTGTTTTACTTGCTGCATCAGTCTTTATGGTTTCGTGCAGCAAAGAATCGGTTAGGGGAAGCGGCAGTACCATTACCGAAACCCGCACTGTGTCTGCATTTAGCGGGGTACGTTTAGAAGGCGGGGGAAAGGCGACAATGGTACGCGGCAGCCAGCAAAAGGTTGAAGTAAAGGGGTATGAAAACCTGGTGCCCATTTACGAAACGTTTGTAAGTAAT
Organism: Chitinophagales bacterium; assembly: GCA_038204535.1. Taxonomy (GTDB): domain Bacteria; phylum Bacteroidota; class Bacteroidia; order Chitinophagales; family Chitinophagaceae; genus Segetibacter. The sequence goes on along the minus strand of JBBRCW010000091.1, from coordinate 6,687 downwards.
GGTGTGCTGGTACTGAAATTTAAAAACGACTACACAATAAGAAACAGCAATATGGAGGTTAGCATTACGGTTGGTGATCTTTCGTACGCCAGTATTAATGGCAGCGGCGAAATGGCTATCAGCAATTTTGATGGCAATTCTATTGAGGCGGAGATCAATGGATCGGGCGATATATTTACAACCAATAACAGGTACATAACCTCCCGGTTGATTATCAATGGCTCAGGTTATATTAGAGGCCGCGAGATAACTGCCAATCGCGCCACTGCCCGCATCAGCGGTTCGGGCAAGATTGACCTTACCTGTACCGATAAGATAGAAGCAACCATACAAGGCTCGGGTAATATCAATTATTGGGGCAATCCGACTGAAGCCGTTTCCGAAGTAAGCGGAAGTGGCAGTATAAAGAAAATGCAATAAGTATTTTGATTTTTGGCATCACCTGGTTTTTTGAACCCCCGACACTCTGCGGGGCTGGCACAACGACTGCCTTAGTAGCCCCATAGGGGCTACCTGTTTATAGAATATAAGATCAATTAAGTATCCAGGCTCCATAGGAGCCGCCTATATGCATCAAAACAGGAAGCTCCTACGGAGCTCTAATTGACATCTCAAGGAATTTTTCTATAAACAGGATGCTCCTAACGGAGCAACAAAGCCATAACGAATGTGTACGCACGAAAGATCAAAATATGGCTTGGACTATAGTATTTTTAATATTATTTATCGATATTATCCTATGTGTCATTTTTATTTTTTCAAGGAGTCCGTTGGTCGGTAATTCGGGATGATATACAATTAAGAGACATCATACAGTATTAATTTCGGCTTCCCTTTAAATAATAATCAAAATTGGCAAAGCCTAAGGGCTTTAATTTTAGTAGCCGCCGGTGAAACCGGCGGGTTACCAAAACGATAGTACTTGTAACCCTTAAAGGGTTGAACTCCAAAATTCAGGTAATTAAAGGTCCGGCTGAAAGACCCCTTTATTTTCCTGAGGGAAATTGGCCTAAGGTAGAAATAGAGATTTGAGGATTTGGGGAGATTGAGATATTGGTGTTGGGATATTGAGATTTGGAGCATGTTACACTCCTCCGGAGCTTCAACAGCTTTTGCATAAATTAACTACCCATGTTTTGCTCCCCTGGAGCAAGAAGAAAATTAATCCTAAATTGGTCTTAATTTTTCACTTTTCACTGAATATGGTGAGCCGTCTTGCGTTCTCCGTGAAAAACTCTTAAATATCTCTGTGGTTTAAAATGACGATATCATCAGAGTGAATTTATAAAAATATTTGGCCCTTGCTTTATTTTGATACCTTTATTCGAACCGCGATAAACTGATTAATTAAAAAAGACTATGACTGATTTCGCCATCAAGGAGCAAATTGAAATAATAAAAAAGGCCACCGAAAAGGCTTCTAAGTCTAAAACGGCAGCTTTAAAGTTTCTCATAGACGCCGGCATTATGGTGGAAACTAAACATCCAAAATCTTCGGAAATAAAAAAGAAATAACTTGTCTCATCATCAGCCTTTTGAAGTAGCCGGTTTTCATAGCTGCGATAGGGAAATTGGACTCGAAGTGCTGAATGGCAAAGATGACCTGCGGGCCAGTGACAACAAATGGGATTGGCTGGCAAATGGAATTTATTTTTGGGAGCAAAACCCAGGGCGGCCGCTTGAATACGCAAAAGAAAATGCCAAGGGAAATCAATTTAACAAGGTGAGAATTAAAACACCATTTGTGATTGGAGCGCAAATTGAATTGGGAAACTGTTTAAATTTAATGGAGCCAAAATCTCTATCAATTGTACAGGAGGCATATAAAGGGCTCGAAAAACTATATGATAAAACAGGCATTAGAATTCCAATGAATAAAGGTAATAATCGGGCGTTGGATTGTGCTGTCATTAAGTATGTGCATCAATCACGAAAAGAGGAAAATATGCCTGCTTACGATTCAATCAGATGCGCATTTATCGAAGGCGAACCCTTGTATTCCGGCTCTAACTTCACCACACGTTTACACATCCAAATATGTTTACTGAATCCTTCTCTGATAAAAGGGTATTTCTTACCTCGGCCGATTGAAATATTTAATCCCTATTTGAGTACCTAACTCTTATCATTCTTACCTGGGTGTGACCAGATTTGAAACTGATACCATTTATCTTTGCCCCGTGAACCGAAAAACCCGCAACGACCTCAAGGATTTTCTCGACAGTAAAGTTGAACAATACAACCAGCCGTCGTTTATCAAAGATGATCCTGTTTGTATTCCGCATCTTTTTACACATCCCGCCGATATAGAAATAGCGGCATTTTTCGCCGCCATTTTTGCCTGGGGAAACCGCACCACCATCATAAATAAAAGTAAAGAGTTATTCGGCCGGATGGACAATACTCCGTTCGACTTTATAAAAAACCACAGCGATGCCAATCTCAAATCTTTACTGGGTTTTAAGCATCGTACTTTTAATGATACCGACCTGCTGTATTTTGTTCATTTGCTGCATCATCATTATATGCAGCATGATAGTCTTGAGAGTGCTTTTACAAGTGGTATGCTTAAGAAAGACAAAACCACTGAAAATGCATTGAATGGGTTTTTCAACTACTTCTTTTCGCTCGAAGATTTTCCGTTGCGTACGCACAAACACATTGCCTCGCCGGCTAAAAACTCCACCTGCAAACGGCTGAGCATGTTTTTACGGTGGATGGTAAGAAGTGATAATAGGGGAGTGGATTTCGGCCTTTGGAAAAACATATCCCCTTCGCAGCTTATTTGTCCGATCGATGTTCATGTGGCAAGGGTCGCCTACCGGTTTAACCTGTTAAAACGCACTACGATCGACTGGCAGGCCGCCCTTGAACTAACCGCTTACCTGCGTACCTTAGACCCTTTAGATCCGGTAAAATACGACTTTGCCCTTTTCGGTTTGGGCGTAGTTGAAAAATTTTAAAAATGTGGTTACGTTTTCATTTATGGTTTGCCAAACTTTCGCCGTTAAAACAATTGTTGCTATTGTTTATGCTCAATACCTTGCTGTGGTTTGCAGCCTGGCGTTTTTATTTTTGGTATTTTAAGGAAACTCCAAAGCCAATGGGCAGCCAAATATTGTTTGCCTTATGGATGTCTTTTCTGCTTACCATCCCGCTTAACCTAAAAAAGGTGCAGCAAATTTTTAAAAAGAAGAATCGTGAATAATTCAGCAGATATACAAACGGCCGCCGACGAGTTATGCAGGCTTTCGCTGTTACCTGAAATAAGGCATATATCTTACGACCAATTACTGCAATACCTGGCCGAAAAAGTAAGCAGCTTATTAAAAGATGATTTCGCGTCGTTGGTTCAACTATTGTATCGGATGGATATTTCGGAAGAAAAGCTCCGTTATTTTTTAGCCAATAATAAAGAGGTAATGGCGGCTAAAATAATTGCCGAGTTAATGATTGAAAGGCAATTACAAAAAATTGAAACGCGGCGTTTATTTAAAAACAACAACATCATTCCCGACGACGAAAAATGGTAAATGGTTATTTCGACCCTATTTCGTTTAGTGCTACAAACGAGTATCCCTTAGCCTGTAGTTTCACCATTAATTTGTTTAGCTGGTTGTAAAACTTATCGGTTCGTTGTGGGGCGGCGCCAACGTGCATCAACAAAATAAATCCATCAAGCCCGTTGGGTTCTTCTTTTTCTTTGGTGATGATGGACATAAAAATTTCATCGGAACTTCTGTAATTGCTTTCACCCGGTAGTGTATAATCTGCGGTGCTTTTTGTGCCCGGCGAAAAGCTCACCAATTGCAATCCCATTTGCCGGGTCCATTTTGCAATGCTGTCATTGTACCACTCATAGGGCGGCACAAACCAGTTAACTCCTTTTGAATTGATGCCAAGGCTTTTCATTGTTTTAAGGTTCGCTTGCAGGTCGGTTGTAAACTGCTGCCTGGTTACCAGCAGGCTGTCGCGTTTCGTCCAATCGCAATACAACAGGTGTTCGTTACTATGCGGCCCAAGGTAATGCCCCTGCTGTTTTATATTTTTTATTAATGATGTAAATGCCTGGTTGCGGTAGAACCTTCCTGTAAAAAAGAAGGATGCTTTGGCGTTATACTTTTTCAATGTTTTAAGGATGATTTGCCCCCCTTCAGCATATTCATCGCCGGTAAAAATCAATGCTATTTTTTTATGCGCATTCCCCCTTAATAAAGCACCGTGCGAATAAACGGGCACAAGCGTTTTTGCCTCAGCCTCTTTGGCAGCCAATAGATAGATGAGAGACGCGGTGCCATCCATCGTTGGTTCGTTGGTGCTGTAATCGCCATAGTCATCGTGGTACACTACCAGGTCACTTTGAAAAGGAGCGTACTCATCGGGCTCCATTAGTTTTATACCAATCAGGTTTTTGTAAATGCTGGTATACACAGGGCCATCCACCAGCCCGCCATTTATAGGATAGTTTTTTAAATGGGTAAAAGCCGAATGCGGATCCACCGGAGTATCGCCCCACGAAGGCAATCCGTACACCATGCTGGTGCCCCAGGGGTTGCAGCCAAACAGCCAGTCTAAATTGGCCTGCTCTAATTCGGCAAACGATTGGTCGCCGGTCAATTGTTTGTACCAGTAACACTGAATGGCAAACGAAGCCGTTAAATTGTTGCTGCACCATATAAAAGGCACGCCACGATAAAAAGCGTTTTGCCCGGCTTTCTTCCATACAGCCTCAATTCCATTTTTATAATATTGAATAAGCGTATCTTTTTTACTGCCCGAAAGCTGCTTTGCCAGTTCGTAATGACCCAGGTTTATAAAGGGATACCACTGGTAATGGTTTGCAGTGTCGTAACCAAGCCACGGAGTCACAGACTCCTGCTGTGCATAGGTAAACGCTGAATCATAATAAGATGACCTGGCCGCTTTAGAGGGAAAGGTTTGCGATACAGCAGTAAACGCCAGCTCCATGTCATCTGTCCAGTTGTCTTCTGCATATATGTAAGGCGATCGAACGGAGACCGTTTGGGTAACGCCTCTTTTCTTTACACTATAATCCAGCGCGGTGGCCGCTTTATGCCGCAGTGTGTCGGCAAACGATTGGTCGCTCCAATGCATCTGCGATCCTAAAGCAAAAGCACTCGCAAACTTTGCAGCGGTTGAACTGGTGCCAGTTGTGTTGTTTAAAAACCTGCCACGTTGCTGCGGCTTGCCATCAATAAAATAGACGGGGCGTTCAAAGCCATTGCCATACTGGCTGTCTTGTTTGGGAATACGCATAGAGATATGATCGCGGTCGTCGCCTAACTGGTTAAACATCCATTCGGTGCGCGGATGCATTTTTACCAGCCACTCCAGCCCCCACCTTGCTTCATCCAGCACATCGGAGGTGCCATTCTTTCCATCCAGACCATTAGCCTGTTTTTTATCAGCAAATACATGAGGGAAATCGCGCCAGGCAGCTAATAAATGATACGTTGCATTGGCTGAGGTGGTACTGTATTGCAGGTAATCGCTTGCATCGTGCCACCCGCCCGAAACATTAATATGTGTACTGTCGGGCATGGGCCCGTACAGCGTATATCCATCAAACGTATGGCAGCTATCTTTTAAAAAAGGATTAAAGCCGCTGCGTTGCTGCCGCATATATTGCAGGCAAAAATCGGCCGCGCCATCATACACGTTTTTATTTATTTTGAAGAAGGGAGACATCACATTTCCTGCCTTCAGGTAATAAACGCCCTCCTTTTTATACTCAGAAAAGTTTAACCGGTAAGTTGCCTTAAAGGGGCCGTAGCTGCCGTAATTTTTGCCCGCCTTATGCTGATACACTGTCTTGCCGGTGGCCGAATCAATCAATGCAAAGGTTAAGATAGCGGCTTCGTCTTTACTGCCCCAAACTGCTGCTTTCATCCCGGCAGGGGTGTAGCCTAATTGGTTTATCCTGATCCATTCATTTGTTTCTGCAGGCGGAATGATATGCGCTGATAGAATGCCAGCGATCAATACAACAAAAAACGAGCAATACATTTTCATCCGGAAAAGTTTGTTGGCAACTTATAAAAATCTATTTATAGTTTTTTAAAAAGATTATATAATGGCTTCGCTGCGGCGCATTGGCGTCAACTTAATCTGTTTTTTTGGATAGAACAGCAGATTTTTACTCAGCTCCGGTTGCCCGCCCGGCTGAATATATTTTTGGACGGGTATTAATTTAGTTCCGATTTTCCGGAACTCACCTTTCTTGTTTATACTATGCAACCAATAGTTCCATAGCACCAATCGTTCCTATGGAACGACAATGCAAAATCTCCAATTATTTCTACCAACCAAATGTTCCTATGGAACATAGAGAACCATTTCAATTTTCGCCTTCAATATTTAATTTTCACCGCTCAACTACAGTTTAGGTTCAGATATTAAAGTGGGAAGGGAATGGCCGAACCGTCCCATAGGGATGACTGGTCGGTAGAAAATATTACCTGCGAAAAGTTCCATTGCACCAATCGTTCCTATGGAACGACAATACATAATTTCCAATTATTTCTACCAACCAGATGTTCCTATGGAACATGGAGAACCATTTCAATTTTCACCTTCAATATTTAATTTTCACCGCTTAACTACAGTTTAGGTTCAGATATTAAAGTGGGAAGGGAATGGCCGAACCGTCCCATAGGGATGACTGGT
>JBBRCW010000090.1:0-19675 GCA_038204535.1 Chitinophagales bacterium | reverse complement strand
AAAATACATTTCATTCATTTGCTATTGCTGTAAATAAGCATTTATTTAGATGTTTCTCTTTAGGAATTAGCGCAACTAATTTCGATTGCTAACATTATATATTATATTATTTAAACCTCTTTTAATTAATTTATTCTATGAGTACAGTTGAAAAATTACCTATCATTCAGGAAGATCCATGGCTCGATCCATATGTTTACGATGTAAAAACCCGGTACGAACGTTACCAAACCGCACGGGGGCATATTGAAAATGCGGCGGGCAATCTATTGCAATTTGCGACCGCGCATCATTATTATGGAATAAACTTTGACACGCAGAAAAATGGCTGGTTTTACCGTGAATGGGCACCCAACGCACATCAGCTTTATTTAACCGGCGATTTTAATAATTGGGACAGGTTTAGTCACAAATTGGAACGAAATGATAAAGGAGACTGGGAGATTTTTCTTCCTTACGACGAGTATAAAAACAGCTTTGTGCATGAAAGTAAAGTAAAGGTGCATATTCAGGGCGATAATGGATCAAACGATCGAATTCCGGCATACATAACCAAGGTTATTCAAGACCTTACCACCTACGATTTTGCAGGTCAGCTATGGTTTCCTGAAAAGCCTTTTGAATGGACCGATCAGCATTTCAACCTTAAAGAAAGCTTTCAGCAACCTATTATTTACGAGTGTCATGTGGGCATGGCGCAGGAAACAGAAGGGGTGGGCACTTACCGCGAATTCGCCGATGTAATTTTGCCCCGAATAAAAGACGGTGGTTATAATGCCATTCAATTAATGGCTGTAATGGAACATCCTTATTACGGTTCGTTCGGATACCATGTATCTAACTTTTTTGCGCCTTCCAGCCGCTTTGGAACTCCTGAAGATTTGAAATACCTGGTGGACAAAGCACATAGTTTAGGCATTATGACCATTATGGATATTGTTCATTCGCATGCGGTAAAAAATATGGCCGAAGGTTTAAACCAGTTTGATGGCAGCGAAAGCCAATATTTTCACCCCGGCTCAAGAGGTTATCACGAAGGCTGGGATTCTAAATTGTTTGATTACGGCCGGTGGGAAGTGAAGAAATTCCTATTATCAAATGTGCGGTATTGGCTGGAAGAATTCCATTTTGACGGGTATCGTTTTGATGGCGTTACCTCTATGCTGTATATGCATCATGGCAATACATCGTTCGACCATTACGATAAATATTTTAAAGACGGCGTTGACTGGGATTCTGTTACCTATTTGCAATTGGCAAACGCGGTGATACATGAATTTAAACAAAACAGTATTTCGATTGCCGAAGATGTTAGCGGCATGCCCGGTTTAACACGGCAACCCCAAGAGGGAGGCATGGGCTTTGATTTCAGGCTGGCTATGGGTATTCCGGATTATTGGATAAAAACATTGAAAGAAAAAAGTGATGAGCAGTGGAATATTTATGAAATGTGGAGTGTACTGAACAACAGGCGCTTTAAAGAAAAAACGATCGCTTATGCCGAGTCGCACGACCAGGCTTTGGTGGGCGATAAAACCCTTGCTTTTTGGTTAATGGACAAGGAAATGTATTTCCATATGAAGGTAGATGACCAGAACATGGTAATAGACCGCGGAATTGCATTGCATAAACTCTTGAGAATTTTTACCATGAGCCTTGGCGGCGAAGGATACTTAACTTTTATCGGTAACGAATTTGGCCATCCTGAATGGGTGGATTTTCCGAGAGAAGGTAACGACTGGAGCTATAAATATGCCCGCAGACAATGGTCGCTGGCAGATAATAAAGATTTGAAATATCAATATTTGAACGAATGGGACAAGGCAATGATTAAGGTTATAAAGGAAAACAATATTTTATCCAGCACACCGGCTCAGCAGGTATATATGGATGGTAGTAATAAAGTGATGATTTACGAAAGAAATAACGTGCTGTTTATATTTAATTTCAGTACTGATCATTCAATTTTTGATTACCGGTTTCCTGTGCCGCACAAAGGCACTTATCGAATTATTTTAAATTCTGACAAGCCTGAGTTTGGAGGATTTAACCGGGTTGATGATAGCATTGATTATAATACCGACGACCATCACAAATTAAGCCTGTACCTGACAAACAGAACCGCTTTGGTAATGAAGAAAGTCTAGTGGAAGCATTTAGAATTATTACGGTCATAATTAAAAAGAGCCCGGTTTCTATTGAGCCGGGCTTTTTTTCTTTCTATTTTAGTCTCCGTTGGGTGCTATCAAAGGTGGTTTCACCTGCCTGTACTTTACTCTTGAATGATATTTAAAGGCATCAACTATAAACTGGCCAAATTCCAGTTCATTCAGATTTTGGGCCATCTCTAAAGTTGGCCTGTATTCCTTCATAAAATTTTCAAGTTCGGGAGATTCTAATTTGGTAAGTGTTTTCACAAGAGTTTTGCTAAAACGATGATCAATAAATTTATCCTGTTCCTCTTTTAGCAACCTGTTTTGAAAGGCCAGCATACTTCTGTTTCTTTTAAATCGAAACATGTTAATCAGTTCATCCAAATCTAATCCTACCCCAAAACCTCCAGGTGTGGGATCCATGGTAGATCTTAAACCGGGTTTTCTATAGTTAAATATTTTTGCATAATCCTCCCGGTTTCTAATTGAGTCTAACCGGTAATTTCTTTGTTTAACAAAAACGAAAGGCAATTCTGATACTTTTATCAGGATAGAAATATCGAAAGCCGCCAAATTAGAAATAGAGGTTACCGGGTATTTAGGGGTGGGTTTATTTTGATAAGAAAAGAAGATGGAATCCCGCTCGTTTACAACGATGCTGTAATGACCGGTTGAATCGGTAGAAGTACCAGTGCCGGAAGTACCTATTACGCTAACCGCTTCAATGGGATTTTTTTTGGTGATGTCGTAAACGGTGCCGCTTATTCTTATCCTTTGCCCAATTACTGCGCTGGTAATAAAAAGCAGAAAAAAGAGGAGCTGAATTTTTTGGAGAAGTACAGTTTTTACCAATTAACTATTTTATGTGTAATATTAAGCCACCCTTTTTGCCTTATAAAAAACACCTTTGTCTTTTAACGGCATTTTCGCATAAGCCCGGCAGAGCAGCGCTTCTACTTCAATCATTTGCGCGAACTATAATGTTTAACTGTATTTAAATTGCTTCATATCTAACTTTTCAGTTTTTTTATCAGCAAAAGATTAAAAAACAACGGTCGCCAATAAATCGACGACTGTTATTTTTACAATAATTAAATAGCATTAAAGAAAGGTTTCACCCATATTTCTTTTTACCTCCGCCACATATTGTTTAATTTCTTGTTCTTTACTCTTCTTACATATAAGTAAGACGTCTTTTGTATCCACCACTATATAATCGTCGAGGCCCTGTAAAACCATTAACTTATCGTGGGGTGCCGATATCATGCATTGTGTTGAATCAATAACCATTACTTTATCGCCGGCTACGGCATTACCCAAGTAATCCTTTTCAAGATTATCATACGCACTGGCCCAGGTGCCCAGGTCGCTCCAGCCAAAACTGCTTGGAATAACAAAAACGTTGTCGGCTTTTTCCATTATCGCGTAATCAATGCTTATACTGGTGCAAAGCGGGTAGATCCGTTCAATAGCGCTTTTTTCGTCAATGGTATTGAAACTGTCCTTCTCTGCATTAAAAACATCATACATTTCAGGCTGCAGGTTTTCGAAACTGTTAATGATCGTATTAACTTTCCAGATAAAAATACCCGCGTTCCATAAAAAATCGCCGCTTTCAATAAATGTTTTTGCCAGATCAAAAGTGGGCTTTTCAGTAAAGGTTTTTACTTTAAACACATTATCTTCTATGGGCTCTGTTTCGTGCTGAATATACCCATAACCTGTATTAGGGTATGTTGGCTTTATGCCCAGCGTAACCAATGCGTCATTATCTTCCGCAAATTGAATGGCCTTTGTACAGGTTGTCATAAAGCCCGGAGCATCTAAAATAAGATGGTCAGCAGGAGCAATGATCAATTTTGCGGCCTCATTCAATTGCATAATTTTAAACGAAATATAGGCGATACATGGTGCGGTATTTTTGCGGCTGGGTTCGGCTACAATATTTTCAAAAGGCAATTCTTTTAATTGATCCTTTACAATATCAACATATTCTTCGGAGGTTACTACGTAAATATTTTCGACGGGTATAAAAGTAGCAAAGCGTTCAAATGTATTTTGAATAAGCGTTTTGCCGGTATTTAATACATCTAAAAACTGTTTGGGATACGAAACACGGCTTTTTGGCCAAAACCTGCTGCCAATGCCACCAGCCATGATGGCTACAAAATTTTCATTATTCATTATTATGTTGTTATAGTTTTTTCCTGGTGAATATTATGATTCAAACAATTCCTTCCCGCACCAGGTCATGTATGTGTAAAATACCCAAATAGATGCCGGCCTTGTTAATAACGATCAATTGGCTAATATCATTGTTTCTTAGCAATTCAAGCGCATTAACCGCCAGTTCATCCGAAAAGATTGTTTTGGGGTTTTTTGTTTGTATTTGTTCGGCCTTAATAGTTGTATGATCAGGATTTTTCTCGAGCATTCTTCTAAGGTCGCCATCGGTTATCATTCCAATGGGCTTTCCATCTTCCGAAATAACGGCTGTGGCGCCTAACCTTTTATTGGTCATTTCCATTATTACCTCTTTTAAACCGGCCGAAGGTAATACCTGCGGTTTCAGATTGTCGGCATACAGATCCTGAACGCGCAGGTATAATCTTTTGCCAAGGTTTCCGCCGGGATGAAACCTTGCAAAATCCTGCCCTGAAAATCCTTTAAGTTCCATCAGGCAAACTGCCAGTGCATCGCCCATAACCATTTGGGCAGTCGTACTGCTGGTTGGTGCAAGGTTATTGGGGCAGGCTTCTTTAGGTACGGTAGTATTTAAAAAGTGATCGCAATTTCTGCTAAGAAACGAGTAGATACTGCCCCCCATGCCAATCAGAGTGTTACCAAAGTTTTTGATAAGTGGAACCAGCACTTTTATTTCGGGACTCTCTCCGCTTTTACTTATCAGCAGCACAACATCTTGTTTTTGTATCATGCCAAGATCTCCATGAATGGCATCTGCAGCATGCATAAAAAGTGAGGGGGTGCCCGTGCTGTTTAGTGTAGCCACAATTTTTTGGGCAACAATAGCACTTTTTCCTACTCCGCTTATGACCAATCGACCGGTTGATTCGCCAATTTTTAAAACGGCTTTTTCAAAGTCGTCATTAATAAAATCGACAAGGCCCGCAATTGACTGAGCTTCCAACTGAATGGTTTGTTTAGCGATTGATACTAAATTGGCGTTCATGCGGCGCAAAAATACAGGTGTTTTACTCACTAACCGGAATTCTGTTTGTATGACTTTGGTAATAAATCCGCTTCATTCTTAAATTTTTTCACAACGGAGATCATCAAAATTTTTCTGGAATATAACCTCTTTTTGTTATAAACTTTAACAGAAACGCCCATAACAGCGCACGTGCTTTAACTAACTTCGCTAACCTTTGAAAAAAAGGTTATTAGAAAATTAACGCTCCTCTATTTGCAATAAATAGAATTTTTATATAATTGGGGAACTATTTTCTGTCAAATATTACGGTTAGCCGATTTAATTAGTTAACTTATAAACGCAAATGTTTTCGCAATGCCACCCTTAAGTGGAGAATGAAAAATAGAACAATGGCAACAATACCAAAAAATCCATCTGTTAAGACAGCCGGTACCAAAAAAATAACAAAAAAGAAATCACCAGTTCCCTCTACCCAACATCACCACTACGACATACACGCCGGTTTGCTTGAGCATTTCGGGTTCGATGCATTTAAGGGAACCCAGGAGCTGGCAATCAACAGTTTGCTCAATGGGCAGGATACTTTTGTAATTATGCCTACCGGCGGAGGTAAAAGTCTTTGCTACCAGTTACCTGCCTTAATAATGGAAGGATGCGCAATTATTGTCAGTCCGCTGATAGCCCTAATGAAAAACCAGGTTGATCTGATCAGGGGTTACAGCGAAAAAGACCATGTAGCGCATTTTCTAAATTCGTCGTTAAATAAGACCCAGCAGCGCGAAGTAAAAACCGACCTTACAGAAGGCCGCACCAAATTATTATATGTAGCGCCCGAAACCCTGACCAAACAGGAGAATCTTGATTTCTTTGGTGATCTTAAAATAAGTTTTTTTGCTGTAGATGAAGCGCATTGCATTTCGGAATGGGGCCACGACTTCCGGCCCGAATATCGCCGGTTAAAGGATATGATGACGATGATCAATCCGAATATTTCCATTATTGCCCTTACGGCTACCGCTACCCCAAAAGTTCAAAGCGATATTTTAAAGAACCTGGGCCTGAGAGAGCCAAATGTATTTATATCATCGTTTAACCGCGAAAACCTCCATTACGAAATTCACCCTAAGATCAAAAAAGATCAGACCATTAAAAATATTGTTCGTTTTATTTCGCAAAATCCGGGCAAAAGCGGTATTATTTATACGCTTAACCGCCGAACCACCGAAGAGCTTGCCGAAATTTTGGTTGCAAACAAGATAAAGGCCGTGGCATACCACGCCGGCCTCGACGCAAAATTACGGGCCGAACGACAGGATAAGTTTTTAAAAGAAGACACCCAGGTAATTGTGGCTACCATAGCCTTTGGAATGGGAATAGATAAACCTGATATCCGGTTCGTTATTCATTATAACATTCCAAAAAGTATTGAAAATTATTACCAGGAAACCGGCAGAGCCGGCAGAGATGGAATGGAGGGAAAATGTATATTGTATTATTCGCACAAAGATGTTTCTAAATTGGAACACCTGATGCGCGACAAACCCCTTAGCGAACGCGAAGTAGGCGCCCAACTTATTAACGAAACGGTTAGTTATGCCGAAAGCAGCGTTTGCCGCCGCAAAATATTACTTCACTATTTTGGCGAAGATTGGGACACCGCTGGTTGTGCAGCTTCAGGTGGCTGCGATAATTGCCATCCAAAAGAAAAAATTGAAGCGAAAGAAAATGTAATTAAAGTTTTGAAGGCGGTAAAGGTTTTAGACCAGCGATTTACGATAGATTATGTTGTGGGTATTTTAATGGGTCGGCTAACCCCCCAAACCAAAATGTATCGCCACGAAAACCTGGAGATATTTGGTTCCGGCAAAGACGAGGATGCACATTATTGGAATAGCCTTATCAGGCAGATGCTTCTTGAAAATATATTGGTTAAGGATATTGAAGAGTATGGTCTCTTAAAGTTTACTCCTACTACCCAATCTTACCTTAAAAAGCCCAGTAGCTTTAAAATTGTCTTATACAATAAGTTTGAAGATGCCAATTCAGAAGACGATGAAGAAGCAGATGCTCCGGCTGTTTCGACTATTGCTGCAGACGACAAATTGTTTCAAATTCTAAAAGATGTGCGTAATAAGGAGGCAAAGAAGAAAGGTCTTCCTCCTTTTGTTTTGTTTCTTGAAAACTCGCTGCAGGATATGGCAACCCTGTTTCCAACCACACTTAAGGAGTTAGAAAAGTGCCAGGGTGTTAGCGTTGGAAAGGCTTTAAAATATGGAAAACCTTTTGTTGAAGTAATTGCGCAATATGTAGAAGAAAATGAGATTATTAAGCCTGATGATTTTGTAATGAAAGGTGTTGCAAATAAAAGCAGCAACAAAATCTTCATCATTCAAAATGTTGACAAAAAAATACCGCTGGAAACCATAGCCAAAAACAAGGATATGCGTTTAGATGCATTATTGGAAGAAATGGAAACGATAGTAGCAAGCGGCACTAAACTCAACCTTGGTTACGCTATAGCCGATATGCTGGATGAAGATGAACAAGAGGAGATCATAGACTATTTTAGAAGCTGTGAGACATCGTCTTTGCAAATTGCCCAGGAAGAATTATCGGATGGAGGCTATGATTGGGAACAACTAAAAATCATGCGGATTAAATTTTTAAGCGAATACGGTAACTAAAATTCGTAGATAATAATAAGCCTAAAAAGCCCCTTCGGTATTAACGGGGTGGGGTTTTTTACATTTTAATCGTACATATATATTTTGTAGATAGAAAAAAGCTAAAACATTCTGGTAAAACTGTCAATTAAGTCCCACAAACTCCAAGATGTTGAATTTATTGTCCATATATTTAAAGATATTTATACAAGACGTTACTTTTATAGTAAATTTTTATGTATTTCCTAAATTAATATATTGAAATCCTATAGGTTATTTAAAAATGGACTGAAATAAGATTTTATAGGCATAAGATTTGCCATCAACTATACTCATTCAATCATTTAAATATCTGTTTTATGTGTATTCTAACAATGAAACCAACCGTTAGTGATAAAAATACCTACCTCGGTATTGTAGCAGATAGCAATGAAAAACTAATATTGAAAATTCTGGATGTTTATGGCAAAATGGCGACTACAATTCAAACCCAAATTGAAGGCAGCATGCATGAGCTGATCGTAAATATAAGCGATCTTAAAGTAGGGGTATATGTTGTAAATGCATTTTCTGTCACGGGCTCATTCCTAAAGGCGATTAAATTTCATAAGACCAATTAAAAGGTTAGTTGGCATGTAACTTCTTATATTCTTTAATTCTGTCTTCCGCATTTTTTCTAACGCTTAAATAAAACAAGTTAAAATCGCCAATATGGTAATTTTTTTGTTTTAATAAGAAACTTCCGAAAACCCGGGGTTTATTAACCCATAAAACATTTCTATAAATACGCCCGCCCGTTGTATAGGGAATAATTTTATTGTAATTCTTTAGTATTGCACCTTTGTTTTCATGCCTGTCTATCGGCGTTGAAAGGGTATCCCATGATAATGGGTTTGTAATCATTACCCGGAAATCCTCCTTTTTTTGAAACTCAGTCAGGTACCCTTCCTTTACAGTACGCCAGCTGCAAATGCAGCCTGTTTCATCAAAAGTTGCGCAGACGGGTATGCTCTTGTAATAGCTGGTTTCAATGGGCATGCCCACCAAGTAGGCAACTACCAGTTGATTCATTAAAGCCTTATCTTCAAAATATTCTTTGAGTAATCTTTTGGCGTGTGTGGTACCCTGGCTGTGAGAAGCAATCACAATAGGGCGTGCCTTATTATAGTGATCCAGGTAATACTGAAAAGCTTCTTTTACATCGCGATAAGCAAAATCAAATGCCCGCTCTGCACCTGCTGTATCGGGGGTGAAGTAGGCAAAATAATTTGCCTGCCGATACCGTGGAGCAAATACACGGCCTGCACGGTTAAAAATACTTGCCTGGTATAAAACGGAGGTTTCGTCCGTTTTATTATTGACTGCAACATTCTTTAAACTGGCATTCCACAGTTCCGAAGAAAATGGAAAAACTGTGTCATTTTCAATTATATTCCTATCGAAATAGGTTGTCGGATGAATGAAAAATATATCGACACCCGAATCTGCTGGGTCCCTCTTAGTTAAACCTTTTGAAAGACTGTCTGAAAAATCTATTATAGTTGGATGAGCTGCCCAGTAATCAAAGTTTGCATAATCAATACGAATATCTTTTATCGTGACTGTTGACACCTGAAGGTGCAATTATTCTGGGGGAACAGGAGGCTAATAAAACTAATATGAAAATGATAACAAGTGACCTGACATTCATTTTTCAAAATTCAAGGATTGATTTGAAAATAGCATTTTTAAAACGTTAGTATTTACCTATAATATAAATCGTTTAATCCCATTAACTTTTGTAATTTATGGCCATCTTCTATCTTTGGTGATAAGCGATCAGCTAAAAATAAAATCTAACATAGTATTATGTCAATACCCGTAGTAGATCTTGCCGATTTTTTAAGCGGCGATCAAGAGAAAAAATCATTATTTGTACAGCAGCTTGGAAAGGCTTACGAGGAAGTTGGATTTGTAGCGGTAAAAAATCATGGGGTGCCCGACGAATTGATTGCCCATTTATATGAATATGTTCAGCAATTTTTTTCGTTGCCGCTGGAGAAGAAATTAGCATACGAAATTCAAGGTCTTGCAGGCCAAAGGGGATATACCAGTTTTGGAAGAGAACATGCTAAAGGCAGCGATGCCCCGGATTTAAAAGAGTTCTTCCAGTATGGGCAAATTGTTGAAGATCAGGATATTATAAGTAGTGAATATCCTAATAATGTATCTGTAAAAGAAGTCTCGGATTTTAATACGACGCTTTTTGCCTCCTACCGAAATTTCGAAAAGAGTGGCAAAGCAATGCTACAGGCAATCGCTCTGTATCTAAATTTAGACGAACATTATTTTGATGATTTCATTCACAATGGAAATTCAATATTACGCTGTATTCATTATCCGCCCATTACCAACGAACCAAAGAGTGCCATAAGAGCCGAACAGCATGAAGACATTAATCTGATAACCCTTTTGGTTGGGGCATCTGCAGATGGTTTACAAATTCTCACCAAACAAAACGAATGGGTAGGGGTTACGTCGCTACCCGAACAAATTGTAGTAAATGTGGGCGATATGCTTCAACGCCTTACAAATAATAAATTGCGCAGTACAACGCACAGGGTTGTAAATCCATCCAGGGATTTGTGGCATACTTCGCGTTTTTCAATTCCTTTTTTCTTACATCCGCGAAGCGAAATGAGTTTGGCATGTCTAAAAAGTTGTGTTGACAATGACCATCCTAAAATGTATGACGATGTAACCGCTGGCGAATATTTAGATGAACGATTAAGAGAAATAGGTTTAAAAAAATAAGCTTTTTAGTAAGATTCTTTTTACTTGATCACCTATTAAAACGGTTAAGGCCATTTGATATTAACCCGTCATATACCATTTTTAAAGGCTGTGCTATTGCACAGCCTTACTGCTTTTGGTGGACACCAAATGCATTTTGTAAGAATGCATAAGCTTTTTGTAAAAGATAAAAGATATGTATCTGAAGATGAATTAAAGGAATTGAATGCATTTGTACAGCTTCTTCCAGGCGCAAGCAGCAGTCAAACCCTTACCCTTATCGGCTACAAAAGGGGGGGAGTCTGGCTGGCCACATTAACCCTGCTCATTTGGATATTTCCAGCATCGATATTGATGGGTTCTCTCAGCTTTTTTTTGCAATATATTGATAAACAAAATATTAGCACCAATATTTTCAAGTTTATACAACCGATGGCTGTTGGTTTTTTTGCCTATTCTGCTTTTCAAAGCTTCAGAATATTTATAAAACACCAGGCAACCATTTTTATTATGGTTGGGGCAATGATCGTCACTCTATTTATAAAATCGCCCTGGGTTTTTCCCATACTAATTATTATCGGAGGTTTTATCAGCAATTTTAGCGATAAGCGAATTCCTAAAATTGCCGATGATCCTAAACCCATCAAATGGGAGAATTTATGGCTCTTTGTGCTCATTTTTATTTTTGCCGGTTTTATAAGCGAATACGCCCGTGTACATGAGTGGGCACTTAGAAAACCAGTTAACCTGTTCGAAAACTTCTACAGGTTTGGCAGCCTCGTGTTTGGAGGGGGAGGCGTATTAAGTCCTATGATGTTTGAGCAATATGTTCAACGAGCCAAAACCCAATATCTAAGTCCGCAAGATTTTCTTACCGGAACGGGTATGGTACAAGCTTTTCCAGGGCCTGTTTTCTCCATAGCCTCTTTTATCGGCGGCATGGTATTACGCGATCTGGGCCCAGGTTTTCAATTATTGGGCTGCATTATCGGTACGGTAGCTATTTTTTTACCAAGCCTGTTGCTGGTATTATTTTTCTACCCAATTTGGAATTTATTAAAAAAACACGTGATTGTTTTTAGAGCGATGGAAGGCATAAACGCAGTAGTAGTAGGTATTATGTGGGCAGCTACCTTTCTCTTATTCTTATCTATTTCCGCTCCGTTTAGTCTGATCAATCTTGCGCCGCTCATTTTAACCTTTGCCCTTTTGCAGTTTACAAAATTACCTTCGCCTATTATTGTTTTGCTCTTTTTACTTTTGGGTTGGATGATGTAGATTACAGATTTACCTGTAATAATTATTGAGTTCGATTTCAGACCGCGCCTTGTCTGGCACCATATATTGTATCGACTTCTTTTCTTTTATCATTTTTCTGATCATAGATGCAGAAATATCCAATAGTGGAGCGGATAATATTTGAACTTTTCCTGATTTTATTTTTTCGATCAAAAATCCTGGCCTGTTATAAACAAGGACCGAATAATGTTTTAACAGAATTTCATAATTTTTCCACT
The DNA here is from genome assembly GCA_038204535.1 of Chitinophagales bacterium. Taxonomy (GTDB): domain Bacteria; phylum Bacteroidota; class Bacteroidia; order Chitinophagales; family Chitinophagaceae; genus Segetibacter. The sequence continues at coordinate 7,398 of JBBRCW010000090.1, read as the reverse complement.
GGTATATGTTTTGGTAACTGTCCGAACCAATAATTATGGAAAACTGGTGTTGGGGATACTTGTCAGACAAATGAGACAGCGTATCAATCGTATACGAAGGACGGGGCAATTTAAATTCAAAATCAACCGCCTTTAATTTCGGATTATCGTCAATCGCCAGTTGCACAAGGTGTAAACGATGATATTCGTTTAAGAGGGATGTAGAAGGTTTTAACGGATTTTGCGGGGAAACCACCATCCAAACCTGGTCAGTATCTGTATTATTTGCCACATAATTGGCAATGATCAAATGACCAATATGCACGGGATTAAAAGATCCAAAATATAAACCAACTTTCATGCGTGCAAATATCAGAGAATTTCTTCTACCAAAATATTCTCTGCCTCATTCAGTCTTAAACTTAAACAATACCCGGCAACGGTAATAGAAATAGGGTCTCCCAATGGGGCCATTTGCTCAACCCTTACCCGCTCTCCCGGAACACATCCCATTTCCATTAGCTTAATATATATTTCATCAACACTAAAAGAATGAATAATTGCCGACCTGCCAACCTTAACCTCAGATAATTTCTTCATAATGAACTTTCTAATAAGCAAATTTATATGCTATTGTCAGTTAATAGTTACGAATTTTGGAGTAAAATAACCGGATGCCCAGAGTTAGCTTTTCCAATGCTGATATTAATTACACAATAAAAAACAAAAAGGTGATTTCTACCTTTATTGAGGAAATTTTTAGCCGGGAAAACCAACAGCTAGCTTCTTTAGATTATGTGTTTTGTTCTGATGACTACTTGCTTGATATCAACAAGAATTTCTTACAGCATGACTATTTTACCGATGTTATTACTTTTGATTTAACGGAATCGAAAAATGATGGTATTTCCGGGGAAATATATATTAGCATCGATAGGATAAAAGACAACTCCAAAATCGAAAAAACAGCATACAAAAGTGAGTTGATGAGGGTAATGTTTCATGGCGCACTACATTTATGCGGATTTAAAGACAAAAAGAAAAGCGAAATAACAATTATGCGACAAAAAGAGGATCATTATTTGCGGCTGTTCGAAAAATTTTTATCTGATGTTTAAATGGTTTTTTACTCTCCTTTTTACTATCCCTATTATTGGTTTTTGCCAGTTTTCTACGGTGCAGATAGAAGCAAATGCTGTACCTCAACCCATTACAAGGGATACAGCTATACAAAATTGGAATTCTGCACAGCCATTGTTTAGTAAGCTTTCGCCAGAAAGTAAGGAATTTTTGTATTGGGTAAATTATAGTCGTAATAATCCCGTAAAGTTCTGGGACAGCGTGGTTAATCCAATAATACAAGCTTTTCCCTCCTTAAACACCATTGAAGCAAAAAGTTTAAAATCAGATTTCAAAAAAGCCGGCCGCTTACCCATGTTTTCTCTAAATGAAAAACTTATAAATACAGCCCAATTTTTAGCGGGTGATATAGCCGGCAAGAAAGCTGCCCCAAGCCACACTTCCACTAATGGAGATGATTTTGGGAAAAGAATGATGAAAGCCGGGATAAAAACATGTGCCGGGGAGAATATTTCATTATCGGGCCAGGGTTCAATTATGGCAGTAGTCTTGCTTTATCTCGATATAAATCTTCCGGATCTTGGTCATCGTAAAACACTTTTAGATCATAACCTGGTTGAAACAGGTATTGGTTACGCACCTTATGGTAAAAAGCAACTCTTTTTTGTTCAGGATTTTGCCTGTACGCAACAGTAGTTGTGTTTCACGTGTCACAGTTCCATCCCGGAACAATAATCTTTTAAACTCTTGTTTATACTATCTTATAGAAATTCCTATTTCCATAAAGGAAAAGTGTTCCACGTATCACAGTTTCATGCTGGAACATTCGCTAATTTTGCGTTATGGCACGCAAGAAATGGACACCTCAAACAGAAGTAACAGATAATATTATAAAAACCAGGGAAAAAAGGAAATGGCAACTAAGCTATCGCCGTTATATACTTGAAAAGAAGCCGGGCTTAGGTTATGCCCGTTTCTTTGGGTTAGATATAGAAAATCTGAGAAAATGGTTTGAAGTTCAATTCACCGATGCCTTAAACTGGGATAATTATGCAAAGGCATGGCAATTTGATCATTTGGTGCCAGCCGCTTATTTCGATTATGAAAATGAAGAAGACATGATCTTATGCTGGAACTTCATAAATATGCGCATTGAAATACTCGATCAGGAAACGAGGAATAATCATAACCCCAACCTCGCATCTTTAAAAAACCATTTTTCTCAATTATATCAAAAAACAAATTACCAGCTAGCCTTGAAAATGGTAGATAAAATTGATACAATCGAAAATATAACAATAGAAAATAACATTAGTATAGACCAGTTTATTATTGATAAAAAAGAGTACCTGCTCAAAATTGAAAACCTGGATCAGGAAGAATTTAACAGGCTTAACCAGGGAACCTCTGTAGATGAAATCTTAATGGAAAGGGAATTATTTAGAAAGTTCGGTTAAAGCACAATGCCTGCAATATCTTTGCGGCATGTTTAATAATTACGATGTAATTGTAGTAGGAGCGGGTCATGCAGGCTGCGAAGCGGCAGCGGCGGCCGCCAACTTAGGCAGCAAAGTTTTACTGGTTACAATGAATATGCAAACCATAGCCCAAATGAGCTGTAACCCAGCTATGGGTGGTATTGCCAAAGGGCAAATTGTTAGAGAAATTGATGCACTCGGCGGTTATAGTGGAATTGTAACAGACAAGAGCCTGATACAATTCAGAATGCTAAACAGAAGCAAAGGACCAGCGATGTGGAGCCCCCGAGCCCAAAGCGATCGGATGATGTTTGCAGCTACCTGGAGAGAAATGCTGGAAACTACTCCCAACGTAGATTTTTACCAGGATATGGTGCAATCCATCATTATTAAAGAAGGAAGAGCTTGCGGGGTAATAACAGGACTAGGTCACAATATAAATGCCAAATCGGTTGTAATAACTAGTGGCACATTTCTGAATGGAGTTATCCATATCGGCGAAAAAAAGTTTGGCGGGGGGAGAATGGCTGAGAAATCGTCCACCGGAATTACAGAACAATTGGTTGAAATAGGTTTTGAAAGCGATCGCTTAAAAACAGGAACTCCGCCTAGAATAGATGGTCGGAGCCTTGATTATTCAAAAATGGAGGAGCAGAAAGGCGATGAAGAAATTGTTGGTTTTTCTTACCTGGACATAAAAAAAATATCCCCATCACAACAAAGAAGCTGTTTTATTACCTATACCAGCCAAAGTGTACACGATATTTTAAAAACCGGTTTCGACCGTAGCCCTATGTACCAGGGGCGGATTGGAGGAGTTGGCCCAAGGTACTGCCCAAGTATTGAAGATAAAATCAATCGTTTTGCAGACAGGGACAGACATCAGCTCTTTGTAGAGCCTGAAGGATTCAATACAGTAGAGATTTATGTCAACGGGTTTTCAACTTCGTTACCAGAACAGGTTCAACACGAAGCTTTGAAATTAGTAGCAGGTTTTGAGAATTGCAAAATGTTCAGACCGGGATATGCCATTGAGTACGATTATTTTCCACCTACGCAACTCAAATATTCACTTGAAACAAAACAGATAGAAAACCTGTTTTTTGCAGGCCAGATAAATGGTACAACTGGTTATGAAGAAGCAGCTTGTCAGGGATTAATGGCCGGCATAAATGCTCACCAAAAAGCCAATCACTTGCCCGATTTTATTTTAAAAAGAAGCGAAGCATATATCGGCGTTTTAATTGAAGACCTTATAAGTAAAGGCACAGATGAACCGTATAGAATGTTTACCAGCAGGGCAGAATACCGAACGCTTTTAAGGCAAGACAATGCAGATATTCGACTGACTGAAATGAGTTATAGAATCGGATTGGCAAGTCAGGAGAGAATTGAAAAAGTAGTGGTTAAAAAAGAAAAAGTAGAAAAGATAAAAAGTGGAATTAAGAGTTCGTCCATAGAACCCGATGAAGTAAACACTTATTTGCAATCCATTCAATCGGCACCCATATCCCAAAAACAGAAAGTCGCCCAAATATTAATGCGGCCAAATGTTGAATTAAAAGGATTGGTCAATGTATCTTCAAAACTAAAAGACATTATAAACGAAACCAATACCGATGCCTTAGAACAGGCAGAGATACAATTGAAGTACGAGGTGTACATTAACAAAGAAAAAGATTTGGTTGAAAGAATGAGTCAATTGGATGACCTCGTAATACCCGACACATTCAGCTACGAAAAAATACAGTCGTTATCGAACGAGGCGAGGCAGAAATTTTTAAAAATAAAACCAAGAACATTGGGACAGGCCAGCAGAATAAGCGGCGTTAACCCAAGCGATGTTCAAATATTAATGGTGTATATGGGCAGATAATTTTCCTGATACGAAAAAAAGAGGACAGCTTATCACTGTCCTCTTTTTTATTAGATGAAATTGATTTTACCTTTTATGCTTAAACCGCCGCTTGCCACCCGCGCTATGCCTTGTATTGGGCGTATATATTGGGGTTTCTCCAAATTGATCCGGAACATGTGCTTTTGGAACTGCGTAACCCAATAATTTTTCGATCACTAAAAATTTCCCTTGTTCCTTTTCATTTATGAGGGTGTAGGCTGTTCCATCGGACTGAGCTCTTGCTGTTCGTCCAATCCGATGCACATAATCTTCCCCATCATTGGGTACATCAAAATTTATAACCAAATCAATATTGTCAATATCTATACCTCGCGAAAGAATATCTGTTGCTACCAAAATCTTTAAACGTCCGTTTATAAAAGCTGCCAAAACCTCTTCGCGTTTAGATTGTTCAAGATCAGAATGAATTTCCTCCACTGAAAAAGCAGCCCTTTTTAATTCGCGATTAAGATCTTTAACCGTATGCTTTTTAGAACAGAAAATAAGCACACTTTGAAATTCTGAAGATCTTAAAATGAATTTGATTAGCTCAGGTTTCTGTTTGTCGTAAACTACAAATGCTTCCTGCTTAATTTTTTCCGGAGGTTTGGAGATAGAAATATTAATCTCCGCTGGTTCATGTAAAATCTTTCGTGCAAGGTCTCTTATTCTCCCTGGCATTGTTGCAGAGAATAAAAGGTTTTGTCTTTTGGGTGGAAGAAAAGATATGATCTTCATGATGTCATCATTAAAGCCCATATCCAACATTCGGTCTGCTTCATCCAAAACCAGGTATTGCAGGTGTTTAAATTTTACATATCCCATTGCCAGGTGACCGATCATTCTGCCGGGTGTGCAAATAACAATATCTGCCCCTTTGCTTAGAGCAGATCGCTCCTGGCTAAAAGACGCACCATCGCCACCACCATAAACTGCAATAGAACTGATGGAAGTAAAGTAACTCAACCCCTCCAGGTTTTGTGCAATTTGAACAGCCAGTTCGCGGGTTGGTACTATGATCAATGCATTAATTTGATCTGTATTCGCCTGGGGTCCTGTTATAATTTTATTAATTAGCGGCAATAGGAAAGCTGCGGTTTTTCCTGTACCAGTTTGTGCAGAGGCGATAACATCTTTACCACTCATAATATGAGGAATAACCTGTTCCTGAACGGGAGTAGCATGCTCGTAATTCGTGGCGTCAATTCCTTCAAGCAATCTTTCGTCAAAACCAAAATCTCTAAACGTCAAAATATAATAATTATTTATAATATAAAAAAATTCAACAATCAATAGGAAATACTGATACAATCAAAGCAAGCAAAAAGAATTAACTGGTAACTTTTTTAATTCAATTTTAGAATCTAAGCTGCCGAAATTTCTGTCTTATCTTAACAAGTTGCAATCTCAACATACAAACCAATTTTCCAGGTTAAATGTTTGCTATCCGGTTTAAATCAAACTTTTATTCAGCCACCTCTATTAATGATCGCGTATTAATGATCGCGGCAAGATACTCAAAATACCAACCATCAACTATAGGAAACCTAACTTTACCAATAGCCAGTATTAAAATACACTGGCTCGATATTTATACATTATTGAAAAATTAAAAACATCTAAAAATGAAACCAGCTATTATTAAGCTAAATCTGATAGGCACAACCGTACATGTAAATGCAAATAGCATTTTATATTTTTATGCAAAACAGAAAGAAAATGGCGACGTAGTAACCGAACTGTTCTTTACAGAAAAATTTGGATTGGAAGTATTAGAAACACCTGTAGAAATTGATGCCTTGATTAACGCAACAGATTAACAACATTCAATCAACTATAAAATTTATCATAGTGGAAGAAGATAAGAACACCCAACCGAAAAATGACGAGCCAATAGATCCATCAAACACCAGCGATATCGGACAAAACGTATCGCAGGGGGTAATTAGTCCTAAGGAAGGTATTACAGAACAAAGCACTCAATGGCAGAATGAACAAGATTCAAAAGATGAAAAAAATACCCTTTTAGATCCCAAAGCTGAACAGTACCTAAAACATCCTTCTCCGGAAGACAGGGGAGACTGAGAAAGAACATACCTTCAAATAATTATCGTTTTCACAGTCCTATTTACATCAAAAAAAATATAACCAGGCAACTCATGTAAGTTGCCTGGTTATATTTTTTAACGACCAAACTACCCAATCAAGCCAGCCTGTCGGCTAATCTCCATCATTCTGTCCATCGGCTTTTTAGCGGCTATTCGAAGTTTCTCATCCATAATAATTTCGGGCGTCTCGTATTCCATACACAGGTAAAGTTTCTCAAGCGTGTTCAATTTCATGTATGGACAATCATTACAGGCACAAGAGTTAGTAGGTGGTGCAGGTATAAATGTTTTGGCAGGAGAATCTTTCTGCATCTGGTGCAGAATACCTGTTTCGGTGGCAACTATATATGCAGTAGCATCATCAACAGCCGAATATTTTAATAGCTGGGTTGTACTGCCAATAAAGTCAGCAACGCGTAAAACGGCCTCTTCACATTCAGGATGTGCAATTACTTTAGCCTTTGGATGACGAATTTTTAACCGGGTAATTTTTTCGAGGCTGAAAATTTCATGAACCATACAGGCGCCATTCCACAACAACATATTTCTGCCTGTTTTTTTATTCAAATAAGCGCCAAGGTTTTTATCGGGTGCAAAAATGATCTTTTGTTCAGCCGGCAGGCTTTCAATTATCTTTTCAGCGTTGCTGCTTGTGCAAATAATATCGCTCAATGCCTTTATCTCTGCTGTGCAATTAATGTAGCTGATGACCACGTGGTCAGGGTGCTGGTCTTTAAAGGCCTTAAAGAGGTCCGCAGGGGCACTGTCGGCCAATGAACAGCCTGCCTTCAAGTCTGGCAAAACAACTTTCTTGGTGGGATTAAGAATTTTAGCTGTCTCGGCCATGAAATGCACG
>JBBRCW010000089.1:0-19720 GCA_038204535.1 Chitinophagales bacterium | reverse complement strand
GGTACTGGTGCCGGTTGAAAAGTTTGTTTTTGTATTCCTGATAATGACAGAAACACCTTCAATAGGTTCATTTTCATTGCCCTGAACTATTCCTTTTATAAGGCTATTTTTTACTTGTGCGTAAATGGTAGATTGAAAACTGAACAGAAGGAAGAACAGGGCATAGCTACCCCATGACAAACGTGTATTTGATCTCATATGACAGCAATTTTAATAGTGTTATACTATATTAATTAATGAAATGGTGGCAATCTAAATTGTACTTACAACACTTTTTGACAGGATATATGGCTTCACCAATCAAATCATTATAACAGCAACCCCGGAACAAATGAACTGTATAAATTCAAAATAAATTGAGGTTGTTATCTCAGATATATTGTATTACGAGCAAATAAAGGTTTACCCTTACAAATCATAAAATTAATTATCTTTTTAGTAAATGTCGGGTTAACATTGACAATTTTTGAACAGGTGAATTTGGTTTGTGCAGTTGATCATTGTTGTTTTAAAAAAACCTTCAATAACAAACAACAAGATTATTTTGACCTGGCTACCGCTTCCCGGGGGTATAAAATCAATAAAATCCTCTATGGCAGACTCTGAACCATCTGCCAAATCCAACCAACTTAATTTCTTCACCTTGCTTAATCTTAACATTAGGTATGGTTTTCCGCCTGCACGTGTCTACATCTTCATCTAATTTCCACAAAGCTTTTTGTTTTCCATTTACCAATAACGAAAGTGACCCCTGTCCCTGTTTTTCATCAACATATAACACAACCACATCATAAACCCCGGTAGAATTAGCAAAGGAAGCAAGTGCTGTAAAAAATATACACTTCCTATTTTAGTTAATCTGCTGATTTGGCCAGGCATTTTTATTTATCGAACCAATAAACCAAGATGCCATAGCCTATACCAGGAGGAGGATCACTTGATTTAGCTGACTGAAAGGCCATGAATTTACCATTAGCAGAAACCACAGGATTTGCTGCCTTGCTGCCTTCATAATCATTAAAATTCGTAAGGCGAACCATTTCTTTTGCTCCTGTTGCGTCAAGTTTAAATTTCCAGATATCGATATTTCCTGATCCACGCACACCACCTAACCAATCCACTTGACGATCTGACTCAACAGCGACATATTTACCATCAGAAAAAACACCCTCAGGTTCAGTGTGTAATGTAGGATCGTTCGTAAGATTGCTTACTTGTCCTGACTTCAGGTCGAGTCCCAGAGTTGCCGTAATTCCGTTTGTAACATAGCAAAAGAAGATCAAGGCTTTATCATCATTGTAAAAATCCTGTGCTTCAATTATACAACCCTGTTCAGCACTTTCATATACTGCCTTTTTGTTGATAAGTTTCGGCCCACTTCCAGACAGATCCAAATCAGCTAGTACCAGCTCTCTTATTACCACTCCTGAAACATTAGACTTGAGGTTTGTATATGCTATTTTCATATCCTTTTTTGAAAGTGCAAAACCCTCACTCACTTTCTGACCCATTTTTATTGGTTTGGCGCCGTGCTCATTCTTGAGGTACCATAATTCACTATCCCTCAATCGACTTATTTTGACGTCCTCAAAATGATCTGGCCCCATCAAAATAAAATCACCGTTTGGCAAGTGCATCACCCTTAGGAAGGCTGCAGCCGGAATATTGCAGGTCAGGCACTTTATAACACGGCTTTGCAGATCAATCACCATTGCATCACCGAAGTTTTTAGCCATAAAAGCGATGCTTTTATTATCAGGTGAAATATCAGCCCGTTCGCCGAAATAGGTCAGTTGTTCAATATTCTTTGGAAGGTTTTCAAGAGGATCTCCAATCTTCCTTTTTTGCTGGGCAAAGCCTTCTGATTCACCGGCGGCAAAAACAATCAGGAGTGATAAAATGGATAATTTAATGACGCTTTTTCTCATTGCATTTATTATATGTTATTCGACAGCTTTCTTAATACTTCTTTACCCAACATATACATTTCAATTTTTAAATCTTTTGTCTCGTCAAACCGGGTTAATGAATATTAAGTTCACTGCTGGTATTTATACCTTAAGAAAATTTTTATTTGGGGCGGTTGCCTTATTTAATAATATTCAACTCAAACCAACTATTGCAAATGTGTTTTATAGGTTATGACAACACATTAAACCTGGATTATCAAGGCAACAGTTCCTGTTATTCCAGGACCTCAGGAAGTGTCTATTTCACAAAACCAATTGGCGTTACCCGACTCATTTTGTGAAATAGAAAAATGGTTTTGATATACTAACTTTTCGTTGAAGTAAACGGGATATCTTAGGTTGTGATACCTGCTATAGCTATTTCATGGTATCATCGTTGCGTCGCAATCCGTTCATCGGTATCGCTGCTATTGAGCCTTTATCGAAGCGCACAATTTATACTTCATGCCTAACAGATTTATGCAATGCTGAATATTGAACAAAGCGCATTCCGATGTATAGGAACGACACAACAATGAAAAATAGTAACAATAAAGTTTGCCTCACAAAAATTCATGCTACATTTTTATTGCACTGTCAGGTATGATGTCGCCTACCCTACCAAATCATTAGTATGAATTATTATGCCCTTACTGTAAAGGGATCACCGCTACGTCCCGGTCGTCAACTGTAACCTTTACCGTATTCCCATTTAATATCCCACTCTTGCCGCCCCAGAGATCGTTACCGATTCGTGATCCCGCATCTGCAGTGCCGAGCCCAATCGTTACTTCGCGGGAAGTACGGGTGGGGTTCACCACCCACAGGTACTTACCTCCGGCCCCATCGTGGACTCTAACTTTGACTTCCGGATCGCTTGAACTCACTCGCTGTGAAACGTTGCCCCACTGCAGCAGCCCGGCGAAAAATTTTCTGCTTTCCGGCGAATGATGGAGGTAGTAGCCAGCTCCGGGAAAAGTACCTATCAGCAATGTTTTGCCCTTACCGAATTCGTTCTCGACAGCCGCACCTGAACCATTTTCGAAAGTACCAACCACCTTTCCTCCTTCAGCTAAATATTCCTGCATGAAATACCTCCCGTCAATCTTTGAGCCCCGAACCTGAAGCTTAAGGTTTTCCAAAAGGTCAGGAGTGAACTCGACATACTTTTCCCGTGCTCCAAACAACTTGTTAAGTCCAAGATTCGGTTGCACTTCACCAACATGTCCCCTGTCGCCAAAATAACCTGGCAAGCCTTCACAGATTAATCGACCTCCCTTTTCCACGTACGCGATCAGTTTTTGGGCTGTCTCCTGCTTCAACATTACGGGGTAAGGCAGGTAAACAACAGGGTACTCATTTATGTTGTCGATGTGCACAAAGTCGGGTTGAATGTTCGAATCAAAAAAAGCTTGATAAACACCCCGTGCAGACTGAGTATAATAGTCTGTATTGCCAAGCTGTACATAATTAAACACCGAAGACTCAGGAGTCCAAATAATTCCTATCTCTCCTTTTACCGGTCGTGACTTCCATATTTCAGGATTGGCGTTGGCCCATTTGGAAACTTTACCAGCCATCTCTGCTTTTGGTGTTACTGATCCATCCATACCCATCGGTCCAAACGCTCCCCAAAGTGGCCCATCGAGTAGTGGACGCCACCGAGGGTACAGGATGCCGGTTGCGCCGCCAGCCATTGACATCAGGTTCCAAATCCTAACGTCTTTGGGGTCAGAAATTCGCCCATCTTCGCGTGGCCGGCCAGGTACCTGTGGCTGCATCCATAAAGATCCGGCCTCAGCTTCTGCGTGCCAGAAAGGTTTTCCCCTTGAACCGGCACGAACAAGATCAACAGCCTGAAATTGCCGCCACGGCTCGTTTCCATTTCGGGAAGCCACCCATGTAAAACCAAATACATCAAACTCGGCAGCATCCCGCCATTCATTTTGCGTAGATGGATATTGTTCCAGAGAACGTGCCAGGCCATGTCCAGTAATGAGGTTTTTTTTGTCGAGTCTTCGAAACAGTTCAACACGACGATGTAATAGACGGCTCTTGTTATCGTTACGGAATTCCACCCAGTCCATCGCATCAGCATAACCACCGCTACGCGAATTTGGTGGGCGAACAAACTCCCACTTGGCGAAGCTGTAGCGGTGCCAGGCCCTGCCGAGGTCCTCAAGAGAACCGTATTTCCCTTTTAGCCACTCGCGGAATTTCTCTTGCGTGGCTTCGCAACGGCACTCACTAAAATGCATTTCGTTCCAAAGGTCGTATCCCAGCATGGCAGGGTGATCGCGGTACCTTTCGATAAGGGCGATTTGAAATTTTTCTACCGCACGAAGAACCTCTTCATTATCGAGACACATATTGATGCTGCTGGTCGCACTACTGCCGCCCATGGTCGGAGAAGACACAGCGTTTGCGCTGTTGATTTCACGAGCATTCGGATACATCTCGCCCATCCATTCAGGTGCAGTATTGGAGATTTCGCCAATGATTGTTTTGATACCATTCTTAGCTGCCAGATCCATCTGCCGGTCATAGTCACTCCAGTCGTACTTACCCGGTGCCACTTCTATAACGGCCCACATAAACCAGTGTCTGAATACGTTTGCTCCAACGTTAGCCGCTGTCTTGTAGTCCTTTTCCCAGTCCGCTTTCGGAGGATTGGATTTACGAAAATAAACACCTCCGTAAGGAAACACTGGCAATCGTTCAGCAGCCCTCGCGGGAACATCTGAATATAGGCCAGTTGAAGCGCCAGGTTTCTTAGCAGAGGAAGTGCCCGCCTGAGAATAACTTTGGTGCCCAAATATTGAAAATAAGGCAACACAAAGTAATATAAGAAAGGTCCCCTTAATTCTTTTAATCATAACATATCTCACTTTCATAATTTTGCTCATTTTAAAATTTTTATTCAGGTTTAAGGAACTTTGGTAAATAGATTTCTCTCATAAAATGGTGAAATACTTTTCATTGGGTAAGATCAATAAGATTTTATTGTTTAGAAATTTAAAATGTTTGTGCACAACGCAACGGCAGCCATATTAGTAGGATTCAGTCTGTTCAAAAAAACTGAATGCACTTTATTTAGCCTTTTAAGTTTTAGAAATGTTTAAAACAGATTTAGGTATACTTTTTTTAGCCACAAAGACACGAATTGGGAAGGAAGACAGAAATTTACTTAAACGGTTCAAAACCCGTAATGCCATTAACAGCGAAATTGATGTTATTTGTTACACATTACTTCGAACAACACCTAAACCTGAAAAGCCCAGGATTGATTAACCCCTTTTCCTAATAAAATTTTATTAATTATCGTCTTCAGGAGCAATTGTTGTCAAAGGTGGTTTATTGTTTCCGTAGCCATCATAACCGAAGTTTTGGTTAATAACACCTTGTACATTAGCACTAATAGCTTGCTGAGGTATAGGCCACAGTATATGGTATGGGCTTATCTTATATTCGACTCCACTAATATTTACAACACCTTTATTGTAAAAGTCATTATATTTCATTATCCTGTCATAAAAAAAGTTATCGGTGCCAAATTGATTCATGGTATAGGTTTTGCCGTCAACTGACTTTCCTGTTTTAGCAAGGAGGAATGAAATACGGGTTAATACCGTTTTACGTGGTTCTTCATAGAATAATTCCCGGGCACGCTCGTCTAGAACAGTCCCAATATCAATTTTACCCGCATCTTGATAAGGGGCACAACCTGCACGTGTACGAACCGCGTTTATATCGGCCATAGCATTTGATTGATCTCCTTTCCACCAATAGGCTTCAGCACGTAGCAAATAGGTTTCAGCCAACCTGAATATATACATATCATTAGCTCCGCCGGTAGGCACATTTTGCAAAGGACTATTTTGGTACGCTTTGTAATGCGGCCATTCAAACCAGTTCATAATAGTATCCCCACCCAGAACCTTACCATTGGTATCTCTAAATTGCAAAGGTTTGCCGTAAAAAGGACTTTTACCTTTTAAGCTTTTAGAATTGTTGTAAACAAGGTCTTCCATTTTCATCCAGTTACCTTTCTTATGTCTCAGGTCATTAGGATCATCCCAAATAGTTTTTTGACTATACCACGTTGGGCGGGTATTACCAACACCCCGACCAAAAGTTTCAAGTAGCTGAAACTCCTCATTTCTGACAGTAGACATGCTCGGGGACTTTCCATCAGGAGTGTAAATCTGGTATGAACTGGTAGAACCCCAGAAAGGAACCATGCTACGCATTATATCGGTATTAAGCCTTGATCCACTTAACTCATCTCGCGAAATAGACAAGTATAATACTTCCTTATTTGTGGCAAGAGCTTTATTAGGCGCCCAGTGTAACCTTGCTACTACATCATCGCGGATAATACTCTGACTTCTTAAAAAATTTCCTTCTTCTGCCGGGATTACACCGAACGGAGTAGTCATCAAACCGTAAACTCCTCCATTGATAACAGCATTTGCAGATTTAATGGCATCATCGAACTTGCCCAAAGCGAGGTTAATTTTGGTTAACATGTGGTAACAGGCACCTTTTGTGGCACGCCCTCTATCAACCTTGTCAGAGCCCCACAAAACAGCAAATTCCATATCTTTCTTTATTTTTTCAAGTATTACTTCCCGTTTGGTGGAATAAAAATCCAGTCTGGGACTTATTATCTCTCTTCCAATAAAAGGCACATCACCAAATTGATGGGTTAAACGATAATAGCAATAAGCCCGGTGAAAATAAGCTGATGACAGTACGAGGTTTCGTTCTGCCGCATCTTTAAATGTGGCCTGATCAATACGTGCTATAATCATATCCGCCGTCTTTATAACCCTGAAAAATTCTGTCCAGAACCAGCCTATCATGTTGAATTTGTCATGATTCAATTCTGAAGTGGGAGTGATCTGTAAGTTCAGGTTTTGAGCAGGACCTAATCTAAGGGTTTGCCCTTGAACGGATACTTCGGAAAATAACATTTCAGTGTGTAGTGGACTAACATCTCCCGTATAAAATTCAGCTCTTTCTGTTTTTTCGCAGAAAGATAATAAACCAAAAATTCCACGAGAATCAAGCAAGGCAGTCTCAGGTGTAAAGAGAGATAGCGGTTTTGGATTTAACCAATCTTTTTTACAACTTCCCATTACCATAATTAGGGTAATGAAAAGGAACCTACATAATATTTTAATATTTAATTTTTTCATACAAATAATTTTTAAAAGTGGTTACAGGGTTAAACTAACACTGAGTGTATAATATTTCGGGGTTGGTTCAGGAACATCAGAATTATTGTTACTTCTTACTTCTGATTCGGGGTCAACTATTTGCCATTGAGGGGCCCACCAACCTAAATTACGGATCCCCACACTTAATTTTAAGTTACTAATACTGGCCCTGCTGAGCAACGTGGCAGGCAATGAATAGCTTAAAGTAAGATTGTTAAAACGTATGAATGATCTATCCCGATAAACATTAAAAACTGCAGGTCCGCCTGAGTTAAGGCGGGCCCAATTATTCAATGGGTTTTCTGGAGTCCAGTAGGGTACTATATAAGAATTAAAACGATCTGGATAAAGCCTGTCATTGTTTTTTGCATTGTTGAAAGTACCTTTATGTCCCCATTGTGAATAAATGGCAAATGATAAGTCGAAGTTCTTGTATATATTAAAATCGTGACGCATATTCCACTGGTACCGCGGCACTCTATAACCTTGGAATTCGTGGTCTACATAATTAATAGTACCACTTTTATCAACATCTTTTATTTTAAAATCACCCGGAAACTGCCCTTGTTTTGCCGCTTCACCTTTTTCGCCAACCTGCCAAACACCAAGAACAACCGGATCCCAAATTTCGTCGATGGAATGGCCAATGAACCATTTATTAGTAATATCATCTCCTTCTTTTTGTCCAATAACAGTTCCATCCGGAGCTAAGACATCAACCATGTCTCCATAAAGGTGAACAATCTTATTGCGGTTTAACGAGAAGGTAAAGCTTGATCGCCATATAAAGTTTCTATTATTCATGACCCTTGAATTTAAGGTCATCTCAATTCCTTTATTACTTACCTCTCCCAGGTTAGAAACCACAGATCGCACGCCAAGAACATCAGGCAAAGCCCTATCAACCAATAGGTCAAGTGTACTCGCCTTATAAACTTCTATTGAACCATCAAATAAACCGTTCTTAATTGAGAAGTCAAAGCCCGCATTAATTGACCTGGTTCTCTCCCATTTCAAATTAGCGTTTGCCATAGTGTTAACAAACAATAAGTTACTTTCATATACGCTACCACTTATAGGCTGATAAGCATATCGGCCAAGGCCCATAGCAGAAAGCGCTGAATACCTACCCACGTCACGGTTTCCATTTTCCCCCCATGATAAACGAAGCTTTCCAAACGTTAAAATGTCATTTTTCAAAAATTTTTCATCACTAAATACCCAACCAAATGCTGCTGAAGGAAAAACACCTCGTGGGTGATTATATCCAAAAGCTGAATACCCATCACGCCGCACTGATAGGGTTAGCATATACTTGTCTCTGAGTGAATAAAATCCACGGGCCATTAAAGCATCACCTGTTTCGTATTGGTCATCGGCCGTTGTTACAGTCGTTGTGCCTCTACCTGCGGATACATTCGAATAGCCCAGAGCGTCTGTCGGGGAAAAACCCTGAATGCTCATTTCATTCCTCCAACTCTGGAATTTTTCGGCATTGACTAATAAGGTAATATCAACTTTATGGATGTCCTTAATGGTTTTATTCCATTTGATTAGATTATCTAATTGCCAGCTATACGTTTCTTGTTGATTTCGATTAACCTGTCCACCAAACAATGCCCACGTTTCGTGGGCTGCAGATTGATGGTTCATATATTTATGAAATTCCAAACGTGGAGAAAAAGTTGTCCTATAGGTAATCCCTAATGGTAATTTCAACTCTGTGTAAAGGCTACTGATTATCGTATTATACGTAGCTTTCCGATCTTGAAATGCTCTCGCATAAATTGGGTTTGTATTTAATACATCTTCTGTTGGGTTAAGCCGCATTGTTACTCCATCATCTTTATAAATTGAGCCCCAGGGTGAATTATATTCGGCACTCGCCCAGTCGACAGGGATAGCGCTTTCATCCCGATTTGAATATTGTAAATTAAGCCCCGCTGTGAACCAATTGGTTACTTTAGCATCAAGGTTTATACGACTACGAACTGCTGAATAATCATCGCCAACAACAATCCCCAGATTTTTGTTATAACCCATAGACCAATAATAGGTTACTTCATTTTTTTTACCTGAAACGGCAAGGTTATAGTCCTGGCGCAAACCATTCCTGAAAACCATATCTGCCCAATTCACTGATTTACCCGCCGCATAATTAGCCTTTTCAATAGATAACAAACCTATACGGCTTAGCCAAATATCTTGCGGATCCCCCGTTGATCCATCCAGCCACATGTCCATCGTCACTCCACTTGGCAGAGTATTAGGATTCTCAAATAAATACAATTTGCTATTCGTACCTAGATTATAACGATTCTTCGACTTCAATACTTCTTGACGCCAGCTAAGAAACTCGTGAGCCTGATATATTTTGGCCATTGTTCCCACTGTAGCCATTCCATTACTTCCATTAAAATTAATTATTGGCTTACCTAATCTGCCCTTTTTTGTTGTAATCATGATAACCCCATTAGCCGCCCGGGACCCAAACACTGCAGCAGAAGAAGCGTCTTTTAAAACATCGATGGTTTCAATGTCATTAGGATTAATATCCTCCATAGCCCCGGGGTAAATCACTCCATCCAATACTATCAATGGACTGGAATTAGTTTTTAAAGTATTCTTACCCCGTATTTCAAGCGAGCCCCCTCCTTTTGCTGTCATGGACCCACCAGTTTGAATACCTGCCACATTACCCCGAAGAATGTCTTGAACATTTTGAGGCCTTTCATTTTCTATTAGATTTGCCTTAACTGTTGAAACAGCGCCGGTAAGATCTCTTTTCTTTTGGGTTCCATAACCTATTACAACTACCTGGTCTAACGCTGCAGCAGTCGCCTTCATTTTAATTACCAGAGACAAGGTTGCATCGCTTTTAATGTTATAGCCGGACAAAGTTTGGGTCTCATAACCCACGGTTGAAAAGGTAAAACTATAAGGCCCTCCTGAAGTAACCCTGGAAAATGTGAAGGCACCTGAACTGTCGGTACTGGTGCCGGATGTAAAATTTGTTTTTGTATTTCTAACAATCACCGAAACACCGGGAAGTGGTTCGTTATCTGTGTTTTCAACCATTCCTTTTACTTCACTACCCGACACTTGTGAATGTAGTTTCGATGAATGGAGGATAAAAAGAAGAAGCATCAGGGCATAAAGCGTGGCCCTGGAATTAAGTAGATTAACTCTCATACAGCTGCAATTTTATTTTTTAAAAACGGTTTACATAATATTCGTATCCGGTGTTAGCAACGGAATCCGCAATTGTACTCTTTGAAGGATATTATTATTCGTTGACATTATTATCTTTTTGACGATAACAATAGTTCTACACGTTTATGGTTAAAAAATTCCGGTTAGGAATTCGATATATCGGGATGTATAATGAAGGGCATCCGCCGGGATTTTTCCCTTCTTTAGTATTCAACTTGTTACTGTACAGACTGAAATAAATGGTACAGGTATTTTTTAATCTATGCTGCAGGTGTTAGTTATACGAGCAAAGCATAATTTACCCCTACACGGAAATAAAATTTTTTATTTTAAAGAAGATTTATGAGGTGACAAAGCAATAAGATGTAAGAAGAAAAGGAAGTTTTTTACCGGAGTAAGAAATTTTTAATCGTTCACCTTAAACTTCTTCGTTGTGTTCTTTATGCAGACATCGTGTTCTTTGTGATCCCTATACGCACCACGAAGGGCACAAAGAAATCTGATAATACTTAGACAGGCAATTGAAGGATCGTCGGCGAAAGAAATTTTAGAAAGTACTCTACCCGACATTATTGTCTTAAAATCGGGATTCAGAAACTATACTCAAAACACACACGATAAAGCGCTTCTATTTCTTCCTGCGTCGGAACTCTTGGATTATTAGCCGGGCTTCCACTCTTTAAAGCATCCGATGACATTTTTTCGATAGAACCTTCAAATTTTTCCTGGTTTATTCCATAATTTTTCAGGTTTGGAATGTTTAAATCGCTACACAGTTTTTTTACTTCGGCAATGGCAAAACTTGCTGCCTCTTCGTCAGAATTGAACGATGTTTTATTACAAAATATTCTTCCCAAATCTGCCAGCCGTTCAATACATTTATCTTTGCTAAATTCTAATACAGCAGGCAAAAGCATCGCATTTGAAATACCATGAGGCACATGAAATAAAGCACCAATTGGACGAGACATTCCATGTACCAGTGCTACCGAAGCATTGGTGAAAGCCATTCCAGCCTGTAAAGAACCCAATGCCATCGCATCTCTTGCGTCTAAGTCACTTCCGTGTGTATAAGCAATGCGAATGTTAGATACAATTAATTTCATAGCCGCCAAAGCGAGGGTGTCAGTCAGCGGATGGGCTTTCTTTGATAAATAGGCTTCTATCGCATGGGTTAGTGCATCTATACCGGTTGCAGCTGTAACATGCTTCGGTGACGACACGGTCAGTTGGGAATCTACAATAGCCACTGCCGGCATAAAAGCCGGTTGCTTTATCATCATTTTTTCATTATTGGTGACATTAATGATGACAGTCACATCCGTTGCTTCCGATCCTGTACCGGCAGTGGTGGGAATAGCAATATGAGCTACCGCACTTTCTGTAGCTAATTTTTTACCGCCCATATATTCTCCAATATAACTACCGTTTGAAGCAATTACCGAAACTGCTTTCGCGGTGTCTATACAACTACCCCCACCCAAAGAAATTACCAGATCGCATTTCTCGAGGAGAAATATTTCTAAAGCCTGGCTTACATATTCGTCAGTTGGTTCAGAATTAACGCCGGCAAACACAGCAGTTGCTACCCCTTCCTTTGCCAGGTAAGCAATGCAGGTCGCTGTCTTACCTAGCTCCACCATTATTTTATCGCAAATAATCAGGGCTTTTTTCCCTCTCGAAGCTGCTTCTGATCCTACCTTCCCGAAAGAAGATCGCCCATATATAATTGATTGCGGTGCCCTGAAAAATGAGTAGGTGTTAAGCATACATTTTCTCGTTCTAGGTATCGGTTAATATATTAATGATGCGAACCTGGCAAACAATGCCATTGGGAAAATGAGTATGGGTGCAATGAACGTTTATTTAGTCGCTTCAATGAACTGCATCGGGGTTTCTGACCTTAATTACTACCCGTTTTACCTTTTCGTCATACCCACCGAGCTTTATAAAAGGACGATGGGCCTCGTTAGAAAATATAATAAAAAACCGGCTGGGATCTGCGAGGAAGTAAGGACCAAAACCGGTATAAAAAAGTATATCCCTTGTTTTGTCGTAAGTTGTCGCAGCAGCAACGTTGCTAACCGGCGTGATCCCTATCATTTCTTTTCCTGATACCAGGTAATGGATATCATGGTAATTATGGTGAGACTCCCATTTTGATGAATCAATGTCCTTTGAAACTGCCTCCGTAACTTTTATGA
Source organism: Chitinophagales bacterium (assembly GCA_038204535.1). GTDB lineage: Bacteria > Bacteroidota > Bacteroidia > Chitinophagales > Chitinophagaceae > Segetibacter. The sequence goes on along the minus strand of JBBRCW010000089.1, from coordinate 7,132 downwards.
ATACGTCCTCACCATCAATTGGATAATTTCCGGGTGCAAGGCCAGCCAGATTTGTATTTTTTAAGTAGGCAAAAGCTTCGTCCCACCATTTCCTGTTACGCGCATATTGTTTGGCAAACTGCTGCCGGTCAATCGACTCGTCAGGATGGAGGTTCAGCGCCTTCAGGCATTTGTATTTATTATACCATTCCGTGCTATTGCCTTTTGCCCGGCTTTGTGCACCAGCGGTTGACATCATTAACAGTAACAGAAAACAGCCAATTATTTTTATCATTTTATTCAATAAATCTTTTGATTAAGCTATTACGATCACTTCATGATCTAATATTAATTTGATAGTAAACTCACTGAAACCATTGGCAACGGAAGCGGTAATGTTACCGTTAGAAACTAAAGTCCGTAGGCTGCGGCCTGAGACTGATTTAGGCAACTTCACTTTCACTTTCAAGGGACCAATGGCAATCAATTCATCTAAAGGCTGCCGCCAGGTTGCAGCACTTGTAAGGTTTACTATATGGAGTACCAATCTTCCTGTTTGCTCGTATAAGTGGCAATCAACCAATCCTGCGCCCTGTACGCTTACGGGTGCATCACCTTTAAGGGTCCAGCGAATTATATTACCTAAAACGTTGCCGTGGTCGGGGAGATTGTATCGCGCAAATTGCCGGTCTATATCAGCCGGTACAAACACTACCTGGCCTCCTGTGCCTGCCTGTTTTGTAATCAAACCTGGCAAGTTGGTTTTAGCCTCGCGCATGTATGACTTTTCGGGCGGGTAGGTTGGAAACTCGGGAATAAAAGTTGTCAGTACTTCAGCACCCGGGTCAATTCTCAAAGGCTCAAGTAATCCTCCATAAGGTAAAATGTCTGTCTCTTCAAAGCCTTTCATGATAGGATGACGTTTGCCTGAAACCTGAGGCTCTTGTTCTGTATGGGGACCTATCATTTGTGCCCGCAATTCAGGTGTAATACGCAAATATGTGTGTTGTGCTTCGGCACCCGTTCTCTGGGGAGGCAGGTCCTGTTTTACGGTTCTGGGATTTACCAGGTGGGCGCCAAAAAGATCGGATAAGGCGAAATCAGAACGGGGATCACCCATTTCATCAAATAAACTGGTATCTCCGGTAGCGATCAAACTGCCTCCGCGATTAACAAAACGCCGTACTGCACTTATCTGGCTGTCGGTCATAAGCGCTAGGTTAGGCAATACCAACAAAGAGAGGCTGGCACCATCGCGGTCTATATGATCTGCATGCACAGGCAGGTAAGGTATACGTGAACGGATGAGTGCCTGGGTCATTCCACGCCATGGCAGATCTACCAGTTCAACGGAATTGTCTCTTCCGTAATAGTCCGTGTTCTCCTGCGACCAAACAACTCCGACATTGGCAATAGGTTTTCTATTTATGAGATATGCTTTATTGAGTTTATGCCAGTTAAGAACCGGCGCTGCAGTATTGTACATTCTTCGGTCCTCGTGGTAAGCGGCTACCATGTGCCACCAGGGTTGTATTCCTCCTGCAAACCCACTAATCATCCACATCTTTGCTTCCGGCTGGGGCTTGCTTGTAAGACGGAATGTTGGCCGCCCGGCCTGGTACATAGCCATGCTTTCAGGAATCAGCTTTTCCCATCCCAGTATCCCATGCACCAGCTTTCCAATCTCGCTGTTGTGCTGAAATCCTCCTGCGTCGGAACGTGCCTGGTCGTCGAGCATAATAATGTCCGCTCTTTTAGCAATCTCCTTGTAATCACGAAAACTTCTGCTTTGCCCGCTAATAGATCCACTGTTCATACCTGCCCAAATACAATGAACGCCACCGGCAGCCTTTGTCGTCTTGTTATTCAAATCCCAGATTTCGAGTCGGCGATCATAATTCCACCTGATCCATTGCTTATAAATTTTGTCATTCCAGTCTTTCTTTGCCGGAATGTTTTGCCCGGTTTTATCGCGAAAACTTTTCTTGCAATTTTCACAATAACAGATCGATTCGCGTCCTAATCCACTCCAACTGTTGTCGGTAAAACCTTCCGGTTGATACATCGTGGAGATCTCTGTGAGAATAGCCGGAATATGCTCCTGGTAATAGGGACTGTTGACACAGGTAATATAAAGGTCAGCTGCTTTATAAGGTTTACCATTGGCATCGATGGCAAACCAATCAGGATGGGCGTTGTAAAATTCTTCATGAGCCCGGTTAGAGTCCATCCGTGCAAACACAACAAGTCCATCGGCATGCGCTGCTTTGCAAAGTTCGCCAAACAAATCTCGTCCCTGCAGGTACTCAGCTTTACGATGTAGAGGAATAAGTGTTGGATAATACGCTACAATACCGCCGGCGTTAATTACCACTCCTTCGGTTTGTGTTTGTTTCCAGAATTTTCGCCACCACGAAATATCATATTGCGGTGGATCCTTCTCTGTAATATTGATCTGTCCCCAACGGGTGACTCCGCGGAACCATGGCACGACTGCTTCGGGATCGGCATTATCTCCAGGTAAGGGAGACGATGCCATAGAAATCAGGGGTTTAGTTGCAAATGCAAGACTGGTAAGTGCCGATTGTTTAAGAAAACTTCGACGGCTGCCGCCCTGATTTTCTAATGTGGGTTTATCCATAATAATGTAAAGTGTTTTCCTGAAAAAGATGTTGATTTATAGTCCTGCTTCTGCAAGTAATTCTTTTAAAAGCACGAGGTCTTTTTTAATGGCCTTCAATACATCACTTCCCGGGATCGTTAAAACGGTGGCGCCGCTTTCAGAACCACCGGAGCGGTAATCACAATGAAGGGTAACCGGGCCGGGTATATTGTATTTATTTACAAGGCTGAAGTACTTTTTCAGATCCACCATCCCATCTCCTAATGGGACCGGTGTAAGCGTCCATTTTCCTTCCTTCAACTCCCAGCGAAAATCCTTCACATCAGTTGTGCGTACATATTTATGAAGCAACTCAAGCCCTACTGGCCACGAATAAGCTCCTGCCACGGTAGCGTGGTAAATATCATACTGACTGCCTATATACCGCGGGTCGAGATCCTTTATGCTTAACCAAAGGTCCCATATTGAAGAACCGAAGCCTTCACCTGAATGATTTTGATAGTCGGCGTGCAGGCCATACCTGCGGTTGACCTGCTGAAGGCCTGCAAAATTTGCTTTAAAAATTTCAATATTAGCTGGTATGTCCAGATTTTTTTGGTAAGTAAACCACCCTGTGCGATAATTAGGAATTTTTAGGTCGGCCATCGTTCTTAATATCTTTTCCGTTAAAGGGTCGCGGGCATCGGTGATGTCGGTGCTGATAACATACACCTCAAGGCCGGCTTTACGTATTGCCGCAACAGCCTTTGGAAGATCCTCCGTAACTTTTTCGGGCAGCACATGCCCCTTTACCCTTACTGTCAGATCCACTCCATCGAACCCCATTTCTCTGGCAGCGGCCGCCATTTCATTAACATTCAGCCATTGCAGGTGCTTAGAGAATACACAGATTTTCATCTTTTTATTATCCCGTTTTTCACTTTGTCCAAAACCTTGCGTTTGTATTGCAAGGCCGGCTGAAGCCAGTATGGAAGAGGTTAAGAATTGTTTACGTGAAACTTTCATTATTTTGTTTTTAGGGAAAATGCTACATATACATCTGCTGATTTTGTTTTCATTTTTCCTCCACCCGCTCCTATAACTACGTATTGTTTGCCATCAATTTCGTAAACACACGGAGTAGCAAAACCGCATGCTGGTAAATCCGTTTCCCAGAGCAATGCCCCTGTTCTTTTATTAAAAGCCCTAAATTTTTCGTCTTTGGTTGCAGCAATAAAAACAAGTCCGCCGGCTGTTACCACAGGGCCACCATAATTCTCTGTGCCTGCACGAATGCCCCTGGCTTTCAATTCAGGATAATCTCCCAGCGGAACCTTCCAAAGCACTTTGCCCGTGTTCATATTGATAGCATTTAATATACCCCAGGGCGGATTTATAGCAGGATATCCTTCGGGAGTTTCAAATTTAGAAGGCCTTCCTACCATTGTTTTATTAACGACGTTGGGGGCAGAAGTATAGGGGATTTGAAGATAAGGATCTATGGTTTGGGGCTTCCCTACAAATTTTTTATTCTGAAGAGTTTTCAGGGTGAGAACATAAGAGGCGATCGCACTTTTTTCTTCCTCATTTAATTGGTTGAAAGCAGGCATTCTTCTGCGTCCTGTGGTAACGAGGTTTTTAAACTGTTCCTCGTTATATTTTTTGTCGATGTTCAACAGTGAAGGAATATCTGCTGAACCTTTACGGTTTTCGCCATGGCACCCCATACAGTATTTATTAAATAAAATGGTTCCCGCTTCCAGGTACAATTGTCCCGCAGTGGCTTGTTGGTCTTTAACTTCAGCCATAGTCATAATCCTTGGAATCTCATTGGCATTTACATACATAATTCCTTGTGTGGGATCGAAGCAGGGACCACCCCATTCGCCACCGCCCTGCATACCAGGGGACACAATGGTTGGACGGCTGGTTGGAGGATTAAATATATTGCCGGTTATATAGCCGGCAAGCTCTTTTTTAATTTGCTGGTATGATGAATCGGGAACAGTGCGGTTTAGGTCTGCTTCGGTAACTACCTGTCGCGATATAGGAGGATAAAACGTGGGATAGGGTTGGGTGGGCGAAAGCTTTTCACCTACAAGATCCGTTTTTGTTGGAACAGCCCTTTCTTCTATGGGGTATAACGGTTTGCCTGTGTTGCGATCTAATACAAATAGAAATGCCGTTTTAGTAGTTTGTATAAGTGCCTCAATATCTTTTCCATCCTTTTTTAATGTCACCAATATGGGAGGGGTTGGAATGTCCCAATCCCATACATCGTGGTGAACCGTTTGATAATGCCATTTTAATTTTCCCGTGGCAGCGTCTATAGCAAGAATAGAATTGGCGTACAGGTTTGGGCCTAATCGTTTGCCGCCATACCAATCATAAGCCGCCGATCCGGTTGGGGCAAACAACACGCCTTTCTCTTCATCCATACTAAAACCTGCCCATGAATTAGCGCCTCCAATGTGCTTATAAGCTTCCTTATCTTCCCACGTTTCATACCCGGGTTCGCCAGGATGCGGAATGGTATGGAATATCCAGCGCAGCTTACCCGTATGCACATCATAGGCACGAATATGGCCGGGTGCAGAATTAGCCTCTTCTGCAACGGAAGATCCTGTAATGATAAGGTCTTTATAAATTATGCCCGGCGAACTGGAAGTAACGGATAAATGCGCAACATCCCTCCCAAGGTCATTATGCAAATCAATGCTACCCTGATCACCAAACTCCCTGATAGGCTGACCGGAACGAATATCTATACAATACAGTAATGACCCTGCGCTGTAAAAGATACGGCTATCATTATTTTTACCATGATAAAAGGCAACACCCCTGCAATTGTTTATTCCCTTTTTTTTATTCTTTCCAAAAAGGGTATCAGTAAACGGATCAAATACCCATTTTTCTTTAGCAGTGGCTGCATCAATAGCAAATAATTTAAGCTTTGGAGAAACCCCGTATAATACCCTATCCACTACAATCGGATTAGCTTGCATCTGGCTACCTGGCTCTGCATCGTTCGTGCGGAATGTCCAGGTAACCTGCAGGTCTTGCACATTACCGGTATCAATCTGTTTCAACGCTGAATATTGGATACGTGTCTTGCTGCCACCATACACTTTCCAATCTTTAAATGATTCTTTGGGGGTCGATTTACAGGAACTTAGCAGTATAAGAATGATAAACAAGCATGAAAGGCGAAACACTGTAATCATATTGATCTCTGTTATGGATTTTGTTCAAGATTATCTACTGTTATGTCCTGCTGAGGTATAGGTAACAGTAGTTTATTTGATGTTACATTAAAAGCACTTGGCCTGATGACTGTTGGCTTTAAAATCTTCTCACTTGCACCATGCGCATTCATTATATCTACCGCTTTTTTGGTGCGAACGAGGTCGTACCAGCGATGGTTTTCAAAAGCCAGTTCCACCCTTCTTTCCTTCTCTATGGCTTCTCTCAATAAAGCCTGGGTAGTGATGGATGCCCGGGTAAGCGGTTGTAGACCGGCCCGAACTCTTATCTGATCGAGTATGTCAAAAGATTCCGCGTTCACACTTCCAATTTCATTCAGGCATTCAGCTATCAGCAGTAAGGCATCTGCATACCTGTAAACAATAAAATTATCATCGGTGTTGCCCCTGTTCACAAATCCATGATTGTATTTGACTACGTGCGGTGCATTCACAAACACGCCGTTGTTTGTATAACCCATGCTCATAGAGGCATTTTTTCGCAGATCCCCGGTTTCATAACTATTGATCATATCTGTGGTCGGCGTATTCCAACCTGAGCCAAGAGTTAGTGATGTTCCCGGATCACCGGTTACGTTACTGCCTGACTTTGCGGGTGCAAACGTGTACATGTAATTACTGGCAAGGGCTGGCTGGCTACCCAAATACTGAATTTCAAATATGGACTCTTTATTATTTTTATTCTTTGGATCAAAAATGTCTTTGTAATTATTCAGCAAATTGTATCCCAAGGTTTTTATAATGCGTAGTTCAGCTAATGCAGGGGCAAATTTTTGATCGGTCATATATACTTCGGCCAGCAGCATGCGGGCTGCTCCCTGTGTGGCTCTGCCAACATCTTTGCCGGTGTATAAAGGAGGAAGACCGGTTACTGCTGCCTGAAGATCGGATAGAATTTGAACATATATCTCTTCTTTCTTTGCCCTTCCCTTCGATAGGGCATTGGTGGCTGACTGTATGGAACTGATCCGTAAAGGCACCCCTCCAAATTGACGGACAAGCTGAAAATAATAGAAGGCTCTTAAAAATTTTGCTTCGCCAATATACTGTGCCTTTATCTTGTCTGGCATGCTCACAGCATCAATATGGTCCAGCACATCATTACATCTGGATATACCGATATAGCTTTGCTGCCAGAAACTTCTTACGTTGTCATTCGTTGCAATAATCAGAAATTGATCAATCAGTTCCCGTTGCTCTCCCCCTGTATTGGTTTCAAAATTTGCCGTATTATCCGAACGCATTTCTCCAAATACCCAATAACTGTTTACGCCCAGAATTCGCAACG